>CAITSH010000468.1 GCA_903895005.1 uncultured Pseudomonadota bacterium
ATCAGGAAGTTTTCACCGCAGTCAATCAGGCGGGCCTCGTAGCGCGCGACCATGTAAAGCGACGACACGCCTTCTTCGCTTGACTGGTGCACAACCAGCCCCGCGTTCACCAACAGCGAACCGGCGTCAATGCGGCGGACCCACACGTTACTGATCTGGCGAAGCAGGTGGTAGCGCCGGTAGGTCAGCACGCCTTTAGCCAGCATGGAAACGCGATCGCGAATCATGCCATGGGTGGTGCAGCCCATGATCGGCAGGGGAAGGCCAAGATCACGATTTTCCCGCGACAGTACCTCGTATGCGCAATCGGCGGGGTTGAACATCGCCACCCAGGTGTCGAAGCGTTCTTCGTCAAGGCAGGCTGCGTATTCGTATAAAAACTGTTCGACCCGCGCCGCCATTTGCCAGTCACTCATCGCGGTGTCCCCTCATTCTGCGCCATCGGTAGATCCATGATGCGGTGATAAAACGACCAGAAGCCGCGGATCGAAATCTCTTGGGAGAGGTAGTCGGTGTCCTCTATCGGGCCCACACCGCCCATCTCGAGCACTTCGTGGTCACCCGGCCGCCGATGCCGGATGCCTCCCTGAACGAGGCGCAACGCCTCGCCGTCTTCCAGCGAAATGTATCCCGCGGGGCCGATCAAGTTGGCGGTGAGGAGCTTGTCCCGGGTTTGCTGCGGTGTATCCGACTCGAAGCCCAGGTAGGTTATATGCAACTCCACCATGTCGGGCCCCTTCGGGCGCAGGTGACGAATGGCGTAGGTGTTGTCCACTTGGGCGACGATCAGTGTTGGAAAAATCGACAGGATGGTTGTCTTGTAGCCGTCGCCCAGGTCGAGCGGGACTCGGGTGAGGGCAGGGTCGGCCATTTTCATGTCCGGGTTGAATTTGCCAGTGCCCTCATAGGCTTTTGCGACGACGGCCTGATCGTCCTTATCCTGCTCGCTCAGTATCGAGTGGTTCCAGGTGTTTTTAAGGTCCCGGTCCAGCTTGATGCCGCCTCGCATGGTTGGCTGTTGCAGACCGAAGGAAACCTGGAACTGGTGCAGCAGCGAGCCGTGGTACGGGTCGCGCACGTTTTCGTTGTAGAGCTTCCAGTTGCCCGGGATGCGCTGGCGCAGGTAACCCAGCACTTTGGGTTTGCGCTGAACAAGCAGGCGGTCGATTTGCGACATTGAATGTGGACCGAGGAAGGCGTCCAGCGGCGGTGGTGTTTCGGAAAAGCTGCCAAATACGAGGCCGCCGTAGGTGGCAATGTGCAGCGTGTTCAAGCCGTGACTTTTTTTGTCAAAGTGTCCGGGCATGCCGCCCTTTCCCTTGACCCCTTGTGACAGGGGCACGCCGGTGAGCTCACCCTTGAGCGTATAGGTCCACAGGTGGTAGGCGCAGGTGATGCGTGCGGTGTTGCCGCGCACTGCGTTGACCAATTGGGCGCCGCGGTGGGCGCAGGAGTTTTCGAAGGCGTGCAGCGAACCGTCGGCGGCCCGTGTCGTCACGATATGGGTGTCACCTGCCCAGGTAGTGACAAAATCGCCGGCGTTTGCGATCTCTATTTCATGGCAAAGGTAGTTCCAAACGGGTCCGCGGAATATGCGCTCGTTTTCCAGGTGGTAAATGTCGGCATCGGTAAAAACCGTGTAGGGGACGCGCGAAAAATCTCCACGGGGCCAGCTAGAACCGGGGGTGTCTTTTTTCGTGGTCAAACAGTTCTCCTTGGGGGGCGTTCGTTCAGTTTTATGTCTTGCACGCGGCTCCGGGAGCAGGTGCTAAGCGATTGCGCATGCCCCGTGCATGTTTTCAGACACTACCGCACTGCCGCGCCCGCATCAAACACCAGATTCACACGATGAAACATATTTTGCAGGTGGGGACAGACTGTGTCGTGGGAATTGGGCGATAATGGGGGTGGCGGGCCTCCCCGCATTGCGGCGTGGTGAACCTGGTCAGGTCCGGAAGGAAGCAGCCACAGCTACTCACCGCAAGTGCCGGGGTTCAGGCTCGCCACAGATTACAGGATTCAGGCCCACGACCTGCTCGTGGCCTGAATCTCCGGCCACGGTTCCTCCGGTAGAATTTAGCCCATGAGTTATCAAGTCCTCGCCCGTAAGTGGCGGCCGAAGAATTTTGCCACCATGGTGGGCCAGGAACACGTGGTCAAGGCGCTGAGCCACGCGCTCGAGCAGCAGCGCCTGCACCATGCCTACCTCTTTACCGGAACGCGCGGCGTCGGCAAGACCACCATCGCGCGCATCCTAGCCAAGTCGCTCAACTGCGAAAAGGGTATCACCGCTGATCCATGCGGCGTATGTTCGGCTTGCACGCAGATCGACGCCGGCCGTTATATCGATTACATCGAGATGGACGCCGCCTCCAATCGCGGCGTCGATGAAATGGTCGACCTGCTGAGCCGCGCAGCTTATGCGCCCAGCGCCGGTCGCTACAAGGTCTACATGATCGACGAGGTGCACCAGCTATCGACGCATGCGTTTAACGCCATGCTCAAGACCTTGGAGGAGCCGCCGGCGCACATCCTGTTCATCCTCGCCACCACCGACCCGCAAAAGGTTCCGGTGACGGTGTTGTCGCGCTGCCTGCAGTTCAACCTCAAGCAGCTCGCGCCGGGCGTGATCGCCGGCTACCTCAAGAACGTCATGGCCGAAGAAGCGATTCCGGCCGAGGCGGCGGCGCTGGCGCTGGTGGCTCAGGGCGCGCGCGGCAGCATGCGCGATGCGCTCTCCCTGCTTGACCAGGCCATCGCCTATTCGAGTGGCAATGTCACTGAGGGCGCGGTCCAGGCCATGCTTGGCACCATAGACCGAAGCCATTTGTTTACCATCATCGACGCGCTTGAGTCCGGCGATGCCGCGGCGATGATCGTGGTGGCAGACCAAATGGAGGCACGCAGCCTGTCGTTTGAGGCGGCGCTGCAGGAACTGGCGGCGCTGCTGCACCGGATAACGCTGGCCCAGATGGCACCGGATGCCTTGTCGGACGTAACGCCTGACCGTGCCCGCATCATGGAGTGCGCCGCACGCATCGATGGGGAAACGTTGCAGCTGTACTACCAGATCGCGATTCATGGACGCCGCGACCTGCCGCTGGCTCCGGATGAGTACGCCGGCTTCACCATGGCGCTTATGCGCATGGCGGCATTCCGCCCGGAGATGCCAGGCAAGGGGGCGCCGGTTGCGAGCGTGAGGGCGGCGGGCCCCGCCCCGGCTGCGCCCAAGCGTGCCGCGGGCGCGCCTGCGTTGGCGTCGGGCGGCGCTGCGGGCGCGACACCTGCGGTATCCGCGGAACCGGCAGTACCGCCGGCCGGGGCATTCGACGGCGACTGGGCGGTGCTCGCGCGCACGCTGCCACTCTCTGGCCTCGTGAAGCAACTGGCGCAAAACGCCGAATTGAAAAAATTCGATGGCGAAACGTTTGAACTGGTGTTGCCAGCCGAACGCAAGGCGCTTGCCGATCCGAGTTACCAGCAGCAACTCAAGGCGGCGTTGGGCGCATATTTCGGCAAGCCCTGCGCATTGAAGGTGGAAATCGGTGCGGTGCGCGGAGAATCGGTCGCGGCACTCGAGGCCACCGACAAGCGCAACCGCCAGGAGCAGGCGGTCGCATCGGTAAAGGGCGATGATTTCGTAAAAGAATTGGTGGAGGGGTTCGATGCGACGATCGTTGAATCCTCGATCAAGCCCTTGCAATGACATTGCTGTCAGCGTGGCTGCAGCGTTACAGGAGACGTAAAAATGATGAAGGGTCAGTTGGCCGGGCTGATGAAGCAGGCCCAGCAGATGCAGGAGAACATGAAGCGCATGCAGGATCAGCTCGCCACCATGGAGGTGGAGGGGCAGTCGGGTGCCGGTATGGTCAAGGTCGTGATGACCTGCAAACACGAGGTGAAGCGCATCACGATCGATCCGTCGGTGATGGGCGATGACCGGGAAATGCTTGAAGACCTGGTTGTCACCGCGATGAACGACGCCGTGCGCAAGGTGGAGACTACGGTGAATGAAAAGATGTCCGGCATGACCGCGGGCTTGCCGCTGCCACCCGGATTCAAGATGCCGTTTTAGGCATCAGACTGAATCCATCGGCTGGAAAGCCACGCCTGGCGTGGATTTCCAGCTGGTACAACCCCCGGCACAGCACAATCCATGTCCAATACGAGTTCTCTCGACGAGTTGATCGAGGCCTTGCGCTGCCTGCCCGGTGTCGGCCCCAAGTCGGCACAGCGCACGGCATACCACCTCTTGCAATACGACAACGACGGGGCTCGCCGCCTTGCGGCCGCGCTTGGCAAGGCCTTGCTGACGATACGCCGGTGTGCCAAGTGCCATACCTTCTCCGAAAACGATTTGTGCGGCGTATGCGCCTCGGCCAAGCGTGATCCGGCGCTGCTTTGCGTGGTTGAGACGCCCGGCGACCAGTTGATGATGGAACAGACCATGGCCTACGGCGGCCTGTATTTCGTGTTGATGGGGCGTCTGTCGCCGCTTGATGGCATCGGGCCGCGCGAGATCGGCCTGGATCTCTTGCAGCAGCGCGCCACTGATGGCCTGGTCAAGGAGGTCATCATCGCCACCAACTTCACCAACGAGGGCGAGGCGACGGCGCACTACATTGGCGAGATGCTGCGCAAGCACGGCATAAAGGTCAGTCGCATCGCCCGCGGCGTGCCGGTGGGCGGCGAACTTGAGTACGTCGACGCCGGCACGCTGGCGCAGGCCTACGTTGAAAGGAGACCGGCATGAGGACGTCGACATGAAGCCGCTTGAGGGCGTGAAAGTACTGGAGTTGGGTCAGCTTATCGCCGGTCCGTTCGCGGGCAAGACCTTCGCAGAGTTTGGGGCGGAGGTGATAAAGATCGAGCCCCCGGCTGTTGACGGCGCCGCAGGCGGGGATCCGCTGCGCGGCTGGCGAAAGCTGCACAATGGAACATCGCTGTGGTGGTACCTGCAGGGCCGCAACAAGAAATCTGTCACGGCCAACATGCGCCTGCCCGAGGGGCAGGAGATCGTGCGGCGCCTGGCGAAGGATGCCGACATCCTGATCGAGAATTTCCGGCCGGGCACCATGGAAAAGTGGGGCCTCGGTTACGACGCCCTCGCGAAGGACAATCCGGGGCTGGTGATGCTGCGCCTGTCCGGCTTTGGCCAGACAGGTCCGATGAGCGATCAGGCGGGCTTTGGCGCGGTGGGCGAATCAATGGGGGGCATGCGTTATGTGACCGGATTCCCGGATCGCGCGCCGGTGCGCATGAACCTGTCCATCGGTGATGCGCTGGCGTCGTTGCACGGGGTGATCGGCGCGATGATGGCGCTGCATCACCGCAACGTGAACGGCGGCAAGGGCCAGGTCGTGGACGTGGCCTTGTACGAGGCGGTGTTCAACATGATGGAGAGCACGCTCCCCGAGTTCGACATGTTCGGCGTGGTGCGCGAACGCACCGGGACCAACCTGACCGGCATCGTGCCTTCGAATACCTACTTGTCCAGAGACGGCCAGCACGTGGTGATCGCCGCCAACGGTGACAGCATTTTCAAGCGGCTGATGAACGCCATCGGCCGGCCGGACCTCGCCAACGATGCGTCCCTTTCCGACAATGCCGGCCGCGCCAAGCGCGCCGATGAACTCGATAACGTGATTGGTGCATGGGCTTCGCAGCACCCGGTGGACGAGGTGCTCAAGGTGCTGGATGCAGCGCAGGTACCGAACGGCAAGACCTATTCGATCGCGGATATCGTCCGTGACCCGCAATATCTTGCACGGGGCATGATCCGCCAGCACACGCTCAAGGACGGCACCCAGTTGAAACTGCCGGGCATCGTGCCAAAGCTCTCCGACACACCCGGCGACACCGACTGGGTCGGCCCCGATCTCGGCGAGCACACCGAGGAAATACTGCGCCGCATCGGCTACAGCGACGAGCATATTGCGACGCTGCGGGCAAGGAAGGCGATCTAGCCGGGCCGGCGTGGCCGGCCGCTGGTTGATTGGGAGGAGTAATTCATGAGCAAACGCGTTTTCATTCATGAAGTGGTCACGCGCGACGGCCTGCAGATCGAACCGCAGTGGATTCCAACCGAGCGCAAGATCGAACTCGTGGACGCCTTGTCGCAGACAGGGCTGGCGAAGATCGAGGTGACGTCGTTCGTGTCAGCCAAAGCGATCCCCAACCTGCGCGACGCCGCCGAGGTGATGGCCGGCATACGGCGCAACCCGGCGGTCGACTACGTGGCGCTGATCGCCAATCCCCAGGGGGCGGAACGCGCGGTGGCGGCGAAGGTCGACGAGGTTAACCTGGTCGCCTCGGTATCAGACACCCATAACCGCGCCAACATGCGCCGTTCCACAGGGGCGTCGTTTGCCGGTTTCGCCGAGATGATGCCGGTGCTCAAGGCCGGCGGTGTGCGTGTGAACGGTGCGCTCGCGACCAGTTTCGGCTGTCCGTTCGAAGGCGATGTCCCGGCTGCGCGCGTGCTGGACTTTGTACGCCAGTATGTCGAGATGGGCGTGGACAGTATTGCGCTGGCCGACACGACCGGCATGGCCCACCCGGCGCAAGTTGCCGCGCTGTGCACCGAGGTACTCAAGCGCTGGCCGGGGCTGCAGGTGGCGCTGCACTTTCACAATACGCGCGGCATGGGCCTCGCCAATGTGCTTGCAGGTCTCAATGCCGGAGTCGCGCGTTTTGAAGGCTGTCTTGGCGGCCTGGGTGGGTGCCCCTTTGCGCCAGGGGCAACCGGCAATGTCTGCACCGAGGATGTGGTGCACATGCTGCAATCCATGGGGTACGACACTGGCGTGGACCTGGACAAACTGCTGGCGGTGGCGCGGCGCCTTGGCGAGATCGTGGCGCACGACCTGCCGGGCCAGGTGGTCAAGGCAGGCAAGATTACAGACTTGCATCCGCGGCCGGCTGAACTGGTCTAGCCTGGCCTGGTTTTAGTCAAGGCGGCGGAGCGGATTGACCGCCGAACGTTCGTTCGGTAAGCTGCGGTGATGGTCTGTTCGGTCTTCACCATCGTTGGTTTTCGTTCTGATTCATCTTGCCGCGCGCGGGTTAAACCGCGTTCCAGCGCGTGAATCCCGACCTAATGCCTCCTCTCGCGCTTAAGCTGAAGGGGCGGGGCGCTGCCGACAGCCCGCAGGGGCGTTTTGAGCGTGCTAACGGGTACGGGCGGGAACGATCCGAGGATCTGGCTCCCGGACCGGAGCAGCCGCCGCGCACCACCATCACGCTGGTGCAGGCGCGCAGCATCATCAGCCGTAATGCCTCTCCCGACATCCCTTTCGTGCAATCGATCAATACCTACCAAGGATGCGAACACGGCTGTATTTATTGCTATGCGCGACCCAGCCACGCCTACCATGACATGTCGCCTGGGCTTGATTTTGAGACAAGGATCCTTGTCAAGAAAAACGCGGTTCAGTTGCTGCGTGAGGAATTGTCGCGGCCGGGCTATCGTTGCGAGTTGATCGCCCTGGGCGCAAACACGGATCCCTATCAGCCGGCTGAACGCGAGCAAGGCATCACCCGCGGCATTCTCGAGGTGCTGCGCGAGTTTCGGCATCCGGTGGGCATTGTCACCAAGGGAGCTTTGGTTGAGCGCGACATCGACATTCTTGCGCCGATGGCGGCTGAGGGTCTGGTTGAGGTTCATGTCTCGATCGGCTGTTTCGATGCCGAAGTGGCGCGCACGCTTGAGCCCAGGGCGGCGGCGCCCTATCGAAGGATTGAGACCATTCGGCGCCTGGCAGCGGCGGGAATCCCCGTGGGCGTGTTGACGGCCCCCATCATCCCTTTCCTGAATGACAAGGACATGGAAGCTACGCTGGAGCGCGCGTGGGAGGCCGGTGCGCGCAATGCCGGCTATATTCTGGTCCGCCTGCCGTATGAGGTGAAAGACTTGTTTCGCAACTGGCTGGAGACGCATTACCCCTTGAAGGCCGGGCACATCATGAGTCAGATCAACCAGATGCGGGGTGGCCGTGACAATGATCCGGAATTCGGCTCGCGCATGACCGGCAAGGGCGGCTACGCTGAATTGCTTGCTCAGCGTTTTAGCAAGGCGTGCGCGCGAATCGGTTTTGACCGCGCGTTGCGGCATCAACGCGATACGACGCGTTTCGCCGTTCCGGGCAGGGCAACACAACTCCCGCTTTTTTAAAGCTTTTCCGTGCGATTTCGATACGCTTTCGATTGACGCGACCAGGGGGCTATGGGAGCATTTCGCACCGATTCCCGTCCGCAAGCGGCAACAGAACCGCAGAGGAACGTCCCATTTCGCAACAAGGAGGTTTTATGCACGGTTTTAAGCGGTCTTTGTTTTCGCTTGGTCTGGCGATGTTTGCCGCCGGGGTCTTTGCCCAAGGCGCACCTGAGAAAAAGGACGTGCATATTTCCGTGGGCGGCAAGGCCGGCTTGTATTACTTGCCGCTGACCATTGCGGAGCAGAAGGGCTATTTCAGGGACGAGGGGCTCAACGTCAAGATCAGCGACTTTGCCGGCGGATCGCAGGCCCTGCAGGCTGTGGTGGGTGGCAGCGCCGATGTTGTGTCGGGCGCGTTTGAGCACACCATCAATATGCAGTCGAAAAAACAGTCCATGATCGCATTCGCCCAGATGGGTCGTCTGCCTCAGATCGCAGTGGGTATTTCTAAGGCGAAGGCGGCGACTTACAAGTCGCCAAAGGATCTTAAAGGACTCAAGGTCGGCGTATCGGCACCCGGATCCTCGACCAACTTATTGTTCAACATGTTTATCGCAAAGGAGGGACTAAAACCTTCCGATGTGTCCATCATCGGCGTGGGAACAGGGTCCGGCGGCGTTGCCGCGATGAAGAGCGGACAGATTGACGCCATTTCAAATATCGACCCCATCATGACCAAGCTCGAGCTAGATGGCGATGTGAAGATTATCGCGGACTGGCGCACCGTCAAGGGCACCATCGCAAGCTTTGGTGGCGAATTACCGGCCGCAAGCCTGTACGCGCCGGCCAAGTACGTTAAGGAAAACCCCAACACTGTTCAGGCGCTGACCAACGCAATTGTGCGCGCGAACAGGTGGCTCGCGCAGGCGAGTGCGACGGACGTCATCAAGGTGGTTCCGCCGGCCTACCTGCTAGGTGACAGCGCGCTGTACCTGTTTGCGTTTGACAAGGTGAAGGAGGCGTTCTCGCCGGATGGGACGATCTCTCCCGCGGGCGCCAAGGCAATGCTCGGTGTGCTCGCCGCTGGCAATCCGGCCATCAAGCCCGAAGAAATCAAGCTTAACGAGACCTTCACCAACGACTTCGTCAAGAAGGCTCAAGCGAAGTACAAATAGCACCGGATGATCTGCCTGGCAGCGCTGGGGAAGATCATCGGTGGAAATTGTCGTTTTCTAACCGAAGCACAGGCGCGGTTAACTCCCGCGTTTTCGTCCCGGGCCGAACCATGACTGCCGCACTTGAACTCGAGAAGATCACCTGCACGTTCAGCTCGCGCGACGATCCGTCGCAACGCTATACCGCGATGCGTGACGCAACCCTGATGGTGGCTGCTGGCGAATTCGTGTCCGTGGTGGGGCCCACTGGATGCGGCAAGTCGACACTGCTCAATGTTGCTGCAGGCCTTCTCCAGCCTTCCTCGGGCTCGGTAAGGGTGTTTGGGGAGCCGCTGACGGGAATCAACCGACGCGCGGGTTACTTGTTTCAAACCGAGGCGTTGATGCCCTGGCGGACCGCCCTCGATAACGTCACGGCCGGGCTGGAGTTCCGAGGCGCGGCGAAGGCGGATGCCGAGGAGCGTGCCAATGACTGGTTGCGTCGCGTCGGGTTGGGCGGTTTTGGTCACCGCTATCCGCATCAGTTGTCGGGTGGCCAGCGCAAACGCGTGTCGCTGGCGCAGACGCTGATCATGGATCCGCAAATCATCCTGATGGATGAGCCTTTTTCCGCGCTCGACGTGCAGACCCGTCAGTTGATGGAAAACGAATTGCTCGAACTCTGGCAGGCGGACCGCAAATCGGTGGTCTTCATCACGCATGACCTCGATGAGGCGATTGCCCTGTCCGACCGGGTCGTTGTGTTGTCGGCTGGGCCGGAGACGCACCCGATCGGCGACTACGTGATCGATCTGCCGCGGCCCCGCGACGTTTCCGAGATCCGGATGACGCCGCGTTTCATTGAATTGCATTCGCTGATATGGCATGCGATGAAGCACGAGGTGTTAAAGGGCTATGTCCAGCAACAGCAAAAATAGTAAATCTCCGCGATCGCCCGGATCACCGAGGTCGTTCTGGGCACGTCTCGCGCCGCGGCATGGAAATCTTGGTGTCTGGCAGGTGATGATTCTGTTGCTGGCGTTCGCGCTCTGGCACGTGTTCACCAGCCCGACCTTGCTGCCCCCCATTTATTTTGACGACAACAACAAGGCAGCGTTTTTTTTCGGTGAGCCGCTCAAAGTGTTGTCGCGTCTGTGGGACTGGTTTGTCGGCGGTGAGATTTACCAGCATCTGTGGATCACGCTAGTGGAAACAATGCTGGCGTTTCTCATAGGAACCCTTGGGGGCGTCGTTATCGGGCTGTGGCTCGCGTTGTCGCCTTTGGCATCCGCAATCTTCGATCCTTACATCAAGGCGATGAATGCAATGCCGCGGGTCATTCTAGCGCCGATATTTTTTGTCTGGTTCGGCCTTGGCATTTCATCGAAGGTGGCGCTGGGCGTCACGCTGGTGTTCTTCATCGTGTTCTTCAACGTCTATCAGGGCGTGAAGGAGGTGAGCCCGGTGGTGCTCGCCAACGCACGCATGCTTGGGGCATCGCAACGGCAGTTGCTAAGACACGTCTATTTGCCAAGCGCGATGAGCTGGGTATTCGCGAGTCTGCACAACGCGGTGGGGCTGGCCTTCGTGGGTGCTGTGGTGGGGGAGTATCTTGGCTCTGCCGCGGGAGTCGGCTATCTGATTCACCAGGCGGAGGGGGTGTTTGATATCAACACCGTCTTCGCCGGAATCTTGCTGCTTACTGCATTCGCGCTGGTTCTTGACTGGATCGTTAGCGTCGCAGAGAAGCGCCTGATGGTGTGGCAACCAAAAACAGGCGAGACCGAGCGCATCTGAGAACTTGCCAATGTGGCGACGCCAAGAAGTTTCGTGCTGCGCTGCGAATTCCGTTCTGATTTTATTGAGAAAATTTTTGAACGTGCGTGTCTTGGTAATTAATTTGCAATAAGGACTAGCGCACCTCAAAAAACGTGGCTATAATCGCGGTCTTGGTTGACGAGGCGAATTTCTGAAAAGCAGTTACGAAATTCGCCCGGGTTGTGCAGGCAGCATCAAGTGTCTTAGCGGTTTGGGTGTTGACAGGGTTCTCGAAATGCTGTCATAATCCGGCCTCTGTAACGGACGCGGGGTGGAGCAGTCTGGCAGCTCGTCGGGCTCATAACCCGAAGGTCGTAGGTTCAAATCCTGCCCCCGCAACCAGTAGTAGCAGGAAACAGTTTCAAGGTGCGAGATACTTCTCTCGTTGCCGTCCGGTTAAAGGCCGGAAGCTCTTTAAAAATTGAACAGCCGATAGGTGTGGGCGCTCGGTAAGGGCAACGTGGTAAGCGATTCGTCGCGAGCCGCGTTACTCAAAAAATATCGTAGTGCTCATATCTTTTAAGTAATTTTCAAGGTTAGTAATAACTCTGAGATTGCTTTGAGTAATGTTGAGCGAAAGATCCGCAAGGATCTGTTTTACACAGAGATTGAACTGAAGAGTTTGATCCTGGCTCAGATTGAACGCTGGCGGCATGCCTTACACATGCAAGTCGAACGCGAAAGGGGGGCAACTCCTGAGTAGAGTGGCGAACGGGTGAGTAATGTATCGGAACGTACCCAGTAGTGGGGGATAGCCCGGCGAAAGCCGGATTAATACCGCATACGACCTACGGGTGAAAGCAGGGGATCGCAAGACCTTGCGCTATTGGAGCGGCCGATATCAGATTAGGTTGTTGGTGGGGTAAAAGCCCACCAAGCCGACGATCTGTAGCTGGTCTGAGAGGACGACCAGCCACACTGGGACTGAGACACGGCCCAGACTCCTACGGGAGGCAGCAGTGGGGAATTTTGGACAATGGGCGCAAGCCTGATCCAGCCATGCCGCGTGTGGGAAGAAGGCCTTCGGGTTGTAAACCACTTTTGTCA
>CAITSH010000469.1 GCA_903895005.1 uncultured Pseudomonadota bacterium
CCGTGCCGCGCCAGGAGCATGTGCCGTTCCCAGAGCCGGTCGCGGACCACATGGTCTGCGACGGATTTGCTCACGAGGTTTTCATGATCTGTTGCGGCATCGCACGCGGGTCGCGCGGCTTCCAGCGCCCTGCCTCGGCCAGGCTGATGAAGTCGGCGACAGAGTCGTTGAAGTAGCCCGGCTCCTCGAGGTTCAGCGTATGGCCGGTCTTGGGCAGCACCAGCAGGCCGCAGGCGGGCAGCGTCTTTTTCATGAAAATCCCCGGCTGCAGGCAATGGTCGTCCTCGTCACCGACCATCACCAGCGTCGGCACCATCATGGTTTTCATGCGCGTTTCAAGATCATAGATCGACGGACGGCGCGCCTGCACGCCACGCATGGTATTTGCGGCGCCAAGCGAAGAATGCTCACCGAGCTGGATGGCGAATTCCTGCCAACCGCGCGGATCCTTGTTCTGGAACTGTACGCGCGACGCACCGAGCGAATAGGTTTTTGCGAAGGTTTCGCTGCCCTGCGCCTCGAACTGGCGCGCTACATCAAGCGAGACTTCGCGAAAATACGCCTCATGCTGTTTTTCCGCGCCATAGCCTGCGCCGGCGACCACCAGCGACAACGCACGGTCCGGGTGTTCGAGGCCGAAGTGCAGCGTGGCAAAGCCGCCCATTGAAAGGCCGACGATATGCGCCTTCTTGATGCCCGCCGCATCCATCACGGCGATGATGTCCTCGACAGCGCGCAGCTGCGAATACGAATCGGCCGAAGGGGGAACATCGGAGGGCGGATAACCGCGCGCGGCAAACGTGACGCAGCGATGCTCACGCGAGAAAAAACGCATTTGCATTTCCCAGCTGCGATGGTCGCCGCCGAACTCGTGGACAAACACCACGGGCGTTCCGCTGCCGGCCTCTTCGTAGTACAGCTTCACACCATCGTCGGTTGTTGCGTAGGCCATGTTTAACTCGTCTTAAAACTGGAGAAGGGAATCTTTCGGAGCTCTGCCGGTCCGTGCCCGCTTGATCCGGCCTTGCACGCAACATCATGCAACCGAAGCCGGAAGCAGGACATCTCAGAACAGGGGGCCGGGATTTTTGATGCCGCGCGCCCGCTCGACCATGGCCGGCAACAGCCCGCACAGCTCGTCAGCCCATTCCTCAGGAACGGTAGTGGCGATCTTGACAAAGCGGTGACCGAATTTTGGCGTGTGATATGCGCCCTGGCGGATCATGATGCCCTCTGGGCGGAAAGCCTCGCACAACGCCTCGGGCGTGATACCCGCCTCAATGCACTCGACCACCAGGAAATTCGCCTGGGACGGGTAAACGGCGACTTTCATGCCCGGAATGCGGTTGACCGCCTCGTAAATCTGCTTCTGGTTGCGGCGCTGGCGGCGGTTGATGTCGGGCATCCATTCATCCATGACCTTGAGCCCGGCGATGGCGGCGCGCTGCGAAATCACATTCGAGCCCAGGTTGTTGGGCGGCGAGGACGCAAGACGCTCCACCAGTTCCGGATGGGCAATCAGCGCACCAACGCGCAACCCGGCAAGGCCAAGCCATTTGGAAAAACTGTAAATGGTGACTGTACGCTCGGGGTAATAGCTTGCGGCGAGCGTATGCTGGTCGGCGAAGTGCTTGTAGGTGGAATCGTGCAGGAAATACGCCCCGACGCTGCGCGCAATATCGGTGAAGGACTTGATTTCATCGGCGGTGTAGCACACACCGAGCGGATTGTTCGGATCGACCAGATAGATGATGCGCGTTTTCTCGGTCACCGCCGCTTTCAACTGCGCCACCGAGAGACGGAAATTGTTCTCCGGTCCGTAGATGGGAATTTCGATGACCTTCGCCCCCGACGCCTTGGCGTACAACATCGGCCATTTCCAGCCCGGGTCGGTGGTGACGAACTCCGAGCCGGGCTCCGACAACGTGCGACAGACGTTATAGAGTGCCTCGACAGCCCCGTCGGTCACCAGCACCGCCGCATCGGAGGCCGGCAGGCCGAGATCCTGCAGGATCAGCGTGCGCAATTCCTCGATGCCAATGGGCGGTGCGTACGCATGGAATTCCTCGGCATCGATGGAATCGATCATCGCCTGGCGCACCGCAGGGTGAGTCTTGAAGTGATTGGTGTTCTGCCCGAACCATTTCAGACCCGGCGTGTTGAACAGCCGGTCGAAGTGCTGGTTGCGAACCTCGAAATTTCTCATTTCTGCTCGCTCCGTTCCTTGATGACCGAACCGCGCGCGGCGATGCCGCCGTCTATGGTCACGATGGTTCCGGTGATATAGCCTGCACGCGGCGAGGCGAGGTAGACCATCAGATCGGCGACTTCCTCGGCGCTTGCAGGCCGCCCGCCCGGGTACATGTCGCGCAACTCGGTCCAGCGGCTCTCATCACCGTACCAGTCGATGGCCCGGCGCTTGTTGATCTTGACCATGCGGTCAGTTTCCACAGGGCCGGGATTGACGCCGACCACGCGCACGCCGAAATCCAGGCTCTGCCCGCCCAGCGCCTTGGTGAAGGCCATGAGCGCGGCATTGGCGGTACTGCCGGCGATGTAGTTCGCATCCCAGTTTTCGCCCGAATTGCCGATGTCGTTAATAATCACACCAGAGCGGCGTGCCTTCATGTTTTTGTAAAGCGCCTTGGTCAGCAGGATGTAGCCAAAGAGCTTGAGGTCATAACCGCGCCGCCAGTCCTCCTCGGCGAGAGCTTCAATCGGCCCGGACGGAATCTCTCCGGCGTTGTTGACCAGGATGTCCACATCCGCACACTTGCGGCCGAGCTCTTCCAAACTCCCGGATTTTCCGAGGTCCATCGGATAGATCGTGACGGAAACGCCGTACTGCTTCCCAAGCGTGTCGCGGGCCGCCGCCAGCGCATCAGCGGAGCGGGCGGCCAGGTGAAGGTTGCAGCCCTCGGCGGCGAAGGCGTGCGCCGCCGCCAGCCCGATGCCCTTTGAAGCGCCGGTAATGAGTACCGACTGACCCTTGAGCCGCAGGTCCAATATTTTCTCCACGTTGTATGTATACGATCTTCAATGTATCGCATACAATCTTTTAATGTCAATGCAAAAGAAAGCCGCCGCCCCAGCGCAGAGGAGTGCCGTTGGGCGCAAGCCCACCGTCCTAAAATCGCCAACGCGCACGCCGAAAACGCGCGTACTGCACATTCGCGCCGCAATCGAGCGCGACATCGTCTCGGGCAAACTCACCCCCGGCATGAAACTCGACGAGGAGGCACTGGCCGCGCAATACGGCGCTTCACGCACACCGGTGCGCGAAGCCTTCCAGCAACTCGCCTCGCAGGGTCACATTGAACTGCGCCCTCACATGGGCGCGTTCGTCGCCCAGCTGGGGGTCAGTGAACTAGGGCAGATGTTCGAAACAATGGCCTTTCTCGAGGCGGCCTGCGCTGAACTCGCCTCCCGCCGCCACACCGAACAGGACAGGCGGCTATTGGGCGATGCGCATGCGGCCTGCGTGAAAGCCGCCAGGAAAAACGACCCTGACGCGTTCTATGACGCCAACGCCCTGTTTCACGAGCGCGTCTACGCAGCAAGCCACAACGACTACCTTTGTGCGGACACCCTTCGGCTGCGCAACCGCCTGGAGACCTACCGGCGCGCCTCGACATTCCACGCCGGGCTTATGGCCCTCACCATCAAGGAGCATGAAAAAATCCTGCAAGCCATCCTAGACATGGACGAGGCGGCCGCGGCGGGCCGCATGCGCGGCCACCTGGACACGCTGCGCGATGACGCGGTGTCCATGGCCAAGGCGCTCAAGCGCGTGACAGAGAAAAAAGCAGCGTGACGCACGGCACCACCACAGCGGCGAGCGCGTTCGCCGCGTTACGCGCCGAATTAGGCAGCTGCGGGCGCCGTCTCCTTGCCGTTGACGGTGTCTATAGACTTGTACTCGGCCGGCGACACCACCTCGACCATCTCGAGATCGTCAGACCATCCGGTGACGCTGTGCGGGAGACCCGGCGGAATCACATGGCAGGAGCCGGCTTTCAGGGTGTGCTCCCCATGGCCGATATAGTCGAACTTGACCCAGCCCTTGATGACGTACACAAACAGGAAGTCGATCTCGGTGTGTTTGTGCTCGGGAACGGGCGGCACGGCACCGGGAACGCCGCGAATGACGTGGGCGTTGTAATCGCCGCCGGTCGCGGCTGCGACCCCGAGTTCGCGGTAGACGAACTGCGGGCGCAGGCCGCCGCCCTCGAAATGCGTGTTTTCCGTATGCGAAACCAGAAGCGTCTGCTTGGCTTTCGTCGTCATGGTCCTGTCTCCAAATGTGGCGGGGGAAAAGTTACGATGGATGCATCGCAATATGCAAAGCGTGCTGTTAAGCTAGCACGCCGGTCCGGTCTGATGCAATGTGACGGCCCGGCTCACCCGACGCGCAGGCGCACCCCGATGAACAAGGCGCGCACTTCGCCGGTGCGATGCACCGGCGGCCGGGAGGGTGTGCAACGTTGGTATGTGGGCAAACCAATGGCACATGGCTTGCTTAGATTTTCGCCCAGATGTTTGCCTTGATGTTTGCCTGTACATTTTTCGCCGTGTACCCCGAATTTTGTTGTGCCGAATCGACTGCGCTTCATTCCGAGCGCTCACTTTCTAAAAGGGACCTGACTATGAAAATGAAACTTTTTGTCGCTGCCGTCGCACTCGCGTTTGTCGGAACCGCCACAGCGCAGGAAACCGTCAAGATCGGGTTGGTTCAGCCTCTGACCGGTCCCGTTGCCTACGACGGCAACGGCTACGCCAACACGGTCAAGATGCTGGTCGCCGACACCAACGCCAAGGGCGGCGTGCTCGGCAAGAAAATTGAACTCGTGGTCGAGGACGGCGCCTGCAACCCGGCGCAATCGGTCAACGCCGCCGAAAAACTCGTCACGCGCGACAAGGTCGTCGCCCTGATCGGTGCCTTTTGCAGCACCTCGACGGCGGCAATGATGGAAGTCGCGCGCAAGCACAAGGTGCCGCACATCACCGCCGTATCCACCGCGGCCCAGCTGACGGAGCAGAACAATCCCTACTTCTTCCGCGCCGTGGCCACCACACCCATGCTCGGTGATGCCTTCGGCGGCGAGTTGCCCGCAGCGGTGAAGGGCAAGCGCTTCGCCTTCCTGGTGATCAACGACGACTGGGGCCGTTCCATGGTCGCCTCCTACCCCAAGACACTCGAAAAGGCCGGCGGCACCGTTGTCGCCACCGAGTTCTTCCAGCCAAGCGAACTGCAATTCCTGTCGCTCATCACCAAGATCAAGTCAGCCAATCCGGACGCCATCGTGCTCGCAGCCAATTCGCAGCATGCCGCCGCGCTGTCCAAGCAGATCCGCGAGCTCGGCATCACCGTGCCGCTGATCGGCGAGGGTTCCTGGACGAGCGACAGCTACTTCAAGCTCGCGGGCCCCGCCTCCGAGGGCGTGTACGGCCTGGTCGAATACGCCTACACCGTCAAAAACCCGATCAATGAGGCCTTTGTCAAGATGTCGCGCGAGAAGCTCAAGGAAAACCCGTCCAAGTTCTCGGGCGCGGCACACACGGCCTACAACATAATGATCGACGCCATCCGCCGCGCCGGGGCGGCGGATCCTGAAAAAATCCGCACCGCGCTGACGCAGACCAATTACACCGGCGCGGTCGGCAACATCCGCTTCACCGAGAAGAACCAGGCCTACGGCCAGGACGTCTACCTTGCGCTGATCAAGAACGGCGTTCCAGAAGTGGTGCGCACGGCGAAGATCGCCAAGCCGTAATCCGGTAAGCATCAGGCACTCCAACCGCTCCCGCCTGCCATGGCCGATATCGCCATATTCGGTCAGCACCTCCTAAACGGGTTGCTGATAGGCTGCGCATACGCGTTGATCGCGATAGGACTCACGATGATTTTCGGCGTGATGAATATCGCGAACTTCGCGCACGGCGAGTTCTACATGTTGGGCGGGTTCGCTGCGTTTTACTTTGTCAGCCTGCTCAAGGTGAACTACTTTCTGGCGTTGCCGCTCGCGGTGGTGGCGGTGGTACTGCTTGCCATCCTGATACAGCAGGTGATTTTCAAGCGGCTTCGCGACGCGCCGGTGATGACCACAACCCTGGTCACCATCGGCCTGTCGATTCTTCTCGAGCACCTCGCCCACCTCTTGTGGGGCGCGCAACCGCAGACCGTACCCAACCCGTTTCCCACAAGCCCGCTGAGTTTTTTCGGTATCTACACGACGCCGCTCTACCTGTTCGCGATGTTCGTTACTGCGGCGCTGATCGTCGTCGGCCATGTCCTGATCCAGCGCACGCGCATGGGCAAGGCGATGCGCGCGACCTTCCAGAACAAGGAGGCAGCCGCACTGGTCGGCATCCGCATCGACAGTATTTATATTTACGCCTTCGCCTTCGGTGCCGCGCTGGCCGCGGCCGCAGGGGCGGTGCTCGGCGGGTTCATCCCGGTCGAGCCCACCATGGGCGGCGTTGCCACGCTCAAGGCCTTTGTCGTGGTGATCCTCGGTGGCATGGGCAGTTTTGTCGGCGCCATCGTCGGCGGCCTGCTGCTTGGCCTTGCCGAGGGCCTGGGCGCCGGCTACTTCTCCACCGGCTGGAAGGATGCCATCGGCTTTGTCGCCGTGATCCTGTTGCTGCTGTTCCGGCCCGACGGACTGTTCAAACGTGGCTGAAGCCAGGACGACAGGCCGAAGCCGCGCCGTTTCGCTTGCAACCGCCGCCGTGCTGTTGGCGCTGTTTGCCGTGCCGCTGGTGGTCAGCAATGATTATTTCCTGCACCTATTTATCGTTTCTGCGATTTTTGTCGTCGTCGCCCTCGGCCTCAACCTGATCGTCGGCTATGTCGGGCAGTTGTCGCTCGCCCACGCCGCCTTTTTCGCCCTCGGGGCCTACGTGTCGGCGCTGCTGTTCGTCAAGCTCAAATGGTCGATGTGGCTGGGCCTGCCCGCGGCCGCCCTCATCACCGGATTCATCGCCCTCGCGCTCGGCTGGGTGATCCTGCGCGTGCGCGGGCACCGCTTTGTCATCATCACCGTGGCGTTCGCCGAGATCATGAAACTCGTTGCCGCCAACTGGATCGATGTCACCCGCGGTTTCATGGGCCTGCCCGGCCTGCAGATCCCGGCGCTGTACATCCCAGGCATCGGCGACATCGACCTCAGTTCGAAGGAGCGCTTTTACTATGTGGCGCTGGTGGCGGCCATCATTACCTTCTGGCTGTGCGCAAAACTCGTCAACTCATCCATCGGGCGCGCCTTCGTGCTGGTGCGTGAAAATGAAGTACTGGCCGAATCACTCGGGATTTCGGCGTTTCGCTACTGCATGATCGCCTTTGTCGCCGGTGCGGCGATGGCTGGTGCCGCAGGCGCTCTCTACGGCCACTACGTCGGTTTCGTCAGTCCCGACCTGTTCAACTTCTCTTACATCACCATCATGCTGATCATGGTGATCCTGGGCGGCAAGGGCACGCTAATCGGTCCGGTTCTGGGCGCGGTAATTTTCACCTTCCTGCCCGAATTGCTGCGCGACGCCTCCGAATACCGCATGGTCTTGTTCGCCGCCATCCTGATCCTGGCCACCATGTTCATGCCGCGCGGCATCATTTTCCCGCTGGTCGAACACCTGGTGCCGGCACGCTGGAAGGACAAACGGCCATGAGCGCCCTGCTCGAAGTCAAAGACGTATCAGTGCGCTTCGGCGGCCTGATGGCGTTGAAGGATATAAATCTCGCGGTGTCGGCCGGCGAAGTGCTGAGCGTGATCGGCCCTAACGGCGCCGGCAAGACGACCCTTTTCAATGTCATCACCGGCCGCGTGCGGCCCACCACGGGCGAGGTCATGTTCCGCGGCGAACCGATGCACCGCCAGCCGGCGTACCGCATCGCGCAAATGGGCGTGGTGCGGACCTTCCAGAAAACCGAGGTGTTCGGCGTGCTGCCGCTCGTGGAGGGCGTGCTTGCCGGCGCACTTGCGCGCGGCGACGCCGACCCCGAAGCACGGGCACGCGAAGCGCTAGAAACGGTGGGCCTGTCGGCCAAAATGCATCTTCGCGCCGACCAGCTCTCGTACGGCGACCAGCGCCTGCTTGAAATCGCGCAGGCCCTCGCAGCCAAACCGACGGTATTGCTCCTCGACGAGCCGGCCTCGGGCATGAACCACCACGAAAGCGCGCAGATCGTGCGCCTGATCAGCGAACTGCGCACCCTGGGTTTTGCCATCGTACTGGTCGAGCACAACATGCACGTTGTGATGACCATTTCCGATCGCGTCATCGTGCTCAACTACGGCGAGAAAATCGCCGAGGGCAGTCCTGCCGCAGTGCGCGCGGACCGCAATGTCATCGAAGCCTACCTTGGCGTGCAACAACCGGCCCCCGACAATGCTGTCGCTCAATAACATCACACTGCACCGTGGCAACACGCGCGTTCTAGACGGCGTGTCGCTGGAGGTCACCGAGGGCGAACTCGTGGCGCTGATCGGCGCCAACGGCGCCGGCAAGACCACGGTGCTGCGCATGATCTCGGGCTTGCTCTCCCCGAGTGCGGGCAGCATCAGCTTCCGCGGCCAGCCTATCCATGGCGCGGACTCGGACGCCATCGTGCGCATGGGCATCGCGCACTGCCCCGAAGAGCGCAAGATCTGGCCGGAAATGACCGTCTACGAACACCTCGAACTGGGCGCCTTTGTACGCAAGGGTGGCGCCGGCATACGCGAGGACATCGAGCGCGTGTACGAAACCTTCCCCATCCTGAAAGAGCGCCGCAACCAGCTTGCTGGCACGCTCTCGGGCGTGCAGCAGCAAATGGTCGCCATCGGTCGCGCGCTGATGTCGCGCCCGGCACTGTGCATGTTCGACGAACCCTCGATGGGCCTCGCGCCGATGATGGTTGAAACCATAGGCAACATGATCGCCGCCATCTGCAAGCAGGGCACCACGGTGCTGCTGGTGGAACAAAATGCCTCGCTCGCGCTGCGCCTCGCCGACCGCGCCTATGTGCTCGAAACCGGCCGCGTGATGTTGTCCGGACCGGCCAAGCAATTGATGGCCGACCCCGAAGTACATCGCGCCTATCTGGGCGGATGAACCGGGCAAGACGCAAAACACGCAGGATACGCAAGACCCGCAGCACGCCGCGGTAACCATCAACCAGCAGGGGATGCACGCATGAAAACCGAACGACTCACCGGGGCCGGTACGCCCACGCCAATGGCGCATTACTGCCAGGGCGTGCTTGCCGGCGACACCGTCTACGCGGCAGGCCAGATCGCTTCCGACTACAAGACCGGCGTGCCGCCTGAGGCACGCCAGGATGCGGCCTTCCCTTTTTATGGCTCGGACATCCAGAAACAGGCGCGCTATGTCCTCAACAACATCCGCAGCGTGTTCAAGGCCGCCGGAGCGGACTTTACCGATGTGGTGAAGTCGCAGGTCTTTCTCACCGACCTTGATGATTTTTTCTACTTCGACCAGGTCTGGAAAGAATTCTTCCCCTCGCCGCCGCCGCGCACCACGGTGCAAGTGAGCCGCCTGCTCGTTCCGGGCTGCAAGGTCGAGATCGACCTGTGGGGCGTCAAGCCATCGGTACCACGCCAGACTGTCTCCGGTGCGAGCACACCCAAACCTATGGCGCATTACACCCAGGGCGTGCTGATCGACGGCGTGTTGTACGCAGCGGGGCAGATCGCCTCGGATTACAAGACCGGCGTGCCGCCCGAGGCACGCCAGGACCCGGCCTTCCCGTACTACGGTTCGACCATCGCAAAGCAGACGCGCTATATCCTGAACAACCTCAAGAGCGTGTTTGAGGGCGCGGGCTGCGACTTCAAGGATGTCGTCAAGTCGCAGGTCTTCCTGACCGACCTCAATGATTTCTACAATTTCAACGAAGTGTGGAAAGAGTTTTTCCCCTCGCCACCGCCACGCACGACAGTGCAGGTGAGCCGCCTGCTGGTACCGGGCTGCAAGATCGAAATCGACTTGTGGGGTGTCAAGCCGGGCACGCAAAAGAAAGTGGTGGCCGACCCGAAGTCCCCGCCTCCCGGCGCGCATTACTGCCAGGGCATCCTCGTCGGCGATACGCTTTACGCCGCCGGCCAGCTCGCCTCCGACCAGAAAACCGGCGTCGCACCCGAAGCGATGCAGGACCCGGCATTCCCGTTTTACGGTTCAGACATCCAGAAACAAACGCGCTACATCCTGAACAACTTCAAGAACCTCTATGCCGCGGCCGGGATGGAGCTCAAGGACACGGTCAAGTCGCAGGTCTTCCTGACCAACCTCGACGATTTTTATTACTTCGACCAGATATGGAAAGAGTTCTTCCCGTCACCGCCACCGCGCACAACCGTGCAAGTCAGCGGGCTGCTGGTGCCAGGCTGCAAGGTCGAGATCGACCTGACCGCGGTTAAATCCTGAATATCGGAGCGGCCGAGAGTCCCCTGCCCAGACGAGGCCATCGGCTGGAAACCCTTTTCTGGCGAGGTTTTCCAGCTTGTTGCAGCGTTTTAATCGCGATATTTCGGCACCGGCTGCGGACGCGATGCCGGCATGCCCGGGCCACCGTCGCAATGGGTCCCGGTATGCACCCCCGCTTCTGGTAAATTTCAGGCTTCGTTCCAGCCTGACTCCCCCCATTTGATCCGACTCCTGCGCCTGCTTCGCATCGTTTCCGTCGCTCTGCGCTTCGGTCTTGAGGAATTCCTGTTCGCCGCCGCGCCCAGCGGGCGGCTGGCCATATTCCTCAAGGCCTCGCTGCCGCGGCGGCGTTTTGACGAGGCGCGCGCAGTGCGCCTTCGCCAGGCCCTCGAGGCGCTGGGTCCGATTTTCGTCAAGTTCGGCCAGGTCTTGTCGACGCGCCGCGACCTCCTGCCTGAAGACATCGCCGAGGAACTGGCCAAGCTGCAAGACCAGGTGCCGCCCTTCCCCGCCGCCGAGGCACGCGCCGAAATCGAACGCGCCTTCGGCTGCCCGATCGAAGCCATCTTTACCGATTTCCAGGCCGAGCCGGTCGCAAGCGCCTCGGTGGCACAGGTGCACTTTGCCGTGCTGCGCGACGGCCCCAACGCCGGTGAAGCGGTCGCCATCAAGATCCTGCGTCCGGGCATCGCGCCTCTGATCGAAAAAGACGTCGCCCTCCTTGATATCGCCGCCAGCCTCATTGAATCGCTGTGGGCAGACGGCAAACGTCTAAAGCCGCGCGAAGTGGTGGGCGAATTCGGCAAGCACCTGCACGACGAGCTCGACCTGATGCGCGAAGCGGCCAACGCCTCGCAACTGCGGCGCAACTTCGCCGGATCGCCGTTGATGGCAGTACCCGAGATTTACTGGGACTGGTGCCGCGCCAACGTAATGACCATGCAGCGCATGCACGGCACGCCAATCAGCCAGGTCGACAAGCTGCGTACCGAGGGCGTGGACATCCCGGCGCTGGCGCGCGCCGGCGTCGAGATTTTTTTCACCCAGGTGTTCCGCGACGGTTTTTTTCATGCCGACATGCACCCGGGCAACATCCAGGTGGCCACCGAGGAATCAAAGCGCGGCCAGTACATCGCCCTCGATTTCGGTATCATGGGCACGCTCACAGACACCGACAAGCATTACCTCGCGCGCAACTTTCTTGCCTTTTTCAACCGAGACTACAAGCGCGTCGCCGAGGTGCACATCGAGTCGGGCTGGGTGCCGCCGGAAACGCGCGTCGACGAGCTCGAATCGGCGATACGCGCGGTGTGCGAGCCGATCTTCGATCGCCCGCTGTCGCAAATCAAGTTCGGCATGGTGTTGCTGCGCCTGTTCCAGACATCGCGACGCTTTGGCGTCGAGATCCAGCCGCAACTGGTGATGCTGCAAAAAACGCTGCTCAACATCGAAGGGCTGGGGCGCGACCTTGACCCCGAATTGGACCTATGGAAAACCGCCAAGCCCTATCTTGAGCGCTGGATGGACGAACAGCTGGGATGGCGCGGCCTGGTGCGTGCACTGAAGCAGGAGGCGCCCGCCTGGGCGACGATGCTGCCCCAGGTGCCGCGTCTCGCGCACCGCCTGCTGGCCGAGGACCGCGCCGGGCAGTTCGAGCGCGCCAGCGCAAAACTGCTGGTGGAACAATCGCGCCAGTCTGCCGCCCTCGCCTGGATCGCCGTCCTGCTGGCGGCGCAACTGTGTGTGACGCTGTACTTGCTGCTGCACTAGCGCCGCTCGTCCAGCCGC
Organism: uncultured Pseudomonadota bacterium; assembly: GCA_903895005.1. The sequence continues at coordinate 12,214 of CAITSH010000469.1, forward strand.
TGCGGCCGCTTCGGCCGAAGCGACCGCACAATCCGCACAATCCGCACAATCCGCACGATCCGCACGATCCGCCGGCGCACCCGGTTCGCATCAAGATTGTGCGGCGATTGCATAGCGAAAACACATCGCTATAATTCCGCCATTACTCCAAGCACTTGAAAGTCCCTAGGGCATGCTGATCACCTTCGTCGTGCTGTACCTGATCGCCTCGATCGGCGTCGGCCTTTACGCCGGGTCGCGCGTCCATAACACCAAGGATTTCGCCGTCGCCGGCCGCCACCTGCCGCTACCGGTGGTCACGGCTACGGTCTTCGCCACCTGGTTCGGCGCAGAAACGGTGCTGGGCATTTCAGCCACCTTTGTAAAGGACGGCCTCGGTGGGGTCGTCGCCGACCCCTTCGGCTCGTCGCTGTGCCTGATCTTTGCCGGCGTGTTTTTCGCGCGCAAGCTCTATCGCATGAACCTGCTGACCATCGGCGACTATTACCGCAAGCGCTACGACCGTCCGGTAGAGGTGATCACCACGATATGCATCGTCGCCTCCTACCTGGGCTGGGTGTCGGCACAAATCAAGGCGCTGGGCCTGGTGTTCAACGTCGTAACCGCAGGGGCCATCAGCCAGCCGGCGGGCATGGTGCTTGGCGCGGGCATCGTGCTCACCTACACCGTGTTCGGCGGCATGCTGTCAGTGGCGGTGCTCGACTTTATCCAGATGATCGTGGTCATGGCCGGGATGCTCTTCATCAGCTGGATTGTCAGCGGGCTCACCGGTGGCGTAGGCGCAGTGATCGAGCACGCCGCGGACGCGGGCAAGCTGCGCTTTTTCCCGCAGGGCGGTTACGAGGTTTGGGTTCCGTTTTTCGGCGCATGGATCACCATGATGCTCGGCTCGATTCCGCAACAGGACGTGTTCCAGCGCATTACTTCGGCAAAAGATGAAAACACCGCAGTGCGCGGGTCCGTGCTCGGCGGCTCGATCTATTTTTTCTTTGCGTTTGTGCCGATGTTCCTCGCCTACGCAGCAATCATGGTCGACCCAAAGGTGTTCGGCGGCCTGGTCGAGTCGGACTCGCAACTGGTGCTGCCCACTTTGATACTTCAACACACACCGGTATTCGCGCAGGTGATCTTCTTTGGCGCGCTCCTGGCGGCCATTATGAGCTGCTCGTCGGCGACGCTGCTCGCTCCCTCGGTCTCGTTCTCGGAAAACATCGTGCGCGGCTTTGCGCCCGACATGAAAGACCACACGCTGCTGCGCGTGATGCGCATCACCATCGTCGTCTTCACCTGCGTGGTGCTGATGTTCGCACTCAATAGCAAGTCAACGATTTTCCAGATGGTGGAGAGCGCCTACAAGATCACCCTGGTGGCGGCCTTCGTGCCGCTTGCCTTCGGCCTGTACTGGCGGCGCGCCACCACGCAGGGCGCCTACTTCGCGATGGGCCTGGGGCTGCTTACCTGGATATTGTTCGAAGTGCTGGTCCAAAGCGCTGTCTGGCCGGCGCAGCTGGTCGGCCTGCTCGCCTCGGCCGGCGGCATGATCATCGGGTCGCTTCTTCCGCAGCGTGTCGGCCACACAGCGCCGGAACACCCGCTACATGCGCACCACGCGGCGGCGCTTACCGAACACGTTCCGGGCGGCTTCCATCACAACAAGCCGCACTGAAGCGCAGCGGACGGCGACACCCTCCGGGAATCGCATGTCGTCAGTACTGAATCGGGTACGGACGCTGCCACCTGGCGCACTGAACTCAACCGCCCGCTGCTGGTTTAAAACGCATGACCACAGACCTTAGCTTTGTCGATTACATCCACGACCAGATTTCCGCCGCTGGCGTGGTCTCCTTTCGTAAAATGTTTGGCGAGCACGCCCTGTATTGCGACGGCAAAGTTGTCGCGCTGGTGTGCGAAAACCAGGTGTTCGTCAAACCCACGGCAAGCGGCCGCGCAAGCCTCGGCGAAGTCACAGAGGGTGCACCCTATCCGGGCGCCAAGCCCTACTTGCTAATCGGCGACGAACTCGAAGACAGACCCGCAATCACAAGGCTGATCCGGCACACGGCAGCCGAACTGCCGCTGCCAAAGCCCAAAAAGGCAAAGCCAGCGAAGGCACGCAGATGAAGAGCGATCAAATGCAGAAACAATATGGCGGCGCCTGACCAAGACAAGCTCGGGCGCATCGTCGCGGGGGCGCGCAGCGCGCGCGACCTGCGCGAGCAAGGCTACCGGGCTCAGGCGCTCAAGCTTTATGCGCATGTCTGCGGCCGCTGTGCGCGGGGTTTTGCCGGCGCTGATTTGCGCATGCTCACCGTCCACCACAAGGACGGCAATCACGACAACAATCCGCCCGACGGCAGCAACTGGGAGTTGTTGTGCCTTTACTGCCACGACAACGAACATTCGCGCCTGCTCGACAATGCCGGGCGAGACGGCGTTGTCGCGGGCAACGCCGCAACGCCCGCAACACCATCCACGCACCGCCCCTTCGCCACCCTCGAAGCATTGCTTCAGGCCAGAGGCAAGTCGGACAAATAAGCGGTTGGGAGCCAGACCACGGGGCGTCCGGGAAAAGTTACACTGCCCCGGGCCGGCAAGTGTTTTCTGCGGCGTTCCTCTCATTCGTCTTTCGCTGCAGGGCAAGCATGCACATCATGAGTACACGCGCGTTCAGCCTGACGCGTCGCGACCTGCGCCTGTGGACCGGCCTGCTGCTGTTTGCCTATGTGGCGATGCATCTGGCCAATCACGCACTCGGCCTGGTATCACTGGCCGCCGCTGAAGCGGGGCTGCGCATCGCCCTGCGCGTCTGGCACAGTCTGCCGGGTACGGCCTTGCTCTACGGATCGGTGGCGGCGCACTTCGCCCTCGCGATGCTTGCCATCTACGAGCGGCGCACGCTGCGCATGTCGGCGCTGCAGGCCCTGCGCATCTGGCTCGGACTGGGTATTCCGCTTCTGCTGATCGGGCACGTCGCGGCGACACGCCTGGGTTTTGAGTTGCACGGGCTTAGGCCCGATTACGCACGCATCATCTGGAACCTGTGGTCCTCCGATAACGAGGGCCGCCAGCTGGCCCTGCTGGTCCCCGGCTGGGTTCACGGCTGCCTTGGGCTGCATTTTGCATTTGCAAACCGCGGCTGGTACGCGCGCGCGCGTCTGCCGCTGTTTGGCGCAGCCCTGGTACTGCCGGTGGTAGCCGGCCTGGGCTTTGTAGCGATGGGGCGCGAGTTGACCGCGCTGGGCGCCGACCGCGCCTGGCTTGAGGCCAACGTCGTGCAGCTCGATGCCGCGCAGCGCATCGCCATTGCACGCTTGCGTGACGGCCTGCTGACGACTTATTTTGTCACCATTGGCCTGGTGGTCGCAGCGCGCGAAGTACGCGCCTTGATCGAGCGCCGGCGCAACGTGCTGGTCACCATCGCCTATCCGCAACGCGCGGTGCAGGTGCCCCGCGGCTGGAGCGTGCTTGAAGCGAGCCGCAGCTTTGCCATCCCCCACGTGTCGGCGTGCGGCGGGCGTGCGCGCTGCTCGACCTGCCGCGTTCGCGTAACCTCCGGCGCCGATGCCTGCCCACCGCAAACCGCGGACGAGGCGCACACGCTGGAGCGCATCGGTGCGGGTGCCGATATACGTCTCGCCTGCCAGTTGCGGCCCGTCCACGATGTGGGCGTGGAGCCCGTCGTGGACGCGCATGCGGGCGCGGCACAACACGAGTCGATGCCGCGCATCACGACAGAACGCGAACTGGCCGTGCTGCATCTGGACCTGCACGGCTGGAGCGGTGCGGCGACGCACCCGGCGCACGACACGATTTACGCGCTCAGGCTATACCTTGAGCTGATTGATGCGGCGGTCACGCGCGCCGGCGGCAAGCCCGGCCCGTTTGCAGGCGGCAGCATAACGGCCTTGTTTGGTCTTGACACCGGGCCCGAGCGCGCGCGCGCCGGTGCGCTCCTTGCGGCAGCGGACATTGGCCGGAGCCTTGCCATACTGGATGCACGCCTGTCGCGCGAATTGGGGTTTGCCGCAGACTTCGGGATCAGGCTGCACGCCGGCCCGGCAGTAGCCGCTGAAGTCGGCTCGCCGCCGGCGAACGCCTACTACACGCTCGGTGAGGTGGTGCTCGAAGCGGAAAAACTGTTGGAGGTGGCCCGTTCGGACGGGGCGCGCTTTGTCGCATCAGAATCGGCGCTGGCGGGGGCCAGGCTTGCCGATGCAGTGTTCAGCTGGCGCGACATCGAGATCGCACGCGGCCGGCATATCAGGGTCGCTTTTACCGGTTCGATCAAGCCGCTGGCCGGATCACAGGCGGCACAATAGGCACATCAGGCAAGAAATAGGACGGTGGCCGCATACCGGTGTTGCTTCAGTTGATCTCGTGCTCCAAACCATGGACGATGACGTCGATTTCCTCGCGTTCATCCTCGACGTCAAACATGTTCTGGCTGATGCGATCGTCACCCGAATCGGCTTGGTCGGAGCGCAGCGCGGCGCATTCGGCGTCCAGCCATGCCGAGGGGATCTCGCGCTTTTCCTGATGTATGGTCGTGGTGCGTTTCATGGCAGCTTCTCCTAGTGTGCCCGCCGTGTTTGAAGGCGTAAATAAAGGTTAGGCGCGAAGCACGCCCGCTTCTGTGCGCGAGCGCACATGATCCGACAGACAAAAGCCCCGTCGCGACGACACCGTTCACGCCATGCCTCCGCCTGTAAACGCTTTCCTGGCGCGGCTTTTCAGCCATCGATGCACTCCGGGGCGGGCTAGAACGAAAACACCGCCCGACCCGTGCGACAATCTGCGCATGCCCGCCCAAGCCTCCCCGCTGACGCGCTACCTCTGCGCCGCCTATGCGCTGCTCATCCTTTACGTCAGCCTGCACCCGTTTTCGGGCTGGAGCGACCGCGGGGTTGCGCCGCTGGCATTTTTGTCGGCGCACTGGCCGCGATATGTCACCGGCTTCGACCTTGGTGCCAACGTCGTAGCCTACCTGCCATTCGGCCTGCTCGGCGCGCTGGCGCTCTTCCCGCGGGTACGCGGCCTGTCCGCGGTGCTGCTTGCTGGCGGCGGCGGCATGCTGCTGTCGATTGCGCTCGAAGCGCTGCAAACCTACCTGCCGGCGCGCATTCCATCGAACCTTGACGTAATCTCAAACGGCGCCGGCGCACTGATCGGTGCGGTGGCCGGCGCGCTGTGGGCGCCGCGACTGCTCAATGCCAGCCCCCTACTCGCCCTGCGCCATCGCTGGTTTATCGGGGGCACCCAGTCTGACCTGGGGCTGACGTTAGTCGGGTTGTGGTTGTTCACGCAACTCGATCCCGAGACACTGCTCTTTGGCGTAGGCGACCTGCGCGATCTGTTTCAGGCATCGCCGGCGCTGCTCTATCCGGCCGACGTATTCATACGCATCGAGGCGGCGGTTGCGGCCTGCAACCTGGTGGCGGCCGGGTTGTTTGCCGCCGCGCTGGTTGCGCCGGGGCAGCCGGTGCGCACGCTGCTGGCGGGCATGCTCGCCCTCGCGCTCGCGGTTCGCGCCATTGCGTTCAGCGTGCTATTTAATCCAGCGGCCGTACTGGCATGGATGACGCCAGGCGCGCTGATCGGCATCGTCGCGGGACTGGTGGTTGCCATGGCCGCCGTCGCGCTGCCGCGCCCGGCCAAGCTCGCGCTCGCCGGCATGGCGCTGATGGCGGCGACCGCACTGGTCAATCTCGCTCCGGCGAATCCCTACCTAGCCCAAGCCCTGCAGGTCTGGCCGCAGGGCAATTTCCTCAACTTCAACGGCCTCACCCACCTCGTGTCCGGGCTGTGGCCCTTCGCGGCACTGGCCTACCTGCTGCTGATCGCCTCAGGCGGGCCGCAACGCCAGCAGTTAAAATAAGCGCACTCCATCAACGGCGACTTCCATGAGCTTTTACAAGCATCACGTGTTTTTTTGCTGCAACCAGCGCACCAACGGCGAAGCCTGTTGTGAAGACCACGGTGCAAGCGCGCTGCGAGCCTACGCCAAGGACAAGGTTAAGGCGCTCAAGCTCTCCGGCGAGGGCAAGGTGCGCATAAACCAGGCAGGCTGTCTTGATCGCTGCGAACTGGGACCGGTGCTGGTGATTTACCCTGAAGAAACCTGGTACACCTACGTCGACAAATCCGACATCGACGAAATCGTACAGGAGCACCTTGTGAACGGGCGCATCGTTGAGCGTTTGAAGGTCTAGCTCGACGATGGCGGCGCAGGAACGCCTGGCGCTCGAAGGGGCGGCCGGCACGATTGAAACCGTCGTTGACCACCCCGATCCGGCACAAACCATGGCGGCGCGCGGCATTGCACTGATCGCCCACCCGCATCCGCTTTACGGCGGCAGCCTCGACAACAAGGTGGCACAGACTCTGGCGCGCGTGTTCACCGAACTCGGTTACATCGCGGTGCGGCCCAACTTTCGCGGCGTCGGCGCCTCAGGAGGCGTACACGATCACGGCAACGGCGAGGCCGATGACATGGTGGCGGTGGCGACGCAGATGCGCGCACGCTGCGGTGAACTGCCGGTGGCGCTGGCCGGCTTCTCGTTTGGTGCTTTCGTGCAGACCCATGTCGCCAGGCACGTCACACCGGAACGCATGGTGCTGATCGGTCTTGCCGCCGGCCTGGTCGCCGCGGGACGCAGCTACGCGCTCGAACCCGTGCCCGCCGACACCATACTGATCCATGGCGAAAAAGACGAGACGGTGCCGCTGGCCAATGTGCTCGACTGGGCGCAAGCTCAGGAACTGCCGGTGGTGGTGATTCCCGGCGCCGACCATTTTTTTCACCGCCGCCTGCACATCATCCGCAACATCATAAAGGGCCAGTGGCGTTGAGCGCGGCGGCGAACGTGGTGGGTAAGGCGCGCGGGTTACCCCGGATATCCGAGACATTCGAAACAATCGGAACAATCGGAACAATCGGGACAGTTAAAACACTTGAAGCGGGCCCGGCCCGCGCCAGGATGACGCCATGCTCTGGATAAAAGCGCTGCACATCGTGTTCGTCGCATCCTGGTTTGCCGGGCTGTTTTACCTCCCGCGCATTTTTGTAAACCTGGCGATGGAAGACGCGCCGCCGGCGCGCACACGCCTGTTGCTGATGGCAAGAAAGCTCTATCGCTTCATGACCATCCTCGCGGTACCGGCGCTGGCCCTGGGTATCTGGCTATGGCTGGGTTATGGCATCGGGATGTCCGGTGGCTGGATGCGCGCCAAGCTGTTTATCGTGGTGCTGCTACTTGGCTACCACCACGGCTGCGGTCGCATCCTGAAAAAATTCGAGGCTGGTGCCAACACGCGTTCGCACGTGTTTTACCGCTGGTTCAACGAAGCGCCGGTGATGTTGATGCTCGCCGCCGTGATCCTGGTGGTGGTCAAGCCATTCTGAGCCGGCGCGCGGCGATACGTGAAGGGGCTAACGCCCCATCATCATTTTTTTCGCAAGGTCATCGAGGTCGTCCGCCTTGGTGCGCCGGAGTACCAACCACAGCAGCCCACCGTTAACGAGCACGAAAATCACCTCGAGATAGAGAATCGAAACGACCAGATTCTGCTTCGAATGGTCGTCGAACAAGAAGTAAAAACCGTCAAAGCTCGGCAGGGCGGCGTTGGTCACTGCGTAATAATTCTGGAACGGCGGGAACAGCAACACCAGCACCAGGTTGAGGCCGGTGCCGAACAAGACCACGCGCTGCCAGTCAATACCCGGTCGCCGTTTACCATTCCCGGCCGCTGGACGGTCGCGCAGCAGCAACCAGCCGATGGCGGCGTTGATCATCACGACGAATAACTCGATCTGCAGGAAGTTCCAGTTCTGCACGCTGTTGCCATGGTCGGCAAAGGCGAAATGGAAACCCTCGAAAGTCGGCACGTTGTTGCGCGTCGCAGAAACGTAGTCGAACGGCGGAAACAGCAACAGCAGCGCGAGATTGACCGCCGCGGCAATAAGAACAACCACTTGCTGTCTGTTCATCTGGAACTGCTCCGTGGCACCGGGGTGCGCATGTTCAAGGCTTTAAGGGTACGCGACTAGGCACAATCACTCAAGCACCCCCGAAATGGACCTACTGCGGGGATTCGGCGTAAACGCGGTCGATTTGCGCCGCAAAATGCGCCATGACCTGCGTGCGCTTCACTTTCATCGTTGGCGTCAGCAGGCCGTTGTCCACGCTCCAGGGCTCGGTCGAAACGATGACGCGACGCACGCGGATATAACGCGGAAAAGACTTGAGCCGCTCGTTGGCACGGCGCAGCAGCGTTTTTTCGTCGGACTGCTTGCTGACAGTGACGAGCGTCAGAAAGGGTTTGCCCTCACCCACCAGCATGCCCTGCTCGAACACCTCGTCTGACAGGATCGCCAGTTCCACGTCCTGCGGTGGCAGTTTTTCGCCATTGGAGAGTACCAGCACGTCCTTGAGTCGGCCGCGGATGTAAACGCGCCCATCCTTTAGCTCGGCGAGGTCGCCGGTGTGCAACCAGCCATTCGCGTCGACACTGCGCCCACTCGCTTCTGCATTATTCCAGTAACCCAGCATCACGCTGGCGCCGCGCGCGAGCAGTTCGCCGCCCTCGCCCAACCTGACCTCGGTTCCGGGCAGCGGCGGGCCAACCGAGGACGGGTCGTTATTGTCGGGCAGGTTGACGGATATCACGGGCGAGCACTCGGTCATGCCGTAGCCATGCAGCACGCACAGCCCGAGGCCGATAAAAGTGCGCGCGATATGCGCCTCGAGCGGCGCACCACCTATGACCGCGAGGCGCAGTCGGCCGCCAAAGCGCGCGAAAATCGGTCCTGCAACGCGCCGGCGCAACAGGGCAATGACCAGATGGTCGAGCGGCCCGGCAACACCGCGATGCGCGCGCCAGCCGGCGGTGACCACGCGCTCAAACACGGCGCGCCTTATTTTTGAAGTGGCCAGCGCCTCGTGGATACGGATATGGAATTTCTCGAACACCCGCGGCACCGCAAACACCACCGTCGGCCGCTGCGAAGCAAGGTCTTCGGCCAGCTGCAGCACCGAACGCGCATAGGTCACCATGGCACCAACCGCCAGCGGCAGGTAATAGCCCGGGGTACGTTCGAACATGTGTGAAAGCGGCAGAAAGGATAGGAAGCTGTCCCCGGCGCGGGCCAAATCGAGCTTCTGGCAGGCGCGCACGTTGGCGAGGATGTTGCCGTGAGAGAGCATCACACCCTTGGGCCGTCCCGAGGTGCCCGAGGTGTAGCAGATCGTGGCGAGCGTCTCCGGGGCATACGCGGCAACACCAAAGTCGAATTCGCCGTCCGGAAGAAAGGCCTCGATTTCGGTGTCCTCCTCGGCTTTGCCCTCACCGGCTTCGATGCGCGCCACCACAGTCAGCAGCGCGGCCGGCAGCGCGGTTTCACACTGGCGCAAGGCCGTCAGCATGCGCATGTTTTCCACGGCCAGCAAGCGCGCACCGGCGTTTTGCACGCACCAGGCGATGTTGTCAGCGTTGTCATCAACGTACAGCGGCACCACCACCAGTCCCATGCCCAGCGCCGCCTGGTCTATGGCCACCCAGTTAACACCGTTGCGCAGGCAAACGGCGACGCGGTCGCCGGCGGCAAAGCCCTCGCTGCGAAACGCCTGCTGCCAGCGCGCTGCCAGCGCGGTTATGTCACGCGCCGTGTAATCCTGCCAGGTGTCGCCAGCCGATTGGCGATAGAGCACGCGTTCGGGGGTGGCGAGTTGCGCCAGCAACAGTCCGGCAATATTCCCGCTCACGGATCCCCCTCGTTCAGTGGCCGCCGGCCCTGCTGGCCGGAGTCACGCCCTTTTTTGTGGCACTCTGGGGTGTAAGCCCCTGTTAGGCGTGTTAGTCTGCCGCGCTGATTTGATCATGATGGATTCGCCATGAGTGTGCAAGCGTGACCCTGCAAGCCCCCAACCACGTGATGTTCGCGACCTGCCCGCGCGGTCTGGAGGCGCTGCTGGGCGCCGAGATGGAAGCGGTCGGCGGCAGCGACGTCAAGATCGTACCCGGCGGCGCGTCGTTTCGCGGCAGCACCGCCGTGTGCTACCGCGCCAACCTTGAGAGCCGGCTTGCGACGCGCATCCTGCTTTCGGTTGCGAACATTCCGTATCGCACGGAACAGGACATCTACGATGCCGCCTTCGCCATCGACTGGCCAGAGTGGTTCGACGTGTCGTGCAGCATCCGCGTCGACGTCAACGCCATCAAGTGCCCGTTGAAAAGCATCGACTTCATCACGCTGCGCATCAAGGACGCGGTATGCGACCGTTTTCGCGAAACCTCGGACGAGCGCCCGAACGTGGACACGCGCGAACCGGACGTGCGCCTCGCCGGATTTCTCGACGCGACCCACTTCACCCTGTATGTCGACACCTCGGGCGAGCCGCTGTTCAAGCGCGGCTGGCGCGCCGCGGTAGGCGATGCCCCGTTAAAGGAAAACCTCGCCGCCGGCATCCTGCGCCTGTCAGGCTGGCAGCCGGGCACAGCGCTGCTCGATCCGATGTGCGGCAGCGGCACGCTGCTGGTCGAAGCCGCACTGATGGCGCGCAACATCGCACCGGGCAGCCGCCGTCCCTTCGGCTTCGAGAAACTCCGGCAGCACGATGCCAACCTGTGGCGGGGTGTCTGGGAGGACGCAAAGGCGCGCCGCCTGCCGCCGCAGCCCGGGCTGATCCACGGCAGCGACTTGTACGGCGACGAATTGAAGAATGCGCAGGAGAACCTGGTCGCCGCTGGCGTCGACGACATGGTCCAGCTCAAGCAGGCCAACGTGCTGGAGATTTCCCCGCCAGCGCCGCAAGGGACCATCGTCAGCAACCCGCCCTATGGCGTGCGCGTCGGCGACAAGGACACGCTCGAAGGCTTTTACCCGAAACTTGGCGACGCGCTCAAGGCGCGCTTCGCCAACTGGGCCTGTTACTTCTTCTCAGCCGACATGGCACTGCAGAAAAAGATCGGCTTGTCCGCGTCCAAACGCACGCCGCTGTTCAATGGCGCGCTCGAATGCCGCTTGTTCGAGTACAAGGTGGTGGCGGGGTTTAACCGCAAACCCAAACCCCCGGGGTGACAGCAACAGGCTGACAACACGTCTCTCGGGCTTGTTGCGGCGAAGGCTAACGTGAGCATAGCGAACGTCAAGCGCGAAGCGCAGCCGTAAGCGAAACGCCCGCCAGGCGCGGCTTTCCAGGCTGTGACACCCGAGCTTAGAAATCAGTGAGAATGGCGCGCCGGGCTGTCCGTCGGCGCCTGTTCGCGCTCGGTCATGCCATAGTCGCGCATGACCGACGCCACACGCAGCCGGTAATCGGCGAACACCCCGCCGCGTCCTTTTCCCTGCGCGCTCCGGTGCGCTTCAAGATTGCGCCAGGCCATCACCGCCGCCTCATCACGAAAAAAAGACAGCGACAGGATCTTTCCCTCGGTCGTCAGGCTGGCAAAGCGCTCGACAGAGATGAAGCCGTCGATTTTTCCCAGCTCGGACCGAAGGCTGGCGGCGATATCGAGGTATTCCTGCTTGCGTCCGGGCGCCGGCATGACTTCAAAAATCACCGCAATCATCTGCTGCTCCTCCCCTGCGATTGGCTGGCAACACGCCCGCCTGGTCCATCCTTCTATCCGACGGGCGCGTTAAGTGCCCGCGAACACCCGCCACATTAAAGACGCGCCGCTCAGCATCACCAGCACGGCGATAAAGCGGCCCAGTTGCTCGCGCGAAATTCGCCCGTGCAAGCGATGCCCCAGCCACAGCCCCAATGCTGCAGCCGGAACCAGCGCGGCAAACACCTTGAGCACATCGATCAGCACCAGGCCCGCGATGACGAACAAGGTGGTGCGTATGGCGACACTGAAGGTGACCATGGTGACCATGGTCGAGCGTAACGCGCCCTTGTCCTCGAGACGACGCGACAGGTAAATCATGTAGGGCGGCCCGCCGACCCCGAACAGCGTTCCCGAAAGACCGCCGGCAAACCCCGCGGGCATGGCCCAGCGTTGCGACACCAGGCGCATTGCGACGCCCTGGCGCAGCGTCCAGACGCCGTAGGCGATGGCGACAAGCCCCAAGCTGCCCATGGCCAGGCCGCGCGGCAAAGTCACCAGCAGCGTCAGGCCGCAAATGGCACCGATCAGCGACAGCGGCACCATGCGCACCAGTTCATCGCGCCGCGCCTCGCGGCCGAAACTCATGCCAAGTGCCAGCGCGGCGGCAAAGTCGAGCAACACGCACAGGGGCAGCACGAAAATCATCGGCCAGACGTGCGACAGCGCCGGCACCGCCACCACCGCCGCGCCAAACCCGGACACGCCAAAAATAAAATAGGCGAATGCAACGATGAACAGCGCGATCGCAAGGGATTCGTAACTAACGGGCATGGGTCGTTAAGATCTTGAGCGGGACGTGTCGCTACGCTTTCACCCTCTCCCCAGGCCTCCTACCCCGTCAAGGAGGAGGAGAGGTTTGTGGGCCGCGGCGCGACTTGGATAGGACGGGGAACTACCGGATCACACCGCCCGGTGGTGTGACAGCAATAAAAATTTCGCGCAAAAACGTAATCAGCGCCGCGATCAGTGCCAGCATCGCCATAACGAACAACACACCCAACACCTTGCCAAGATTGGCGTCGATAAAAGCATCGATAAAAGCGACGGCGATCAGCAGACATATAAACAACGCGCACAGCACCGCCAGCACGATGGCGGTGTAAATGAGCTGGATGCGGCGCGCAATATGTGCCAGCTCGTCATTGGCTTCAGACAGCGCACCGTCACCGAGTTCGGGAAGAAGCTTTTTTACCACGCGGCGCCTGTCCACGGCGCGCGACAGCCGGTTGGTGAACACCATCAGCAGGGTACCAACCGCAGTGAGCAGGAACACCGGGGCGATCGCCAACTGAATGGCGTGGGTTATTTCGTCGATGCCTGTGAATGGCAGTACAGAGGGCAGGGCCATGGCCTTTAATTGCCTCCTGGTAACTTAGGCTGCATTCAGGTCGCGTCAAGCAGCGACTCGATGTCCGGAACGAGTTCGCGCGGATGGGTCTGTGGCGCATAGCGCTTGACGACCTCGCCCTTGCGACTGACCAGGAACTTGGTGAAGTTCCACTTGACCGCTTCGGTCCCGAGGATGCCCGGGGCGTCGCTCGTCAGCCATTTGAACAACGGATGCGCACCCGCGCCCTTGACCTCGACCTTGTCGAACATCTGGAAGGACACGCCGTAGTTTTTCTGGCAGAACGCGCTTATGGCCGCGGCGTCGCCGGGCTCCTGCGCGCCAAACTGGTTGCACGGAAATCCGAGCACGGCAAGCCCCTGCGCTGAGAAGGTCTTGTGCAGGGTTTCGAGTTCGGCGTACTGCGGTGTGAAGCCGCACGCACTGGCGGTATTGACGACGAGCACCACCTTGCCGCGATAGGCGTCGAGCACCAGCGGTTTGCCATCAAGTGTATCGGCGGTAAATTCGTAGAGATCACTCATGGTGCTGTGCGCCCTTCAATTGGGGTCCCGCATAAAAACAAGCGCGGGATGAAATGGAACCCGGAAGATATCCGTTCCGTCCCGCACAGTCCGACCCGGCGCGCAGCGTCCGCGCTCAGACGATATTGAGATGCTCGATGCCCGCCGTGATGTCGCGGTTTTTCGATTCCTTGGAATGCAGCTTGATCATCAGGCGCAGGTCGTTGACGCTGTCGGCATTGCGCAGCGCATCCTCGTAGCTGATGCGCCCTTCTTCGTAAAGGTCAAACAGCGCCTGGTCGAAGGTCTGCATCCCGAGCTCGCGCGACTTTTTCATGATCTCCTTGATCTCATGCACCTCGCCCTTGAAGATCAGGTCGGCGATCAGGGGCGAGTTGAGCAACACCTCGACCGCTGCGGCACGCCCCTTGGTTTCCTTGAGCGGAATTAGCCGTTGCGCGACAAGTGCCTTGAGATTGAGCGACAAGTCCATCAACAGCTGGGCGCGGCGCTCTTCCGGGAAGAAGTTGATGATGCGGTCAAGCGCCTGGTTGGCGGAGTTGGCGTGCAGCGTGCCGATCGCAAGGTGGCCCGTTTCGGCAAAGGCCACGGCGTGTTCCATGGTTTCGCGTGCGCGAATCTCGCCGATAAGGATGACGTCGGGCGCCTGGCGAAGGGTGTTGTGCAGCGCCGACTCCCAGGACAGCGTGTCGACCCCGACCTCACGCTGGGTGATCAGCGAGTTGATGTGCGGGTGGGTGTATTCGATCGGGTCCTCGATCGTGATGATGTGCCCGTAGTGGTTTTCGTTGCGATAGCCGATCATCGCCGCAAGCGTGGTTGACTTGCCCGAGCCGGTTCCGCCGACCATGATGACCAGGCCGCGCTTGGTCATGATCACGTCCTTCAGCACGTTGGGGATTTTCAGTTCCTCAAACTTGGGGATGCTGGTGGTAATGACGCGCAACACCATGCCCATGTGGCTTTGCTGCACGAAGGCGTTGACACGAAAGCGCCCGATGCCCGCCGGCGCAATGGCGAAGTTGCACTCCTTGGTGCCCTCGAACTCCGCCGCCTGCTTGTCGTTCATGATCGAACGGCACAGTTCGGAGGTGTGCTGGCTGGTCAGCGCCTGATTTGAGACCGGCGTCATCTTGCCATCGATTTTCATGGCGGGCGGAAAACCCACCGTGATGAACAGGTCCGAACCCTTTTTTTGCAGCAGCAGCCGCAGCAGGTCGTACATGAATTTTGTTGCCTGTTCTTTTTCCATGGCTCTTGCTCCGGGTGCTGTTTGATGAAGTCCGTCGGCGGGTCAGCCGGCGAAATTATCCTTGTTTGCCGCCTTGCCGCGCGCTTCGGCGATTGAAATGATGTTGCGCTTGACGAGGTCCTGCAGGTTCTGGTCCAGGGTCTGCATGCCGAACTGGGCGCCGGTCTGGATGGACGAGTACATCTGCGCGATCTTGTTCTCGCGGATCAGGTTACGGATGGCCGGCGTGCCAACCATGATCTCGTGCGCCGCGGCGCGGCCGCTGCCGTCCTTGGTCTTGCACAAGGTCTGGGAAATGATGGCGCGAATCGACTCCGAGATCATCGCGCGGATCATTTCTTTTTCAGCCGCCGGGAACACATCGACGATACGGTCGATGGTCTTGGCCGCGGACGAGGTGTGCAGCGTACCAAAGACCAGGTGGCCCGTTTCAGCGCCCGAGAGCGCAAGGCGGATGGTTTCAAGGTCGCGCATTTCACCGACCAGGATCACATCGGGGTCTTCGCGCAGCGCCGAGCGCAACGCGTTGGAAAACGACAAGGTGTGCGGACCGACCTCGCGCTGGTTGATCAGGCACTTTTTCGATTCATGCACGAACTCGATCGGGTCCTCGATGGTGAGGATGTGGCCCTCTTCGTTTTCGTTTTTGTGGTTCACCATAGCGGCAAGCGTGGTCGACTTGCCCGAACCGGTGGGGCCGGTTACAAGCACCACGCCGCGCGGCTGGTCGGCAAGGTTGGCGAAAATCTTCGGCGCCTTGAGGTCCTCGAGCGACAGGATCTTCGACGGGATCGTCCTCATCACCGCGGCGGCGCCGCGGTTTTGCACAAAGGCGTTGACGCGAAAGCGCGCCAGGCCCGGAATGGCGAAGGAGAAGTCGCACTCGAGGTTTTCCTCGTAGGCCTTCCTCTGCCCGTCGTTCATGATGTCGTAAATCATGCCGTGCACGTCGGTGTGGTCCATCGGCGGCAGGTTGATGCGCTTGATGTCCCCGTGCACACGGATCATCGGCGGCAGGCCCGAAGAAAGATGCAGGTCGGAGGCCTTGTTCTTGACGACGAAGGCGAGCAGTTCGGAGATATCCATATATAATTATCCTGACATTTCGTACGGCGTGTTGCGGGTTTTCCTGCTGGCTTGTCCCTGCTGAATCCGTTCGGCACCCCGGCAGTGCTGCAGTGTCAGGCCGGGCCGGTTTGAGCTGATCCTTTTGCGTGAATCCGTCGTGCACCGTGCAGTTTTGCTAACGCTGGTTTCGGCATCTGCTGTTGCGTTCCCTGAGGGCTTTTTAGAGCCCGTCTCGGCCTCTCGATCGGCCTCTGGAAACCGTCTTATCATAGCGCCTTTTCGTGCAGGGATTATGGCAACAATCCAGAACAACTTGCAAGCCGTGAACGCGCGCATCGACGCAGCCTGTGCCGCGTCAGGACGCGAGCGCGATAGCGTGCGACTGGTTGCCGTGAGCAAGACCTGGCCTGCCTCCGCGGTACGCGAAGCGGTTGCCGCCGGTCAGTTTGATTTCGGCGAGAACTACCTGCAGGAAGCGCTCGACAAGGTCGCCGCACTCTCCAGCCAGCCCAAGGCGCTGACCTGGCATTTCATCGGCCCCCTTCAGAGCAACAAGACGCGACCGGTCGCGGAAAATTTTTCCTGGGTACACAGCGTCGACCGACAAAAAATCGCCGAGCGCCTCAACGCGCAACGCCCCGAAGGCGCCCCTCCCCTCAACGTCTGCATACAGGTCAACATCAGCGGCGAGGCCTCCAAGAGTGGCGTCCAGCCCGACGCCCTCGCTTCGCTTGCCCGCGAAGTCGCGCGCATGCCGCGACTTCGCTTACGCGGCCTGATGAGCGTGCCGGAACCCACCAACGACGAAGCGTTGTCGCGCCGGCGTTTTGCCAGCCTGCGCGGCCTGCTCGATGCGCTCAAGCGCGACGGTCTTGACCTGGACACGCTCTCCATGGGCATGACCGGCGACCTCGAGGCGGCCATCGCCGAGGGTGCGACGATGGTGCGCGTCGGCACAGCGATTTTCGGCCACCGGCCCCAACAGATTCCTGCTTAACGGACACGACATGGAACTCAGCTTCATCGGTGGCGGCAACATGGCCGCCGCCATCATCGGCGGACTCAAGTCCAAGGGCCTGCCCACCGGCGGCATACGCGTGGCTGAACCAAACGCCGCGGCGCGCGAACGCCTCGCGACCGATTTCGGCGTGCGCTGCTTTGAGTCGGCCGCCGCCGCCGCACCGTTCGGCAAATTCATCGTGATGGCGGTCAAGCCACAACACATGCGCGAAGCGGCCATGGCGCTGGCGCCGCAGCTCGGGGCGGACCAACTGGTGCTCTCGATCGCCGCCGGGACGCGACTCGCAGACCTTGGACGCTGGCTCGGCGGCCACGCCCTGCTTGCCCGCTGCATGCCCAACACCCCTGCGCTGATCGGTGCCGGTGTAACGGCGCTCTATGCGCGCCCGGGCGTCACGGCGGCGCAGCGCGAGATGCTTGCGGGCGTGCTTGGCGCGGTGGGCTCGGTGATATGGGTCGAGGACGAAGCGCAACTCGACCCGGTGACCGCCGTTTCGGGAAGCGGGCCCGCCTACGTGTTTTATTTCATCGAGGCGCTGCGCGATGCCGCCACTGAAATGGGGCTCGATGCGGCCGCGGGCAACCGGCTTGCGATCGAAACCTTTCTTGGCGCGGCAAAACTCGCAGCGCAAAGCACCGAGGACGTGGCGCTGCTGCGCGAGCGCGTCACCTCGAAGGGCGGCACCACCGAGGCGGCGCTTAACGCGATGCAACTCGAACAGGTGAAGGCGCGTATCGTGCGCTCGGTGCAGGCGGCCAATGCCCGCGCAAAACAGATGGGCGACGAATTGGGCAAAGACCCGGCATGACACGGCCCGCATACAAACAAATACGAACTCGAACGCGACGACCATGCTGACCCAAATCCTGCAATTCCTCCTCGAGACCGTGGCCGGCTTCATGGTGTTCCTGCTGCTGTCGCGCTTTTACATGCAGCTGGCGCGCGTGTCCTTTCGCAACCCCATCGGGCAGTTTGTCACCGCGCTCTCGAACTGGATGGTGATGCCGGCGCGGCGCGTGATTCCGGGCCTATTCGGCCTCGACCTGGCGAGCCTCGTGTGTGCATGGCTGGTGCAGGCGCTGCTGGTCACATCGCTGCTCTACCTGCGCCGCTTTTCCATTGATGCCGGCACGGATCTGCTGGTCATCGGCGCAATAGGCCTGATAGACCTCGCGCGGGCGGCCATCCAGCTGACCATCGGCCTGATCATCGTGCAGGTGGTGATCAGCTGGGTCAATCCGCAGGCTCCGCTGGCGCCTTTTTTCAACGGAATGACGCGCCCATTTCTCTTGCCGTTGCAGCGCATCGTTCCGATGGTCGGCAATATCGACCTCTCGCCGCTCGTGTACGTCGTACTCGCACAAATCGCCGTCATCGTGATCTCGGGCCTGACGCGCCCGCTTTACGCGCTGCTCTGAGCCCCTTGGCTGACCCCGCCGGCTGGTACCGCAAAACCGCCGAAGGGTGGCTGCTCTCGATTCACATCCAGCCGGGCGCCAAGCGCAGCGAAGTCGCCGGACCGCATGGCGACGCGCTGAAAATCCGCATTGCCGCGCCGCCGCTTGAGGGACGCGCCAACGCCGCCCTCGAAGCCTTTATCGCAAAAGCCCTGGGCATTGCCAAATCCAGGGTGGCGGTGACCAAGGGCCTGCAGTCGCGCGAGAAAATCATCGCCATTCACGACAGCGCCGCAGACCCGGCAATCCTGAACACCTGTTGCAGCGGAACCCCCAAACCGGCAACGCGTTAGCGCGTTGCCGTGCGTGACAGCGCGCGCCAGACATTCTCCGGCGTGGCGGGCATGTCCACCTGCGCGGCACCAAGCGGACGCAGGGCATCGGCAATCGCGTTCATTACCGCCCCGGGCGCGCCGGTGGCTCCCGACTCACCCGCGCCTTTCGCCCCGAACGGGTGGTCGGGAGAGTACGTTGTGTTGGCGATCACCGCGACCGGCGGAAGATCGTCGGCGCGCGGCAACGCATAATCGAGAAAGCTTCCGCTCAACAACTGTCCGCTTGCCGCGTCGTAGCGGCAGTGTTCCAACAACGCCTGACCGAGGCCCTGGGCCACACCGCCGTGAATCTGCCCCTCGACAATGCCCTCGTGCTGGATTGCGCCGACATCGTCGACGGCGGTATAGCCGACAACCGTGACCAGCCCGGTCTGCGGATCAACCTCCACCTCGGCCACATGACAACCGCAGGGAAAGGTGCGCCCCAGCCGGACGGTTGCGTCGCAATCAAGCGGGTGGGCTTGCGGCCCGCATTGCAGGCGTTCTATGAGGTCGGGCAGCGTGATGCCCCGATCGGTGCCGGCGACACGCAGTGCACCGTCGCAAAACACGATATCCGATTCGGCGGCCTCGAGCGCGCGCGCCGCTTGCGATTTCGCCTTGGCGATCACCGCGTCGGCGCCGCGCTTGAGTGCGCCGCCGGCGGCGACGAGGGAACGCGACGCGATCGCGCCCCCGCTCTCGACGCCAAGCGCGTGATCACCCTGGACCAGGCGGACGCGGTCCTCGGCGAGCCCGAGCCAGCCGGCCACGATGCGCGGAAACACCGTCTCGTGGCCCTGCCCCGCAGACTGCGTTCCGCAATGGAGTTCAAGCCCGTCCCGGGTGAAACGCAGCGCCGCGTGTTCCTCGGCCGGGCCGCCGCTGGTTTCGACAAAGCTGCACAGGCCGATGCCGCGCAACCGGCCGCGCGCCTTTGCGGCGGCACGACGCACGCCAAAACCGTTCCAGTCACCCGCCGACAGCGCGCGCTCCATGTTGGCGACAAAATCACCGCTGTCGTACCGTACTCCGGTGGCGGTGGTATGCGGGGTCGTTGCAATCATGTTGAGGCGGCGCAGTACGATGCGGTCGATGCCGGTCCGGTCGGCCGCCTCGTCGACCAGCCGCTCGATCATGAGCGCCACTTCGGGCCGTCCGGAGCCGCGATACGGTCCGATCACCGCCGTATTGGTCAGCACGCAATCGATGCGCGCATGGATCGCGGGCGTGCGGTACACCCCGGAGAGGACGCTCGCCGGGTTGGTTGCCGCGATGAACACGCTTTTGTAGGTGAGATAGGCACCCATCGTGGTAGTGAATAGGAAGCGCATCGCGACGAAACGACCGTCGCGATCCAGTCCGAGCACGCCATCGAGGACCCCGTCGCGCGCGTGGTTTTCCGACAAGAAGGTTTCGCTGCGCGTCGCGGTCCATTTTATCGGGCGGGCGACCGCTCGCGCGGCCAGCAACAGCACCGCGTACTCCGGATAGGCGGGCGTGCGCACGCCGAAAGCGCCGCCGACATCCGCCGTGTCGATGCGGACGTTCTCACGCGACACCCCCAGCAGGTCGGCGAGCTCGCCCTGCATGCGCGGCATGCCCTGCGTGGGCATTGCGACCCGGTAGGAACCCTCTTCGTACATGGCGACAACCGCACGCGGCTCCAGCGGCGAGGGCACAACGCGGTTATTGACCAGCCTCAGGCGCACCACATGTGCGGCAGTCGCGAGCGCCGCATCCACCGCCGCGGCATCACCATGCGCCTGCGCGTAGCATAGGTTCCCTGGAACATCGTCGCAGACCAGCGGCGCCCCTTGCGCAGCGGCTGCGACCGGGTCGGTGACCGAAGCCAGCTCTTCGAACGCGATGTCGATGCGCTCGGCGGCATCACGCGCCCGCGCTTCGGTGTCTGCCACCACCAGCGCGATCGCCTCACCGGTGAAGCGGACCCGATCGGTGGCGAGCAGCGGCCGCGCGGGTGTGCGCAGCGGGGACACCACACCCTCACCCGAGGCGAGCACCCAGAATGGCGCAGCCGCCACGGTGTCCTGCGCGGTCATGATCCGGAGGACACCGGGCATGGCGAGTGCCGCACAGGTGTCGATGCTGCGGATGCGCGCATGCGCACGATCGGAACGCACAAACACCGCATGAGCCTGGCCGGGCCGGTTCACATCAGAAGTGAAGCGCGACTGCCCGTTGAGCAGCCGCGCGTCCTCGCGTCGTATTGTCATGATGTCGCGTGCCCGACTGCTGCGCGCCCGCCCGTCCTGTACACCGGATCGCGGCGGCTAAACCGCCAGGCGGCCTGCGCGGTTGAGCACGGCGCGCACGATGCTTAGCGGTGCGGAAATGGAAGTGCGCGGCGCATCCGGACGGGTCTTGCCCAGCACATTGAATTCAAAGCGGCCGAAGGCGCCCTCGGCGATGATCTCGTTGCGATTGCCGCCGGATGCAGGATCGGCGACAAGTTCGATGGTCGTTCGCTCAAAACCCACGCCGGCAAGCGCCACCGCAGCGGCCACGTTGGCGTTTTGCGGATAGGTGCGCGCAGCCTCGCGCGCATCACCCTTGAAAAAACAGGTCGCTTCGCTGACCTTGCCAAGGTCGATGGCTTTTTCCGCGGCGGTGCCGGCCCAGGCGCGCGGCGGCTTGGTCGAGCGCAACAGCACGCTCGCCAGCGCGTCGTGGCGCACGGCCGCCAGCATGTCGAGCGCGCCCACCGCGCCCGCGGGAATGATGACTTGCGCACCGCTGCGATCTGCGAGCGCCTTGACCCGGCCAAACAAGGCCTCATCGGCAAACGCGCCCATCGATATGGTGATGAGGTCGATCCCCGCGGCGGCGAGCCGCTCGGCGTATTGCACCACCGCGCCCTGCCCGGCACATTCGAGCACCACGTCGGGTGCCATCGCAATCAGCGCGTCGATACTCTCAAGAAACTGCAAGGGCACAGGTGGCGTCGGACGCGCTTTATCACCCCAACCCGGACGCAGCAACACCGCCTTGAGCTCCACCGCCTCGCCGTCAACGCCCCCGGGTGCGTGATAGGGCGCGAGGTGGCGAAGCACCGCCTGTGCGACCGCGCCGTAGCCAATCAGTGCGACACTCTGTATTTTTTTCATCTGTTCTAGTACTGCTTGGCGCCGGCAATCGCTGCAATCGCAGCCTTTGCCACTTCAAGGTCCTGCTCCCCGGTTCCGGAGCCCACGCCGATGGCGCCAATGGTGAGTCCGTCCACGACCACGGGCACGCCACCGAGCAGGTTGGTGACCTTGCCTTCTGTGGCCAGCGCCAGCTTCAGTTCATTGGCCGGATGCGCGTTGCCGGTGGGCGTGCGCGAGGAGGCGGCGGTCATGGCCTTTTTGCGCGAAGAATCGATGCTCAACACCTTGGCACCATCCATGCGAACGAAGGCGAGCAGGTGCCCGCCGTCATCGGTGATGGTGATGCACTGCGGCTGGCCCATTGCCGTGGCCTTGGCGATGCCGGCGGCGAGCATCTTGAGCGCGCCCTCGTGCGTCAGTTTGAAGTGGGGAACAAAATCAGCCATGGGAAAACTCCGAAATAATTACGTGATCGCCGTGATGGAAACGGGTTCGCGTCCCGGGGGGCGCATCCGCCATCCACACCCTACTCGGCCTTGATGCCGGCCGCCTTGATGGTCTTGGTAAGTTGATCGAGAGTGCTGCGCGTAAGGTCGGCCATTTCCTGCGAGGTGGTCGGCAGCACTGTGGCGCCAAGCGCGGTGAACCGGTCCCGCAGGTCCGGCGCCGCGAGCGCCTTGTGCAACGCATCGTTGATTTTTTGCACCACCGCAGGTTGCATGCTGGCCGGGCCGTGCAAGCCGAACCAGAAACGCAATGTGGCTTCTGGAAACCCGGCCTCGGCGAAGGTCGGCACGTCGGGCAGCAGGGTCGTGCGTTTGTCCGACATCATCGCAATCGGCCGCGCCTTGCCCGCCTGGACGTGCTGGATGGCCGAGGGCAGGGTATCGAACACCATCGACACACTGCCAGAGAACATGTCGGGGTACGCCGCGCCCGCGCTCTTGTACGGAATATGCAGCATTTCGGCGCCGGTGGTGATGCGCAACACCTCTCCGGAAAGGTGCCCCACGCTACCGACACCCGATGAACCGAAACTCAGCTTACCCGGATTGGCCTTGGCATAGGCAACAAGTTCTGCAAGCGTGCGCACCGGCAGGGCGGTGTTCGCCGTGAGAATATTGGGTGCCATCGCAACGCCGCCGATGGAAGTGAAATCCTTGATAGGGTCGTAGGCGATGGCCTTTACAAGGTTGGGCGCAATCGCCATTTGCGTCGGGCTGGTCAGCAGCAGCGTGTAACCATCGGCCGGCGCCTTGGCGACAAAGTCGGTGCCTATCGAACCGCCGGCACCGGCACGGTTCTCAACCACCACCGGTTGGCCAAGGATCTCCGACAGCTTCTGGGACAGCACGCGTCCCATGATGTCTGATACCCCGCCGGTCGCAAATGAGATGACCATCTTGATCGGTTTAGACGGATAGCCCGCCGCCGATCCCTGGGAAAAGGCAGGCGTTGCGCTTGCGGCAGCAAGCACCAGGCCGGCAATAAATGTTCGTATAGCAATCATTTCATGGTCTCCGCTTGGGTTGTCTCCTCACTTGATTATCATGGCACGTTTGTCACTACGTCAATCGACATTGCACTTTGCACCAATGGTGCGCATCGCCCCTTCATCCGCACCAACTCCATGCGCATTCCGGCAGTCGCACAGGCGCAGGTGGAGCAGTTAAACTCGGTGGCGTCGATGCACAACGCACGGCAAACCAAAACCATTACCCGGGGGCAACGCTTGGCAACCATCCTGATTGAAAACGCCGCCATCCTTCCACTTGACGGCAGCGGGCGCTTTATTGAGCGCGGCGATATCCTGATCAAGGAACGCACCATCGTCGCGGTCGGTGTGGTGGACGCAGCGGCAAAGCAAGGCGCCGACCGTGTCATCGACGGCAGCGGCTTTCTTGCGACGCCCGGCCTCATCAACGCCCACATGCACACGCCGGGGGCATTGTCTGCAGGGACACAGGACAGCGCGAGCCATCCGGCATTCATGTGGCTCAACCAGGCCGACACCAGCAACCGCACGCCGCGCGAGATTTACGTCAGCGCCATGCTCAACGCCGCGCAGATGCTGCTTGGCGGCACAACGACGGCGATCGACCATTTCCCGGCGCAAAACTTCGGTCCCGAGGACGTCGCCGCCGCGGTGATGGCCTACCGTGATTGCGGCATGCGCGTAGTGCTGGGCCTGCGCGTGTTCGACGACGATTTTGCCGACATTTTCCCCAGTGACCGGCCGCTGCCGGCCGACGTTGCGGCCGACCTCAAGCGCCTGGCGCCGCTGCCGCCCAAGCCACTCGCCGAAACGCGCGCGATCATCGAGGAGTCGGTGGCGCTCTACCACCGACCGCACGAGCGCCTCTCGGTGTTTCCCTCCCCGACCAATCCGGTGCGCTGCAGCGACGATCTACTCGTGATGTGCCGCGACATTGCCGATCAGCATGACCTTGGCATCCATACCCACCTGCTTGAATCAAAAGTGCAGACGAGCATCGCCCAGCGCCGCTATGGCTGCACCATGGTCGAACACATGGAACGGCTCGGGCTGCTCAGTCCGCGCCTTAGCTGCGCACACAGCATCTGGTTGGGCGATGAGGACATCGCACGCCTCGCAAAGCACGGCGCCATCGTCGTGCACAACCCCGAGAGCAACATGAAACTGGGCACCGGCAACGCACCGATCGCGCAGATGCTTGCGGCGGGAGTCACCGTCGCGCTGGGCACCGACGGGTGCGTCACCAACGACAACCTCGCCATGCACGAAGCCATGCGCTTCGCCGCCTTTCTCGGACGCACGTCGCAACCGGACCGGTTTAGCTGGGTAACCGCGGCGCAGGCGCTGGGCATGGCGACCGAGGGCGGCGCAAAAGCGGTGCAGCTGGCCGGACAAGTCGGACGCCTGGCGCCGGGCGCACGCGCGGACGTCGTGCTCTACGATCTCGATACACCGGTCTGGACGCCGCTCAACGACCCGGTGCAGCAAATGGTCTTTGCCGAGACCGGCTCCAGCGTCGACACCGTGATCGTCGACGGCATGGTGCTGGTCGAGGGGGGGGCGATCACCGCCTTTGATGTCGCGGCGATACTGCGCGAAGCCAAACCGATGTTGCGCGCGATCCGGGAGCGCAACCGCGAACTCTACGGATTCGCGCGGCGCATGAGCGAAATCTTTCCTTGATCTTGTGAGCGCGCGAGCGCCGGCTGGCGCGCGCGACTACAAACCGGGGACTAACTAAGCCGCCGCGCGCATCGGAAAAACTCAACCCCAGCGGGCGGTCTGTTCCTCCAAATTTGCGTGCGATCTACGCAATCATTGCGTCAGCGCGATGGTCGCCGCGCGAATATTCGACTAAGATTCCTGCGGCACTACCCATACCACCCGCGCATTCCAGATTCGCCACCCTATCGCAATCATCAGGAGACTTCGCATGCCCCGTAACTCAACACGCCGTCAGTTCATCGCCACCGCCGGCGGTCTCGCGCTTGCGGCAGCGGGCTTGCCGGGCGCTGCGCAAACGCCCGTACAAAGCAAGCTGGTGCGCATGCTGAACGGCTTTCCGCCCGGCGGGTCGGCAGACGTGGTGTCGCGCCTGATTGCCGAGCGCCTGCGCGGTACTTACGCCGCCAACATCATTGTCGAGAACAAACCCGGCGGCGGGGGCCGCACCGTACTCGAGCAGGCGCGCACTGCCGACGCAGACGGCACGGCCATGGTGCTAACGCCAACGGCAATGCTGACGATCTTTCCGCACGTTTACAAAAAACTCGGTTACGACACGTTTCGCGACTTCACCGCCGTCGGCAGCGCGGCGACCTTCGTCACGGCAATCACCGCCGGCCCGGGGCTGCCGGCCAATATCAAGACAGTGCAGGAATGGCTGAACTGGGCGAAGCAGAACCCGGGTAGTGCCGCCTACGGTTCACCTGGAGCCGGCACCTCGCTGCATTTTGTAGGCACCATGCTGGCGCGTATCGGCAACGTTAACCTCAACCACATCCCGTACAAGGGCGCGGCGCCGATGGTGCAAGACCTGCTGGGCGGCCAAGTCCCGGTCGGCATGGTGCCAATAGGCGACGCCGTGCAACACGCGCGCAGTGGCAAGCTGCGCGTGCTGGCGACCACAGGTACGCAGCGCTCGCGCTTTTTGCCTGACACGCCGACAACGCGCGAGGCGGGTTTTCCGGACGTGGTCGCCGAGGACTTTTTCGCGCTGTTTGTACCGTCGAAGACGCCGGCCGACATAGTCGAAAAGCTGGGTGTCGCGCTACGCGAGGCGCTAAAGAGCAACGAAATGCGCGACCGCATGGCGCAGGTCGGCGTCGATCTCAAATCAACCACGCCGGCGGAAATGTCCGAAATCATCAAGTCGCAGTTCGCGTCCTGGGCGCCGGTGGTCAAGGCATCGGGCTTCAGCGCAGAGGAGTAAGCCGGCATGCCCGAAGCGCACGACCACTCCATCTGGAGTTATTGCTACGCGCGCGGCCGCATTCCCACCGACATGATGGGGGGTTGCCCGGTGTGCAGCAATCAGGGCATGACCGACATCCCGATGCTCTATTCGGTCATCGCCTCGGCGCCGGCGGCCGCAGAACGGCGGTTGATTCTCGTCGACTGCGGCTTCAAGAGCGGCGCCTCAATGACCGGCAGCCGCTTCCAGAACATCGAGATGCCCGAGACCGTGCTGGCGAAAACCGGCTTCAAGCCTGCGGACGTCGACACGCTGGTGCTGACGCACCTGCACTTTGACCACGCCGGCAACTTCGACGCCTTTCCCAACGCGCGCATTTACGTGCAGCGCCGTGAGTACGAGCGCTGGTGCGAAGTGCTGGCGACCATCCCCGACTTGTCGGTGGGCAAGCAACACTGGGCGCTGTCGTCGATGGATGCCGAAGTGATGGAGCGTTTTGGCGCGGCGGTGCGCGACGGCCGCGCCGTGCTGCTCGACGGCGACACCGAAATCGCGCCCGGCGTGCATTGCCGCCTTGCCGCCGACACGCATACCTTTGGCTCGCAATGGGTCGAGGTTGAGACGCGCTCGGGACCGTATGTCATCGCCGGTGACTGCGTGTACTGGTACGCCAATATCGAGCGCATGTGGCCACCGGGCTATGTGCAGGGCAATACTTGGAATCTCGTTGCCACCTACGACAAGCTAAAGGCGCTGGTCGGCGCAGAGCAGCTCGAGCGCATCGTGCCCGGACACGACATGCGCGTGTTCACACGCCACCGCAACTGGCTGACCGGACTCAACCCGGTGGCCGAAGTGCATCTGGCGACAGGCGAGACTTCGCGGGCCGCCTGAGCCCTGGCGAATAAACGGCTGAAAATGCCCGTCTAGCAAGGCTTTCCAGCCTATCGCCCGCTTGTGGGCTGCAAGTTCCGGAGAGCTCAGCCCTCGTACACCACCACACCATCCACCAGCGTGTAGCGCACCTTGCCCGGCAATTCATAGCCGAGGAAGGGCGTGTTCTTGCCCTGGCTTTTCAGGCCTTGGGTGCTCAGCGTGAATTGCGCGGCGGCATCAAACAGGCACAGGTCTGCGGCGCACCCGGGTGTGATTTCGCCGGCCGGGATACCCAGGATGCGCGCCGGGTCGCAGGTGATGCGTGCCAGCGCCTTGGCAAGAGGCAGCTTCGCTTCCGCCGCCCACTTGAGCGTGAGCGGCAGCAGCAGCTCGAGCCCGGTGGCTCCCGGCTTGGATTCACCGAATGGCAGCAGCTTTTCGTCTTCATCCACCGGCGTGTGATCGGAGCAGATGGCGTCGATTGTGCCGTCGGCAAGTCCGGTGCGCAGCGCATCGCGGTCGCGCTGGCTGCGAAGCGGCGGCACCAGGTGGCAATGCGAGTCGTAGTAACCCAGGTCCATGTCGGAAAGGTGCACGTGATGCACGGCCACATCGCAACTCACGGGCAGCCCCTCGGCCTTGGCCGCGCGCACCATGCCGACACCGGCACCGCTTGAAAGGCGCGCAAGGTGCACGCGCGTGCCGGTGGCGCGCACCAGTTCGAGAATGGTTGCAAGGGCGATGGTCTCGGCGGACACCGGGATGCCGGGCAAGCCGAGGCGCGTCGCCACTTCGCCGTCATGGGCGACACCCATTTTGCTGAGGTAAGCGTCCTGCGGGCGCAGCCACACCGTGTAACCGAAGGTCGACGCGTACTGCATCGCGCGCCACAACACCTCGTTGTCGGAGATCGCGGTGTTGGCCTGCGAAAACGCCACGCATCCTGCCTCGATGAGTTCCACCATCTCGGTGAGGCGCTTGCCGGCAAGCCCCTGCGTCAGGGCGCCCAGCGGATGCACGTGGGCAAGATTGAGACCGCGCGCGCGGTACTTGAGCATTTCGACAAGGCCCGGTTCATCGAGGGGCGGTTCGGTGTCGGGCGGGATGGCAAGGTGGGCCACACCACCGGCAACGGCCGCCTGCATTTCCGATTCAAGCGTCGCCTTGTGTTCAAAGCCGGGCTCACGCAGCCGCGCGGACAGGTCGACAAGGCCCGGTGCCACAACGAGACCCGAGGCATCGATGAGGCGATCGGGCTTGAACCCGGCGGGCGCCTTGCCTGTCGCGACGATGCGCCCGGCGCTGATGAACACATCCGTCGTTGCATCGGTCCCGCTTTGGGGATCGATGACGCGGCCGTTGCTTATTTGTATGGTTGTCATGTTCTCTGGCTCATCAATACGGCGTGCCGTCTTTATGCGTGAATACCCATTCGCCTGCCACCAGCGTTGCCGCCATGTCGACATCCGGGTAAACCACGCCGTCGCCAGCAGTACGGTCGCCCACCTCGAGGTAGCGCACCGGTTGAGAGGTCTCGTTGATAAGGTGATGCGCATCGCCATTGCCCGCGGCAAAACCCGCGGCCATGCCCGGCACCAGCTTCTGCCGACCGGCGTTGGTCACCAGCGTTATTTCCCCCTCGATGACATAGACAAACTCGTCCTGCCGCGCATGCACATGGCGCATTGCAGACTCCGCACCCGGTTCGAGGGTCACCAGGTTAACGCCGAAATTTTTCAGCCCGGCAGCATTGCCAAGGCGCCGGCGATGGCGGCCGCGCACGCGGCTCGCGTAGGGCTCGGGATAATTGGTTGACTGTTCCGACTTCACGTCGGCAGGGTCGATAGCGGGAAGTTTCAGGCTGCCCATGGATCAATTGCCCGCAAGAATCGACATCACGGCCATGCGCACCGCAATGCCGAAGGTCACCTGCGGGAGGATCACCGATTGCACGCCGTCGGCCACCGCCGAGTCGATTTCGACGCCGCGATTCATCGGGCCCGGATGCATGACGATGGCGTCGGGTTTGGCGCGCGCGAGTTTTTCAGGTGTAAGGCCGTAGACCTTGTTGAACTCCTGGGCGCTCGGCAGCAACGGGCCGCTCATGCGCTCATTTTGCAGCCGCAGCATCACGATCACGTCCACATCGCGCAGGCCCTCGGCCATGTCGCGGTGGTATTTCACGCCCATCTGCTCGACCGCTTCGGGCATCAGGGTCTGCGGACCGATCACGCGCACATCCGGCGTGCCCAGGGTGGTTAGGCCATGGATGAGTGAGCGGGCCACGCGCGAGTGCAGCACATCGCCGACAATGGCGACCGACAGCGCGCGAAACTCCTTCTTGTAATGGCGGATGGTGTAGAGGTCCAGCAGGCCCTGCGTCGGGTGGGCGTGGCGGCCGTCGCCGGCGTTAATGACGTGCAAGTGGCTGGCGACGTGGCGCGCGATCATGTGCGGCGCGCCCGATTGCGCGTGGCGCACCACGAACATGTCGGCGTGCATGGCCGAGAGGTTGTCCACGGTGTCGAGCAGCGACTCGCCCTTTGTCGCCGAGGACGTGTTGATATTGAGGTTGATGACGTCGGCCGACAGGCGCTTGGCGGCGATTTCAAAGGTCGTGCGCGTGCGGGTGGAGTTTTCGAAAAACAGGTTGAACACGCTCTTGCCGCGCAGCAGCGGCACTTTCTTGACCTCGCGCTCGGTGACGCTGATAAAGGACGCTGCGGTGTCAAGGATGCGTGTGACGATCGCCGCGGGCAGGCCCTCGAGGGTCAGCAGGTGTTGCAGCTCGCCCTTTTCGTTGAGCTGGGGATTGCGGCTCATGGTTTGTTTTCTTTCTTGTCCGAGAGTTTCATGCTGAATCTGCCCGCCTCATCCTTGGTCAGGCGCAACAGCTTGCCGGGCGGAACCGTCACCCTGGTGCCGCAAAACTGCGCGGCGATCGGCAGCTGACGCTCGCCGCGGTCGGCCATCACAACCAGGCTTATCGAGGCGGGGCGGCCGTAGTCAAAGAGCTCGTTCATCGCGGCGCGCACCGTGCGTCCGGTGTAGAGCACATCATCCACGAGCAGGATTTCGGCACCGTCCACTTCAAACGGGATCTGGCTAGGGTGCACGGTGTGATGCAGCCCCGAAGTACTGAAGTCGTCACGATAAAAGGAAATGTCGAGCGCCCCCAGCGGAGTGCTGATGCCCAGCGCCTTGTGCAGGCGCTCGGCCAGCCACAGGCCGCCGGTGTAAACGCCCACCATCGCGGTGCGTGGGGTAATGACCGGGCGCAACTCCTCGATCAGGTTGGCGCACAGTTGTTCTATATCGGGCAAATTCATGTTCAGGATCCTGCAGGGTTGTCTTGCCGGGGTTCATCGGGGATGGGCTTGCGTTGCGACGGGTCATCGAGCCAGGCCTGCAGGATGATTTGCGCCGAGACAGAGTGCGTGAGGTGTTTGTGCTTGCGTCCGCCCTTGCCGGCCTGGCGCAGTGATTCTTCGGCGCTGGCCGAAGTCAGGCGTTCATCGACAAGATCCACCGGCAAACGAAAACGTCCTTCCAGCTGGCGCGCGAAGCGGCGGCAGCGCGCGGTCATCACATGCTCGCTGCCATCCATCGAAAAGGGCACGCCGACCACCAGCCGCGTCGGCTGCCAATCCTTTAGCAAAGCCTCTATGGCCGCAAAGCGCTTGTCGACCTCGGTCGCCTCGATCATGTCGGCCGGGTGGGCGAGGCCGGTGAGGGTGTTGCCGACTGCGACGCCCAAAAAGCGTTCGCCGAAATCAAAGGCAAGAACGATGCTCGGCGTGGACAAGGGAGTAATGGCGTCGGGGGGGTGCGTCGGGAGCGCCAGACTCATGCGTGCCCGGCCGTGTCAGACAGACTGGCGAAATCAACACCGAGCAATTCCATGGCCGCGGGCAGGCGCTCCTCGGGCGGCAGGTCGAACAAGATGTCCTCGCGTGCCGCGACGGTGAGCCAGGCGTTCTGTCCGATCTCGTGTTCAAGCTGGCCCGCGGCCCATCCGGAATAACCCAGGGTCACCAGCAACTTTTCCGGTCCTGTGCCGGCCCCCACGGCCTCGAGAATATCCATCGAGGTGGACAGGCCCAGCGCCGGATTGCCTTCCACGCCCAGCGTGGATTTCCAATCGCCCAGGGGACTGTGCAACACAAAGCCGCGGTCGGTCTGGACCGGGCCGCCGAAATAGACGGGCATGAGCGCTGCACCGCTGGCGCACTGCGGTTTGATGGACAGGCGTTCGAGCAGGGCATGCAAGGTCATGTCGAGCGGCCGGTTCACAACGACACCGAGCGCACCCTGGTCGTTGTGCTCGCAAATAAAGGTCAGCGAGCGGGAAAAATGGGGGTCGGCCATGTTGGGCATGGCGATTAGGAAGTGGTTCGTAAGGTCGACGCTGGCCACGGGCGCTATTTTAACAGGCGGCGCCGTCTGCTGGCGGACGGATCAGGCGGACGCCAAGACCGGCCTGACCGCTTGCATCAATCGGCCGAGATCTTCGCTTCGCGAATGACCTTGGACCAATACTCCAGGTCGCTCTTGACGACCTGGTCCAGTTGCGCCGGCGTCATGTAGCGCGCCTCGATGCCCGAATTGCCGGCGGCCTTTTTCACCTCTTCGGTGTCCAGAACCTGTTTGAGCGCATCGGTCAGGCGCTTCACCGCCTCGGGCGGCGTCCCGGCCGGCGCGAACAACGCAACCCAGGCCTCCAGTTCAAAGCCCGGGAAGCCGGCTTCTGCGGTGGTGGGCACATCGGGCAGGAGCGGGCTGCGCGACTTGGCCGCGATGGCGAGGCCGCGCAACTTGCCACCCTGGATGTGCGACATCACCGAGGGAGGCGTCGCCACCGTCATTTGCACCTGTCCGGACAGCACATCGATCATCATCGGGCCCGAGCCCTTGTACGGCACTTGGGTGAAGTTCACCTTGGTCAGCTGCTTGAACAATTCCACGCCGACATGCGGCACCGAGCCGTTGCCCGGCGTACCGTAATTGACCTTGCCCGGATTGGCGCGCGCGTAGGCCACCAGTTCGGGCAGGGTCTTGACCGGCAGAGAAGGATGCACCGCCAGCAGGTGCGGAGAGACCGCCAGCATCGCCACAGAGGAAAAATCACGCAGCGGATCCCATTGCAGTTGCGAGAACATCGTCGGATTGCCGACGTGGAACATCGAGTAGCCGACCAGCATGGTGTAGCCGTCTGGTTTTGATTTTGCGACATAACTTGCGGCGATGTTGCCGCTGGCGCCCGACTTGTTTTCGACCACCACCGGCTGGCCTATGGCCCTGGACAGGGGCGGTGCGACCAATCGGGCAACGTAATCGAGTATGCCGCCCGGCGGCACCGGCACGATCAGGGTGACCGGCCGGTTGGGGAAAGATTGGGCGTGGGCCGCACCCAAGCACAACAATCCGGTGAGCGCGACGAGAAATCGGCCGAGCGTGTGCATTTAAATCCTCCAGGTTTTGTTTGTTATTGAATGCGGCAGCGGCGAGACTGCGGCGCAAAGTATCATGGCAGCGTCTGGCGCAGTCAATCAAACCCGCGCCTCGCACCAGATTCAATGCACTGTATTAAAGTGCTCGACCCTGCGGTATGCGAGAATCAGGGTGTCTCCGGAACACTCATGCCCTCCCCCCCCGCCACATCACGCTCCGCCGCCCTGGTCTGGTTCCGCCGCGACCTGCGCATCGAAGACCACGCCGCCCTGTATCACGCGCTCAAACGGCATTCGCACGTGTATTGCGTGTTTGTCTTTGACACGGCGATCCTCGACGCACTGTCGACAAGGGCGGATCGTCGTGTCGAATTCATCTGGCACTGCGTCACCGAACTGGATGCGCGCTTGCGTGAACACGGCGGCGGGCTGATCG
This sequence comes from uncultured Pseudomonadota bacterium, assembly GCA_903895005.1. The sequence continues at coordinate 45,089 of CAITSH010000469.1, forward strand.
TACGTCACGGCGATGCGCGCCGGGAAATACCCGCGCTGGCCGCGCAGCTCAAGATCGAAACGGTGTACGCAAACCACGAGTACGAGCCGTCGGCCATCGCACGCGACCAGGCCGCGGCCTCCGGCCTCGCGGTGGGCGGTTCGGCATTCCAGACCTTCAAGGACCAGGTCGTGTTCGAACGCGAGGAGGTCATGACCCAGGGCGACACGCCCTATTCGGTGTTCACGCCCTACAAGAACGCCTGGTTGAAAAAAATTAATGCCTTTTACCTCAAGCCCTACCCAGTAAAGGCCTACCTCAAGAGCCTCGCAGCGCCGCCGCCCTCGTGCATCCCGTCACTGCATGACATGGGCTTTGAGACGACCAACCTTGCAACGCTGGGCATCCCGGCCGGCATGTCCGGCGCGACAAAACTGCTCCAGGATTTTCGCCAGCGCATGGACGAATACCAGGAACGGCGCGACTTCCCCGCGGTCAAGGGCCCGTCTTATCTTTCGGTGCATTTGCGCTTTGGCACGATCTCGATACGCGAGCTCGCCGCCGCGGCGCATGCGCGCGACAGCCGTGGCTCGCAGGTGTGGCTGTCCGAACTCATCTGGCGCGATTTTTATTTCATGATTCTCAGCCACCACCCGCACGTGGTGGGGCACAGCTTCAAGCGTGAGTTTGAAAACGTGGTCTTCGACAACGACCCGGAAAAATTCGCCGCCTGGTGCGAAGGCCGCACCGGCTACCCGCTGGTCGATGCGGCGATGCGCCAGCTCAACGCCACCGGCTACATGCACAACCGCCTGCGCATGATCGCAGCGTCCTTCCTGGTCAAGGACCTGCATGTCGACTGGCGCATGGGCGAAAAGTATTTCGCCGACAACCTGAATGACTTCGACCTCTCCGCCAACAACGGCGGCTGGCAG
>CAITSH010000470.1 GCA_903895005.1 uncultured Pseudomonadota bacterium
ACAACCTCGGACAGGTTGTGCGGCGGGATGTTGGTCGCCATACCCACGGCGATACCCGATGAACCGTTGATCAGCAGGTTCGGGATGCGCGTCGGCAGCGCGGTCGGCTCCTGCTCCTTGCCGTCGTAGTTGGGTACGAAATCGACCGTTTCCTTGTCGATATCCGCCAGCAATTCGGAGGCGAGGCGCTCGAGGCGGCACTCCGTGTAACGATAGGCGGCGGCCGAATCGCCGTCGATCGAACCGAAGTTGCCCTGCCCGTCGATCAGCGTGTAGCGCATCGAGAAATCCTGCGCCATGCGCACCAGCGCTTCATATGTCGCCGTGTCCCCGTGCGGGTGGTATTTACCCAGCACCTCCCCGACCACCCGGGCGCATTTCACATACGGCCGGTTCCAGACGTTGTTGGCCTCGTGCATCGCAAACAGAACGCGCCGGTGCACCGGCTTGAGGCCGTCCCGCACATCAGGTAGCGCCCTGCCGACGATCACGCTCATCGCGTAATCGAGGTAGGAGCGACGCATCTCGTCTTCCAGGCTTACCGGGAGTGTTTCTTTTGCGAATTGATCCATCAGTGGGAGTCTTTTTATGGCCCGGAAAGCGGGCTTGGGGAAAACGAAATTTTAACACTCCGGACAGGTCCCGGGCCACCCATTCCTTGCCCCTTCTCGTACATCAAAATCCGCTTCTGATGCGGCATTCAGACCCGGCGCGGGGTCTGGGATTGCGTCAAATATCGGCGCTTGGTTCGCCGAAAAATTACCCCTACCCACCGGAGACCGGCACGCATCAGCAGATGCAATGCACACCAGGAGAAGAACACCAGGCGAAGCTCGCCCAGGCAAAGCAGCCGCAACCGCGGTTTTTCTTTTGCCATCGGTCGCACGCCTGATAAGCTTTGCTCCCGGCGCATTGCCACGGCTAACACCGGTTTTCATCCACTGGGACTGATTGGAACTGATTGGGACTGTTAGGCAGAAATGACTCCAACCGAACACATCGATACGCTGATTGAGGCACGCTGGGTCATCCCGGTCGAACCTTACGGCCGCGTTCTCCCGGACCACAGTGTGGCGGTCAAAGACGGCGTGATTGTGGCCATCCTGCCTATTGCCGAGGCGGCACGACGCTTTTCACCTGCATCGCGCGTCAGCCTGGATGAGCACGCCCTGATTCCCGGCCTCATCAACCTGCATACGCACGCCGCGATGAATCTGCTGCGCGGCCTTGCCGACGACCTGCCGCTGATGCGATGGCTGCAGGACCACATCTGGCCGGCTGAAGCCAGGCATACCTCCGGGCAGTTCGTCCAGGACGGCACCCTGCTTGCCTGCGCCGAGATGCTGCGCGGCGGGGTGACCTGCTTCAACGACATGTATTTTTTCCCGGATGCCGCGGCGCAAGCGGTGCAGGCATCAGGCATGCGCGCGGCTTTGGGGCTGATCACCATAGAGTTCCCGACCGCCTACGCGCGCGACCCTGACGATTACATCGCCAAGGGCCTCGCCATGCGCGACGCATTTCGTAATGACCCGCTCTTGTCGTTTTGCATGGCGCCGCACGCACCCTATACCGTCAGCGACAAAACCTTTGAGCGCATTGTGACCATCGCCGAGGAACTCGACACGCCGATCCACATGCACCTGCACGAGACAGACGA
>CAITSH010000471.1 GCA_903895005.1 uncultured Pseudomonadota bacterium
GACACCGGGCTTGAAACGTCCTGCGCGCATAGATGAGCTGAATGGGTCATCGGCCGAAAGTTTGCCGGCCAGTTCCTGTTGCACGCTGGCGAAGTCGATGTTCTCAATGTCGAGCACCAGGCGCTCGGGGTTTTTTACCGATAGCAACTCGTGCTTGATCGGTACCTTTGATTCGAGCGTGATGCGGGTGTAGACCGGGGAGGGCCACACGCGCACCGCCTTGATGCTGTTGCCGCCTGCGGGGTCGACTGCGTCGGCTGCGATCGCGCGTACTGCGAGGGTGATGAGGAACAGCGGAACAACGGTGAATAAGAGGACGCGCAGTGCAACGTGCGTTATCAGGAGGATGCGGGCTGCAAAGCGATTAGACAATTTTCCCCTGCTGCGCTGTTGGCGGTGATCGCAAGATCCCGCCCGCTTTTGTTGATTTCAATCGATATGTCGAGATCTGCGGGGGGCAGCAGGCCGGCGGCCTTTTCAGGCCACTCCACGAGGCAGACTGCAGCGCTGTCAAAGTGCTCTCGAAAACCCGCATCCAGCCACTCCTCAGGGTCCCGGAAACGATAAAAATCAAAGTGGTACAAGTATAACTTAGAAATAACGTAAAGTTCAACCAATGTATAAGTCGGGCTTTTTACCCGCCCGGCGTGGCCGGCGGCACCCAGCAGGGCACGAACCAGGGTGGTTTTGCCACTGCCAAGGTCGCCCGAGAGGTAGATTTTCAGTCCCGGACGTAGCATGCCCGCCAACTGCGCACCCAGCCGCTCGGTGGCGGCGAGGTCGGGCAGGTGCAGTCGCAAGGCTTTAAGATGATCAGGATGAGTCAAGTGCGGGCAATCCCAGACAAAAAATCGGACACGGGCGTGAACCAAAAGGCGACCGAACACATGCCATCCACGCGCGACGCGGTTGATTATGCAATGCTCGCCACGACGATCAAGGCGTGGGGGCGTGAGTTGGGCTTTGGCGCAGTCGGTATTGCCGATTGCGATCTTTCGGTCGCGGAAAAGCGTCTCGCCGAATGGCTGGCAAAGGGCTTTCACGGCGAGATGGATTATATGGCAAGGCACGGCACGCGCCGCTCGCGCCCGCACGAGCTCGTGCCCGGGACTTTGCGCGTGATCTCGGTGCGACTTGACTACCAGACCGAGGGGGCAGAGGCTTGGGGGGTGCTTCGCGACCCGTCCAAGGCCTACATCGCGCGCTATGCCCTGGGGCGCGATTATCACAAGGTGTTGCGCGCGCGGCTGCAGCAATTGGCCGAACGTATTGAAGCCGAGGTCGGGGTATTCGGCCACCGGGTCTTTGTTGATTCGGCGCCGGTGATGGAGGTGGAGCTTGCCACCCGCGCCGGCATAGGCTGGCGCGGCAAGCACACCCTGCTGTTGTCGCGTGAAGCGGGCTCGCTGTTTTTTCTCGGCGAGCTTTACACCGACCTGCCGCTGCCGGTGGATACGCCGCTCGCCGAGCACTGCGGCAGTTGCAGCAAGTGCATTGACATCTGCCCTACACAGGCGATCGTCGGGCCGCGCGAACTCGATGCCAGGCGCTGCGTGTCCTACCTGACCATTGAGTTGAAGGGTTCGATCCCGCTGGATCTGCGCCCGTTGATTGGCAATCGCGTTTATGGCTGCGACGACTGCCAGCTCGTGTGCCCCTGGAACAAATATGCGCAGGTCTCGGCCGAGGATGATTTTCGCGTCCGGCACGGGCTGGACGAGGCTGAACTGGTGGCGCTTTTCGGCTGGAGCGAGCAGGAATTCCTTGAGCGCATGGCGGGCAGTGCGATTTACCGGATCGGCTATGAGCGTTGGTCGCGCAATCTTGCGGTCGGCCTCGGTAACGCGCTGGCCGAATCTGACGGCGGTACGGGTTTGGAGCCGGCCTGGCGCGCGGGTGCCGTGGCGGCCCTGGAGGCGCGTTCCGGGGATCCCTCGGCGCTGGTACGTGAGCACGTGCTATGGGCGCTCGGCTTCCAAGACCGGCAGACCTGAGTTGGTCGGGCCGGCGCGGCGATCCGCCGGTGGCCGGTGGGTTGTGGCGGCCCTCAAAAATGCCAGGTACCACCCGGAAACCCGCGCCAGTCGGGCGTTTCCAGTTGATTGCCTGTTGCGCAGGGGCTTGGGGACGCGGCAGACCCCAGGCTCTGGGGCGACCGCACCGGGGCGCTTAAAGTCCTGAATTTAAAACCGAGTTGGAGTAAAATGCCGCTCCGCAAGGAACAGAAGAAGAACGGCCGTTCAGTCCTGTCAGGACTTTCCGGCCGGCGAACGCAGTGCCCCGGCAAAGCAGGAGCCGCGGGTGAGGCGCACGCCGCAGCGCTTCAACACCCGTTCCCGTTAGACACTAGCTAGTGCGATATCGGACGCCTTCGGAGGCCGCAAGCTTCTGGGGGTAATAACTTTTTATCTTTAATTTATCAGGGCAACAAATCATGGCCAGGCAGAAAGAGCTCAAGCTCTACCGCAACATCGGCATCATCGCGCACATTGACGCGGGCAAGACGACGACTACCGAGCGCGTGCTCTACTACACCGGCAAGAAGCACCAGATCATCGACGTGCATGACACCAAGGACGGCAAGAGCAGCACCACGACCGACTACCTTGAGCAGGAACGCAAGCGCGGCATCACCATCCAGAGCGCCGCCGTTTCGGCCGAATGGAAGGGTTACCAGATCAACGTTATCGACACCCCCGGGCACGTCGACTTCACCATCGAGGTGAACCGCAGCCTGCGCGTGCTCGATGGCGCAGTGGTGGTGTTTGACGGTGTTGCCGGCGTGGAGCCGCAGACCGAGACCAACTGGCGCCTCGCCAACCAGTACAACGTGCCGCGCATGTGCTACATCAACAAGATGGACCGCATGGGCGCCAACTTCGCGCAC
>CAITSH010000472.1 GCA_903895005.1 uncultured Pseudomonadota bacterium
CCGGCAGCACTTCGGGACACGTCAACACAGCCGTCGGGGAGACGCAATGAAACTGAATCCAAAAGCTAGGGAATGGGCTCTGGTCGCCCTTATTGGACTGACCGCCACTCTTGCCAACCTTCCGCGCGACATGCTCGACGGCTGGGGTGTGAACCCGGACCACCTCGTGGCGGTGCTCGCCATCGTGGTGCTCATCTCGCTGTTCTTTTATCTCAAGTTTACGTTTTTCCTGATGTTCATCGCGCTCGCCGCCGGCGCCAACATGCCGTCGCAGATCGCCGAAAAACTGGGCATCTCGACCGTACCCCTGATCCTCGCACTGGCCGCCATGGTGGGCATGTCGCTCATCAACTACGTTATTGGCCTACTGCCCACGGGACTCGAAGAAAAGCCCAAGGAAAAGAGCGCCGAGGGCATCAAGACCCTGTTCTACGCAATTGAAAAGGGCAATCTTGTCTACGCGCAAAAGATCCTCTCGATGAATTTCGATCCCAACCTTCTAGCCGACAACGGATACACGCCGCTGATGTATGCGTCGGCCCGCGGCAACGCCCAGATGGTCGAACTTCTCATACGAAACGGTGCTGACGTCACAATCATGAGCAAGGATGGCGACACCGCACTCGAACTGGCGCTCAAGATGGGCTCGAGCGAAGTAGCCGACATCATTAAGAAAGCCCGCGCCGAACAGGTTGCACGCGAGGAAGCCCTGGTGCTGCAAAGGCAGCAAAGCGCGGCCTGACGCGACCTGCGCCGCCGTCAAAAGTAACAATTTGTTTCAAGGGCTTCTTTCGAGGAACCCCCGCCCCGATGTGTGTTCCAACGAACACTAAACTTGAGGGCGTACCCATGAATACCAAACTCGCTACCTCCGTCGCGGCTGCGCTCGCACTGGGCTTTGGCATCGGCGCCTACAGCGGCAACTCCGGCATATCAAACACGCATGCTGCACCTGCGCCGACGGCCACCGTCGCGCCCTCGGTCGGCGCTCAGGCGCTCACCGCCTCGCGCGGCCTGCCGGATTTCAGCGCCCTTGTCGAACGCGAAGGACCCGCGGTCGTCAATATCAGCGTGGTCTCGCTCAAGCGCAGGGCCGCCGCAGATCCGAATGATCCTTCACTGGAATTTTTCCGTCGCTTCGGCATTCCGCTGCCGCAAGAACGGGCGCAACCGTCGCAGGGCCAGGGCTCGGGCTTCATCGTCAGTCCGGACGGCAATATCCTCACCAATGCCCATGTGGTCGCCGATGCGACCGAAGTGACCGTAAAGCTCACTGACAAGCGCGAATTCAAGGCCAAGGTCCTCGGCGTCGATCGCCGTACCGACGTGGCACTGGTCAAGATCGACGCGACCAACCTGCCGGTTGTGCACATCGGCGATTCCGGTAAGGCAAAAACCGGCGAATGGGTCGCGGCCATCGGCTCGCCTTTCGGCCTCGAAAACACCGTGACCGCAGGCATCATCAGCGCGAAATCACGCAGCCTGCCCGACGAGAACTATGTGCCATTCATCCAGACCGACGTGGCCATCAATCCGGGCAACTCGGGCGGCCCGTTATTCAACATGAACGGCGAAGTCATCGGGATCAACTCCCAGATATACAGCCAGACCGGCGGCTACATGGGCCTGTCCTTCGCCATCCCGATCGACGTCGCGATGAAGGTCAAGGACCAGTTGCAGCAGCACGGCAAGGTCAGCCGCGGTCGGCTGGGCGTCGCGGTGCAGGGCGTCAGCAAGGAACTGGCCGAGTCCTTCGGGCTAGCCAGGACGCAGGGCGCGCTGGTGAATGCAGTCGAAAAGGCAAGCCCCGCGGAAAAAGCCGGCATCCTTGCGGGCGATGTCATCCTTGCCGTCAATGGCACGGCGATCGAGCAGTCCGCGGACCTGCCGCGCGTCATCGGGGATCTCAGGCCGGGTGAATCGGCCGCGCTGAAAATCTGGCGTGGGGGTGCGGCGCGCGACATCAAGGTAAGCTTGGGTGAAATCCCCTCCGACAAGCTTGCCAGCGCAAGCGAACCAGCAGCCAAGCCCGGTCGGCTCGGACTCGCAGTTCGCCCGCTAAACCCGGACGAGCAGCGCCAGTTGCAGTTGAGCGGCGGACTGGTGGTCGAAGAAGTCAACGGCGCCGCAGCACGTGCGGGCATCAAGACCGGCGACGTCATCCTCGCCGCCGGCACCGAATCCGTCAGCAGCGTGGCGCAACTGCAGAACATCGCAGGCAAGGCCACAGACCAGATCGCCATCCTGGTACAGCGCGGCGACTCAAAGCTCTACGTTCCGATCAAATTGCAGGGCTAGGCGGCCCGGCAGTGCCGGGGCATGCCCCGGCACTGCGCCACGCCCGCGCGGTAGAATTGCGCCATCCTAAGGGAACAAGGAGTTCCGATGGCGAAACCCAGATATCCCGGGTTCGACACCCTCAGCCTGCACGCCGGCCAGGCGCCCGACCCGCACACCGGGGCGCGGGCCACACCGATCTATTTCACCACCTCGTTCGTCTTTCGCGACTCGGATCACGCCGCCTCGCTTTTCAACATGGAGCGTGCCGGCCACGTTTACTCGCGCATCTCCAACCCCACCAATGCCGTACTTGAGGAGCGCATCGCCGCACTTGAGGGGGGCGTTGCCGCGATTGCCACGGCCAGCGGCCAGGCCGCGCTGCACCTCGGACTGGCGACCATCGCCGGCGCGGGTTCACACATCGTCGCATCAAGCGCCCTCTATGGCGGTTCGCACAACCTGCTGCATTACACGCTGGCACGCTTCGGCATAGAAACAACATTCGTAAAGCCAAGAGATCTTGCCGCCTGGCGCAATGCGATCCGCCCTAACACAAAGGTTTTGTTCGCCGAGACGCTCGGCAATCCGGGACTGGACGTATTGAACATTCCCGAAGTGGCAGCCATTGCGCACGAGAACAAACTGCCGCTGATGGTCGATGCAACCTTCACCACCCCCTATCTGCTCAAGCCCTTTGATCACGGCGCCGACCTGCTGTTTCATTCGGCCACCAAGTTCCTCGGTGGCCACGGTGTGGCCATAGGGGGCGTGCTGGTGGACAGTGGCGTTTTCGACTGGGCGGCTTCGGGAAAATTTCCGGAATTAACCGAGCCCTATGAGGGCTTTCACGGCATGAATTTCTCGGAAGAGTCCACGGTGGCGGCGTTCTCTCTGCGTGCACGCCGCGAAGGGCTGCGCGATTTTGGCGCATGCATGAGCCCGGCAACTGCATTCCAGATACTGCAGGGTGTGGAAACCCTCCCTCTGCGCATGCAACGCCACGTTGAGAACACGCGCAAGGTCGTGGACTTTCTTGTAAAGCATCCGTCCGTCGCATCTGTGTCCTACCCGGAGTTGCCCGGGCACCCCGACTACGCACTGGCGAAAAGGCTTCTGCCCAAGGGATGCGGCGCCGTGTTCAGTTTCAATCTCAAGGGTGATCGGGGCGCAGGACGGCGCTTTGTCGAGGCGCTGCGGATTTTTTCCCATCTCGCCAACGTCGGCGACGCCAAGTCGCTGGTCATCCATCCGGCCAGCACCACGCACTTTCGCATGGATGTGGGGGCTCTTGCCGCGGCCGGAATCACCGAGGGCACCATGCGCCTGTCCATTGGCCTCGAAGACGCCGATGACCTGACCGACGACCTTGCGACCGGGCTGCGCGCGGCGCAAAAAGGCTGAGCCATGGACCTCACTATCAGCGGCAATAAGGCCTACACCTACACCGGTGGCAAACCGTTCGATGCAAGCCTGCCAACGGTGGTGTTCATCCACGGGGGTGAGCATGACCACAGTGTGTGGATCCTGCAGTCGCGCTATCTCGCGCACCACGGCTACGGCGTACTCGCAGTGGACCTGCCGGGCCACGGCCGCAGCGCCGGCGCTGCGCTTGAGCGCGTCGAGGACATGGCTGAGTGGGTCGCCACATTGATTCACACTGCCGGCGCAAAGCGCGCGATGCTCGTGGGGCACAGCATGGGTTCATTGATTGCGCTCGAATGTGCCGCGAGGCATCCTGACATCATCACCGGTATCGCGCTGCTTGGGCCCGCCTTCCCGATGCGCGTGTCACCGGAGCTGCTTGCCGCCACCAAATCGGATGAAGCGGTGGCGCAAGACATGATCAACATATGGTCACATTCGTCCTACGCACACTACCCGAGCAACCCGGGCCCCGGATTTTGGGTCATAGGCGAAAACCTAAGGCTGCTGCAGCGGCAAAAGCCCGGTGTGCTCTACGCCGATTTCGCCGCATGCAACGACTACGCTGCAGGACTGGACAGCGCCGCGCGGGTCAGCTGCCCTGCACTGGTTATAATCGGCAAGCGCGACCAGATGACACCGCCGCGCGGCGCGCAAGATTTGCTCGCCGCACTCCGCAATGTGCGCAGCGTGCTGATTGAAGGCAGCGGCCATGCCCTGATGGCGGAAAAGCCCGATGAAGTCCTGGATGCCTTAACGACCTTCCTTGACGGACTGGAGGTGCCCGCGTGACCGCCGACTTCACCGAACGATTGGCTGAAAGCCCAGATCTGGCGCGGCTCTCCAGCATGCCATCGCGGATTTCAACATGAGAAAGCGAACTCTCTGGCTGCTGCTTGCACTGCTCGTCTCGGGCAGCACGCTTGCCCAGCGCGCTTCGCTGGACAGGATCACGCTGCCGCCGGGCTTTCAAATCGAGGTGTTCACTGACAAGGTGCCCAACGCCCGTTCGATGGCCTGGGGTACGAACGGTACGCTGTTCGTCGGCACGCGCAGCGACGGCCGAGTGTTTGCCGTACGCCACGATGGCCGCAAGGCGACGCGCGTGATGACCATCGCCACCGGTCTGTTTGTCCCCAACGGCGTCGCGTTTTATGCCGGGGCGCTGTACGTCGCCGAAGTCGGTCGAATTCTTCGCTTCGACGATATCGAATCACGCCTGGATAACCCGCCAGCCCCGGTCGTTGTGACTGATCGATTCCCGCGCGAAACCCATCATGGCTGGAAATTCATACGCATCGGCCCCGACGGTTGGCTTTATGTGCCCGTCGGCGCACCCTGCAACGTTTGCGAACCGGGCGAACGCCACGGTCTGATTTCGCGGATGCGCCTCGACGGCTCGGGCTACGAGGTGGTGGCTCGCGGTGTGCGCAACTCTGTGGGTTTTGACTGGAACCCCGATGACAAATCACTGTGGTTCACCGACAACGGCCGTGACATGCTGGGCGATGACCTGCCCTCAGACGAACTCAATCACGCCCCAAAGACCGGCATGCATTTTGGTTTTCCCTATTGCCATCAGGGCGACATTCCAGATCCGGAGTTCGGTGCTAGGCGCACGTGCACCGAGTTCACGCCGCCGGCGGTCAAACTGGGGCCCCACGTGGCTTCGCTCGGCATGCGCTTTTACACCGGCAACCAGTTCCCCCCCGAATACCGCAACAGCGTTTTTATCGCGGAGCACGGCTCCTGGAATCGTTCGAAAAAAATCGGCTACCGAATCAAGCGGGTAACCGTATCTGGCGGCAAGGCCGTCGGCCAGGAGGTGTTTGCCCAAGGCTGGCTGCAGGGCGAGACCGCATGGGGTCGCCCAGTGGACATCGAAATAATGCCCGACGGCTCCCTGCTGGTCTCGGATGACCACGCCGGAGCCATCTACCGGATCAGCTTCGCCAGCCGCTGATCCCTTCACACCATCGACGCAACGGCACACCCGTTAACAGAAACGAGAAACGCAATCAATCAGCATCAAGCAATCGACCAAAAAGGTAACGCTAAGGTGCATTTGATTTTTCCAGCTGAAGGCGTAGCCTAGAAGTCATTCCTCAATTCCACGCTCCCCAGCCCGCAAAGGGACGTGCCTCCCCCAGGAAATCGATGACCACCCACTTTCACCTGACTGCGGCGCTCGCCCCCCAGGAGATCTGCCGCGACGTCCTGCTCGAAAAATATGCCAAAGGCAACGAACAATCCATAGACGAGGTTCGCCTGCGTGTTGCCGCAGCGCTCGCGGCCGTAGAGACCCCGGAAAAGCGGGGACATTGGGAGTCGCGCTTTCTTGAGGCGATGGAGGCGGGCTTCATTCCGGCCGGACGCATCAACTCGGCTGCGGGCGTGCAACTGCAGGCGACGCTGATTAATTGTTTTGTTGAACCGGTCGGGGACTCGATATCCGACACAGTCGATGACAAGCCCGGTATTTATATCGCATTGCAGGAGGCGGCCGAAACTATGCGCCGCGGTGGCGGTGTCGGCTATGATTTTTCCGCTATCCGGCCCAAGGGCGCCGAAGTGCGCGGAACGCGGTCCCGCGCCAGCGGGCCGGTATCCTACATGCGCGTGTTTGACCGTTCCTGCGAAACCGTGGAGTCAGCCGGGGCACGGCGCGGCGCGCAAATGGCAGTGTTGCGCTGCGACCACCCGGACATCGAGGATTTCATACGCGCCAAGGACGGCGGCGACCTCTCCAACTTCAATATTTCAGTCGGCGTCACCGACACGTTCATGCGTGCGGTCGAGACCGACGGCGAGTTCGAACTCGCGCACAAGGCCAAACCGCACCAGGAACTGCTTGCGACCGGAGGCTACCAGCGCGCGGACTCGCAATGGGTTTACCGCAAGCTGCGCGCACGCGAACTGTGGGAGCTGGTCATGCGCTCGACCTACGACCACGCCGAACCGGGCATCCTGTTCCTGGACCGAATCAACAGCGACAACAACCTTTACTACTGCGAGCGCATCGAGGCGACCAACCCCTGCGCCGAGCAGCCCCTGCCACCCTACGGTTGCTGCTGCCTGGGCTCGATCGACCTGACACGTTTCGTCAAGGCGCCCTTCACCGAAAAAACTGGCTTTGACTTCGAGGCGTTCGAACGCACCGTCGCAGTAGCGATACGCATGCTCGACAACGTGCTTGAGGTGACTGCCTGGCCTTTGCCGCAACAGCATCGCGAAGCCATGAGCAAGCGCCGCGTCGGCCTCGGGTTTACCGGACTCGGCGACGCGCTCATCATGCTGCGCCTGCGCTACGACAGCGCTGAGGCGCGCGCAATGGCTGCGAAGATTTCCGAGCACATGCGCGACGCCGCCTATCGCGCCTCGAGCGATTTGGCGCGCGAGCGCGGCGCCTTTCCGCTTTTCAACGCCGACATGTATCTGTCGGGCTCGAGCTTTGCGTCGCGACTTCCGGCCGAACTCAAGACGCAGATCCGCGCCAACGGCCTGCGCAACAGCCACCTGTTATCCATCGCCCCGACCGGCACCATCAGCCTCGCCTTTGCCGACAATGCATCGAACGGCATCGAGCCACCGTTCTCCTGGGTCTATTCGCGTAAAAAGCGCATGCCCGATGGCAGCATGAAAGAATTCCCGGTCGAAGACCGCGCCTGGCGGCTTTACCGCCACGCCCATCCGCAGGAGGCGGGGCTCGACGCAACGTCGCCAGCCGCGGGCTTACCCCCCTACTTTGTCACCGCGCTGGAATTGAGCGCCGCCTCACACAAGGACATGGTCGCCGCCGTCGCGCCGTATATCGATTCGAGCATTTCCAAAACTGTGAACGTGCCGGAAAACTATCCTTATGGTGATTTCCAGGATTTGTATTTTTCAGCTTGGAAAGCCGGCCTCAAAGGTCTAGCCACGTACCGACCCAATGACGTACTCGGCTCTGTACTTTCAGTAACCCCCGACAAATCCGGACCTCAGGACTTCGTTCTCAACGATGTCAACCGTCGCATTGAGATCAAGTCCGTGCCCGAACCCGTGCTGTCTTCACTGCGCTGGCCCGGACGTCCGGGGCTCGCGGCGGGCAACCCGTCCTGGACCTACATGATCGAGCATGGCCACGGCGCCTTTGCTCTGTTTGTCGGGCATGTCGAGAACGAGGGTAAATTACATCCCTTCGAAGTCTGGGTCAACGGCAGCGAGCAGCCGCGCGGGATCGGTGCCCTCGCAAAAACCCTGTCGATGGACATGCGAGCGGACGACGCGGCCTGGCTGCGCGTCAAGCTCGACACGCTCGCCAAGACCGCCGGAGATGACGCCTTCGACATGCCCTTCCCGCCGCACGGCGAGAAGAAGCGCATGCCCAGCGTCGTGGCTGCGCTTGCGCAAGTCGTGCGTTATCGCGTCGAGCAACTGGGAGCACTGGATGAGCGCAAGAGCGGACCGGTGCTCGACACGCTGTTCAGCCTGAAGGAGCCCAAGACCGGCACCGACGGCACCATGTCCTGGACCGTGGATGTGCTCAATCCCGGGACGGGTGATGACTTTGTGCTGGGGCTCAAGGAAATCACCCTGCCGGACGGGGTGACACGCCCGTATTCAATGTGGCTGTCTGGAGAATACCCGCGTGCGCTCGACGGCCTGTGCAAGATACTTTCGCTGGACATGCGCGTCATCGATCCGGCCTGGATAGGTATGAAACTGCGCAAACTCCTCGACTTCCCGGAACCTCTGGGGGATTTCATGGCGGCCGTCCCGGGACAGCGGCGCAAAAAGAACTGGCCGTCCACGGTGTCTTACGTCGCCGCGCTGATTTTGCACCGCTACGCCATGCTCGGAATCCTGCACGACGATGGGATGTCCCTGCGTCAGATGGGCATCCTCGAAGCCCCCAAGGGCGGCACGACGAAGACCATGAAAGGCGGGATTTGCGGCGAATGCGGAAATCACACCGTCATCAAGAAAGACGGCTGCGATTTTTGCACGGCGTGTGGCTGGGTCGGGGTCTGCGGCTGATCGAAGTCCCCTGATCGCTTGTCAGTCGGCCGGAGGCCAGCCGCCTGACTCGAGTTTGTCCAGCCACATCAAGGCGATTATTGTTTTTGAGTCGGTGATCGTGCCGTTACGCACCCATTCGAGGGCGGTAGTCAGCGGCGCGGTAAAAACCTCGAGAAATTCCCCCTCATCAAGCCTGGCTTCCTGCTTGGTAAGTCCTCGTGCGAGGAAAATCTCGATTCGCTCGGTCGAGTACGCGATCACCGGATGGAAAGTCAAAAGATGCCGCCAATCGCGCGCCGAGTAACCGGTTTCTTCAAGGAGTTCGCGGCGTGCGGTCGCAAGCGGATCCTCGCCAGCGTCAATCTTTCCGGCGGGGATTTCAATCATGGTTCTGCGCAGCGGGTAGCGGAATTGCCTTTCGAGGACGATTTCGCCCGAATCAAGGACCGGCAGGATAGCCACGGCGCCCGGGTGCTCGATGTATTCGCGCCCACCACTGCTGCCATCGGGCAGCCTGACGGAATCCCGCCTGACCTTGAGCAGGACGCCGTCAAAGACGTCCTCGCTGGCTATCCGGTGTTCGGTGAGATCCTTGTGTTCAGACATGGCGGGGCACGCCGGGAAACGGCTCGCGCGGGAACCGGATCAGAGTGCCTTGATGGCGAGAAAGGACATGGCCATCAACGACTGCGGCGCAAGCCCAATAAACAAAATCGCCAGACCATTGGCCGACAAAAGAAGGCGCATGTCCCAGTCTGCAACCAGCGGCGCGGTATCCCTCGGCTCGTCAAAATACATCAGTTTGACGATGCGCAGGTAGTAGAACGCACCGATGAGCGAGAACATTACCGCCACCACCGCCAGCCATACCTGCCCGGCCGCAATGGTCGACTGGATCACCGAGAGCTTGGCGTAAAAACCCGCCGTTGGCGGAACACCGGCCATCGAGAACATCAGCAAAAGCATGATGAAAGCGTACCAGGGGCTGCGCTGGTTTAGACCGCGGAAATCATCGATGTTTTCAGCCTCGAACCCCGCGCGCGACAGGAACAGCACCATGCCGAATGCGCCAAGACTCATGAGCACGTAAACGACGACATAGAACATCGACGCACTGTAGGCGTCGGCGGCGTTAAGCCAGTTTCCCCCGACCACGCCCGACAACAAGCCAAGCAACATGAATCCCATGTGCGAAATCGTTGAATACGCCAGCATGCGCTTGATATTGGTCTGGGCAATCGCCGCGAGGTTACCGATCGCGAGTGACAGCACCGCCATAATGACCAGCATCTGCTGCCAGTCTACGGCGAGGGGCAACAATCCGTTCACCAGCAGCCGGATCGACATGGCGAAGGCGGCGAGCTTCGGTGCCGTGGCGATCACCAGCGTCATTGCAGTGGGGGCGCCATGGTAAACATCCGGAATCCACATATGGAAGGGAACCACGCCAAGCTTGAACGCAAGCCCCGAAACCAGGAAGACCAGGCCAAAGACAAGGACGGTCTTGTCCGCCTGCCCCATTTCGATCGCCTTGGAAATGCCGGAAAGTTGCAACGTTCCGGTCGCGCCATAAATCATTGACATGCCATAGAGCAGTAGGCCCGAAGCCAGCGCACCAAGGACGAAATATTTCATCGCGGCCTCGGTCGATGCGGCCGAATCGCGGTTGAGCGCAACCATTGCGTAAAGGCAAAGCGAGAGCAATTCAAGCCCAATGTAAAGCGACAGAAAGTGACCGGCGGAAATCATCACCATCATGCCAAGGGTGGCAAACAGCAGCAGCGCGATGAATTCACCGCTGAGGAGATTTCGCTCCTCAAGGTAGCGCCGCGTGTACACCAGGCACGCCGAAACCGCGATATACGTGGCCAGTTTGAGCAACGCCCCCATCACGTCCGACAGATAAAGCCCGTTGAAAGTCTGGATAACTTCGCCGCCGCTTCCCTGTACGTAAGCGACGGTCAGCACGGCACAACCGAGCAGCGTAAACTGCGCCAGCGCGTACGTCACAATTCGCCAGCGCTGAGGAAGGAATAGGTCGACTACAACGATGACCAGTGCCATCGCCAGCAGGAAAATCTCGGCAATGGCCGGCGCGAAGTCGGGGGGCGTAAATGGGATCATCAGAGCTTGCTCACCGCGACATGCTTGAGAAGGTCGTTAACCGAAGCGTGCATCACTTCTGTGAACGGAAGGGGGTAAACACCCATGGCCAGGACCGCGAAGGCCAAGACGCCGAGCACCAGTGCTTCGCGGCCGTTGATATCCTTGAGTTCCGCCACGTGTGAATTCGCGACGTCACCGAAAATCACCCGCTTATACATCCAGAGCGTATAGGCTGCGCCAAAAATCAACGTTGTAGCGGCCAGCATCCCGATCCAGAAATTAAACTTGATGGCCCCGACAATTACCATGAACTCGCCGACAAAACCCGAGGTTGCGGGCACACCGCAGTTGGCCATCGCAAAGAGCAGCATCAAGGCAGCAAACCGCGGCATGGTGTTCACCACCCCGCCGTAGTCGGCGATGTTGCGCGAGTGCATGCGGTCATACAGGACACCGATGCAAAGGAACATTGCCGCCGATACAAAGCCGTGGGAAATCATCTGCACCAGGGCGCCCTCGACTCCATAGGCATTGAAAATGAAAAAGCCAAGGGTGACAAAGCCCATGTGCGAAATCGACGAATAGGCGACCAGCTTTTTCATGTCGGTCTGCACCAGGGCAACGAGGCCGATGTACACGACGGCGATCAGCGAGAGCGTGATCATGAAGCCCGAAAGGTAGTGGCTGGCATCGGGCAGGATCGGCAGTGAAAAACGCACAAATCCGTAGGCGCCGAGCTTGAGCATGATGGCCGCCAGCACCGCCGAACCGCCGGTCGGGGCCTCGACGTGGGCGTCAGGAAGCCAAGTGTGAACCGGCCACATCGGCACTTTTACCGAAAACGCCAGGAAGAACGCAACAAAGAGCAGTATCTGCGCCGGCATCGCTAGGGGCAGTTTGTGCCAGTCGAGGATTTCGAAGCTGCCACCGGACTTGTTAAAGAGATACAGGAAAGCAACCAGCATCAACAGTGAACCGAGCAGCGTATACAGGAAGAATTTTATCGCCGCATAGACGCGATTCTGTCCGCCCCAGATACCGATGACGATGTACATCGGAATCAGTGTGGCTTCGAAAAAGACGTAAAACAGCATCCCGTCGAGTGCCGAGAACACGCCGTTCATAAGGCCGGACATCATCAGGAAAGCAGCCATGTACTGCGCCACGCGCTTCTGGATCACCTCCCAGCCCGCAATCACCACCAGTACCGTGATAAAGCTGTTCAACAGAACGAACAACATCGAAATGCCGTCCACCCCCAGGTGGTAGTTGATGTTATAGCGTTCAATCCACGGCCTCATCTCGCTGAACTGCATCGTTCCGAGTTGGGGATTGAACCCGGTCCACAATGGAATCGTAACGAACAGGCCGGCAAGCGCCCCGGTCAGCGCCAGCACCCTGGCAACGCGCGCGTTACGGTCATCGCCGGTCGCGAGCACCACCAGCGCCGTGAGAATGGGGATCCAGATCGACAGTGAAAGCCAGGGTGTCATCATCATCCCCTGGCAAACCAGAGCGTTAGCAACACAAAGACCCCGATGATCATCGCAAAGGCATAGTGGTAGATGTAGCCGGACTGGAACAGGCGGACAACGCCGGCAATCCAACCGACCAGTCGCGCGGTGCCGTTGACCATAATGCCGTCAATCACCGTGACGTCACCGAACTTCCACAAACCGCTACCCACGACCCGGGCGCCGCCGGCGAAAAACCAGTCGTTGAATCGGTCAAATCCGTATTTCTGCTCAAGCACGAATACAAGCACGCCCGCCTTTTTGCGGAGCACGGCTGGCAAATCCGGACGGAGTATATAGAGGTACCAAGAGAGCACCAGACCGGCCACCGCGAACCAGAACGGCAAACCCGTCAGCCCGTGCATCATCATCGGCCAAACGCCGTGGAACTCTTCTGTAAGTTCTTTCATCACCGGATGCGCCGCCGAAAAATGGATCGCGCCATCAAAATAGCCGCCATAAAGAACTGTGCCGATCAGCCAACCGGCCCCGACGGACGGGATCGCGAGCAGAACAAGGGGCAACCATACAACCCATGGCGACTCATGTGGCACGCCGCCATGACCGTGGTCGTCGTGGCCGTGCGCAGCATGATCACCACCGTGGTCATGACCGTGCGTATCGAAGCGCTCCTTGCCGTGAAAGGCGAAGAACACAAGACGGAAGGAATACACCGCGCCTACAAACACACCGAGAAGCACGGCGATATACGCGATGCCCGCACCGGGCGTGTGCGAGGCGTGCACGGCCTCGATGATCGTATCCTTGGAAAAGAATCCGGCAAACGGCGGGAATCCTGCATTTGCGAGGGCGCCGATCAGGACAGTCAGATACGTGATGGGCATGTATTTGCGCAAGCCCCCCATCTTTCGCATGTCCTGCTCATGATGCATGGCGATGATGACCGATCCGGCACCGAGGAACAGCACGGCCTTGAAAAACGCGTGTGTCATCAAGTGGAATATGGCCGCTGAATAAGCCGAGGCGCCGAGCGCAACCGTCATGTACCCAAGTTGGGATAGCGTCGAGTAGGCCACCACACGTTTGATGTCGTACACGACGAGTGCAGATGAAGCGGATGCGCGCCAACAGGTCGCCCGAATGGGTTTTCGACTCTCGACGATTAAAGTCGAGCGTTTTCGACTCGACCTGTTGTTGGGGGCTAAGTCGAG
>CAITSH010000473.1 GCA_903895005.1 uncultured Pseudomonadota bacterium
CTGATACAGAACCAGCAGGCGGTGGCTGCGCGTCTTGCCACCGAATGGTCGGCCAAATTTCCCGGCGCCTATTACCTTGAGTTGCAGCGCGCCGGCGCGCCGCCCACCGAAACCTATATCGCCGGTGCACTGGCGCTGGCGACCAAGCTCGGCCTGCCGGTGGTGGCGACACACCCGGTGCAGTTCGTGCGGCCCGACGACTTTATCGCCCACGAGGCGCGCGTGTGCATTTCCGAAGGACAGCTCCTTGCCGACCAGCGCCGGCCGCGCAATTTCTCGCGCCTGTCGTATTTCGCCAGCCAGGCCGAAATGGGCGAATGGTTCAAGGACATTCCCGAGGCGCTTGCCAACACGGTCGAGATCGCGCGCCGCTGCAATCTCGAGCTCGAGCTTGGCAAGTCCAAGCTGCCGCTGTTCCCGACGCCAGACGGCGTCGGCCTCGACGACTACCTTGGCATGACCGCGGGCGAGGGCCTCGCCAAGCGCCTGGTGGCGCTGTACCCGGACGAAGCCAAGCGCGCCGGGGAGGAGCCGCGCTATCGCGAGCGTCTCGCGTTCGAGACGAAGACCATTATCCAGATGGGCTTTCCCGGTTACTTCCTGATCGTCGCCGACTTTATCAACTGGGCGAAGACCAACGGCGTGCCGGTGGGCCCGGGGCGTGGTTCGGGTGCGGGCTCTCTGGTGGCCTATTCGCTTGGCATCACCGACCTTGATCCGCTCGCCTACAACCTGCTGTTCGAGCGCTTCCTCAACCCTGAGCGTGTGTCAATGCCCGACTTTGACATCGACTTTTGCCAGGAAGGGCGCGACCGCGTCATCGAGTACGTGCGCAACAAGTACGGCAGCGAGTCGGTGTCGCAGATCGCCACCTTCGGCACCATGGCCGCCAAGGCCGTGGTGCGCGACGTCGGCCGCGTCATGGAGTGGGGCTATACCCGCACCGACGAACTGGCCAAGCTCATTCCCTTCCAGCCGGGCAAGCTGATCACGCTGCAAATGGCGCGCGAAATGGAACCGCGCCTTGCCGAGCGCGAAGACAACGAAGAGGACACGCGCGAGCTGCTGGCCCTTGCCGGGCAGCTCGAGGGCCTCACGCGCAACGTCGGCATGCATGCAGGCGGCGTGCTGATTGCGCCGGGCAAGCTCACCGACTTTTGCCCGGTGTACGCGGCACAGGGCTCGACAAGCGTGGTTTCGCAGCTCGACAAGGACGACGTCGAGGCGGTGGGCCTCGTCAAGTTCGACTTCCTCGGTCTCACCACGCTGACGATTCTTGACTGGACCCTGCGCTATATCAAGCGCCTCGACCCGGCCTCGAATATCGTGCTCGAGACCCTGCCGCTCAACGATCGCGAGTCGTATCGCATTTTCGCCACCGCCAACACCGGCGCGGTGTTCCAGTTTGAATCGCAGGGCATGCGCGAACTGCTCAAGCGCGCCAAGCCCGACCGCTTCGAGGACATCATCGCGCTCGTTGCGCTGTACCGTCCCGGCCCGATGGAACTGATTCCCGAGTTTTGCGACCGCAAGCACGGCCGCGGCTTCAAGTACCCGGACCCGCGCGTCGAGACCGTGCTCTCGGAGACCTACGGCATCATGGTCTACCAGGAGCAGGTGATGCAGATGGCGCAGATCATCGGCGGCTACTCGCTCGGTGGCGCCGACCTCCTGCGTCGTGCCATGGGAAAGAAGAAGGCCGAGGAGATGGCCGAGCATCGCGGCATTTTCCGCGAGGGCGCGGACAAGAACGGCCTCACCGCCGACAAGGCCGACGAAATTTTCGATCTGATGGAAAAATTCGCAGGCTACGGTTTCAACAAGTCGCACGCCGCCGCCTATGCACTCGTCGCTTATCACACCGCCTACTTCAAGGCCCACCACCCGTCGGCCTCCATGGCGGCCAACATGTCCGCGGCCATGGACGACACCGACAAGGTGCGCGACCTGTACAAGGACACGCTCGCCAACGGCCTCAAGGTGCTGCCGCCGGATATCAATACCGGCGAATACCGCTTTGCGCCGGTCGATGCCAAGACCATCCGCTACGGCCTCGGTGCCGTCAAAGGCACGGGCGAATCGGCCGTGGTGGCCATCACCAAGGCACGGGAGCAGGACGGTCCCTTCAAGAGCCTTTTTGATTTTTGCGAGCGTGTCGACAAACGCCAGGTCAACCGCCGCGCCGTCGAGGCGCTGGTGCGCGCCGGGGCCTTTGATGGCATCGACGACAACCGCGCCAGCATGCTCGCCTCGGTGGGCATTGCGCTTGAAGCGGCGGAGCAGCGCGAGCGCAACGTCAACCAGGTGAGCCTCTTCGGTGGCGAGGGCAGTGCCGAGGAGCACAAGCCGCAGATGATCGCTGCGCCGCGCTGGAATGACCTGCAAAAACTCGCCGAGGAAAAAACCAGCCTCGGGCAATATCTGTCAGGCCACCCCTTCATGAGTTTCAAGGCCGACATCGAGTGCTTCGTGCGCGCCAAGCTCGTGCAGTTGCCCGGCATGGCCGGTGGCGGCTACGGCGGGGGCGAGGCTACCATCGCCGGTTTCGTAGAGACCATGCGCGCAATGAAAACCCAGTCGGGCCGCATGATGGTGCTCGAACTCTCGGATGACACCGCTCGGCAGGAGATCGTCGTCTACAACGAGGTCTTCGACCTGTATCGCGACAAGATCAAGGACGGCGCCGTGCTCGTCGCCAACGTCAAGGTGCGCAACATTCCGCGCGGCGAGGGCGAAAACCAGTTGCGTGTCACCGCGGAAAAAATCCTCGACTTCGGGGAGGCAAGGGCGCTGTATGCGCGTGGCGTCAGGCTCTCGCTCAACGGCGAGGCCTCGCGCGCCGGCAAGGCCGCCGCTGCCAAACTGAAGACCCTGCTTGCGCCGTATCGAAAAAGCGGCAGCGGCGCCTGCGCGGTCGCGGTCTGCTACAACAACGGCGGCGCCATGGTCGAGTTGCGTCTTGGCGAGGAATGGCGCGTCAAGCTCGAAGACAGCCTGCTGCAGTCCCTCAACGACTGGCTGCGGCCGGAGAACGTTAAAGTCGTCTATCAATAGCCGGTGCTGGCCTATCGCGCGCGAAGTCGTAGCCCGGAAACCAGCGCCAGAAGGGCGTTTCCAGCCATTGCTGCGATGAACTTAATAAATGCAATGCGTGCAATGACAGCATGGCCGGCTGCGGTAAGATGATTATTCAATCGCCTGGGAGCCTTACGATGTTGTTGAAACGAATGATTGCCGCGGCCTGCCTGATGGCCTGCTCCATTGCCGTCCATGCACAAGGCTACCCCATCAAGCCCATTCGCATTGTCGTGCCCTACCCGGCCGGCGGCGGCATAGACCTCATCGCGCGTGCCATTGGCAACCAGTTGTCGCAGCGTTGGGGCCAGGGCGTGATCATCGAGAACAAGCCGGGTTCCGGGACCATCGTTGCCGCAGAGGGCGTGGCCAAGGCCGCGCCCGACGGCTACACCTTGATGATCACCACCGACTCGACCATGTCGGTGAACCCGCATTTGTACGCCAAGCTGCCTTACGACCCGGCCAAGGATTTCGCACCGATCACGCAAATGGTGATGCTCAACCAGTTGCTGCTCGCCAACTCCGCGGTGCCCTTCAACAACCTGAAGGACCTCATCGCCTACGCCAAGGCCAACCCGGGCAAGCTCAATTATGCTTCTTATGGCAGCGGCAGCCAGCCGCACCTTGCCATGGAAATGCTCAAGAGCCAGGCCGGGATCGATATCGTACACGTGCCCTACAAGGGCATTCCGCAGGCGGTACCCGCCGCCATCGCCGGCGAGGTTCAGCTTACCTTCTCGGGGGCGGCCTCATCGATCGCGCACATCAAGGGCGGGCGCATCAAACCCATCGCCATCGGCGGCAAGGCGCGCCTGTCCATGTTGCCGGACGTGCCGACGTTCACCGAATCCGGTTTCCCCGAGGTGCCGGCCAACGCCTGGTTCGGCCTGTTCGCGCCGGCCGGTACGCCACGCGATGTGGTGGTGAAGCTCAACGCCGAAGTCACCAAGATGCTGCGCGAGCCGGAGTTCAACCAGAAAGAAGTGATCGGCAAGGGCTACGAACTGGTGGCAGGCACGCCGGAAGAGTTCGCGGCATTCCTGGTCACCGACAGCCAGCGCAACGCGCGCGCCGTCAAGATTTCCGGCGCGAAGGCCGAGTAGCCATGCAGGCCGTCTGGCGCGGATTCAACCAGGCCGAACTCGACCGCCAGTACAACAGCCGCGGCACGGTCCCGGATGTCACGGTCTACCTGCGCGAATACGCCGAGCGCACGCGTGCGGCCAAGGCCGACCTGGTTCATGCCAACAACATGCGTTACGGCGAGACCGCCGACGAGTTGCTCGACATCTACCCTGCGGCACAATCCAACGTGCCGGTGCTGGTGTTTTTTCACGGTGGCGACTGGCGCGCGCTTTCAAAGGAAGACAGCGGCTTTGCCGCGCCGGCTTTTGTCGATGCGGGCGTCACGCTGGTCGTGCCCGACTTTACGCTGGTACCCGCCACCACCATCCCGGAAATGGGCGCGCAAATCCGCCGCGTCATCGCTTGGGTGCATTCGCATATCGCCGAACACGGCGGCGACCCGGGTCGCATCCATATTGCCGGCCATTCTTCGGGGGCCAACCTCGTCGGCCAGGCGCTGATGACCGACTGGGTGAAGGCCTTCGGCCTCCCTGAAGACATGATCAAGAGCGCCACCTTCATGAGCGGCCTGGGCGACCTCGAGCCGGTGCGACTTTCGTTTCGCAACGAGAACCTCAAGCTCACACCAGAAATGGTGCAAGAGGTCTCGCTGCTGCGCAGCGGCGAGCGCGCGCGTTCGTATTGCCCCATGCTGCTCGCCGTGGGTGAAAAGGAAACCTACGACTACCGCCGCCAGAGCCGTGAAGTCGCCGACTGGTGGAAGGCACAGGGCAACTGGGCCGAGCTTTTCGTGCTCGCGGGACGCAACCATTTTGACGCCGTGCTCGAATGGGCCGAGCCCGGCAGCAGCGTGTTCAAGGCCAATCTTGCGTTGATGGGCGTGGGTGGGCGCTGAGGACGGCAGGCTGAAAAGCCGTGCCAGTCTTCGCTTTCCTGTCGATCCCCAGCCAGGTTCCGCGCTGCCCGGCGGGTTTGCCACGAAGGAAGGCGACGCCGTTCAGCCTTGAATCCGTCGTGGCCTGGCTAAGGCGCGCTTGAGGACCTTGAGGCGCGCATCGTTTGCGCGCGGCCTCCAAGCACGATGGCGATTGCGATCAGGATCAGCATCGTTGCCACGGCAAAAGTGATGCGCATGCCGGTGGCGACATTGGCTGCAGGTGCGCTTGTGATGTCGCTCGTGCCCGATGCGAACGCGAACACCGCGCCCATGACCGATGCGCCGGTGATGAGCCCCAGGTTGCGCGACAGGTTGAGCATGCCGGAGATGACGCCGCGCCGCTCCGGCGCCACGTCGGCCATGACGGCGGTGTTGTTGGCGGTCTGGAACAGCGCATAGCCGACGGTGATGATGACGATGGGGGCGAGGTAGCCTGGAATCCCCAGCGCTGTTGGCAGTGATGACAAGAGCAAGGCGCCCGCGGCCATGGCCATGAGTCCGGCGACCGTCATGCGTTGTGCGCCGAAGCGGTCGGTGATGCGACCGGCCGGTACCCCGATTAGTGCCACGACCAGCGGGCCGGCCGACAAGACAAGCCCGACCATGGCGGTATCGAGCCCGAGCGCACGGGAGAGATAAAACGGCCCGACCACCAGCGTTGCCATGATTACCGTCGTAACGAGGGCGCTCCCTGCGAGGCTGGCGCTTAGCGCCGCATCGCGAAACAGGGCGAGGCGGATCAGGGGGGATGCCGCTTTTTTTTCGGCCAGCACAAACAGGCCGAGGCCGGTTACAGCGGCCAGCAGCAAGGCGATGTTGATTGCGCCCAATCCACCGCGGCCCTCGCCGGTCTGAATGGTCACTGCCAGCGCATACGCCGCAAGCGTCAGCGCCAGCAGCAGCGTGCCGACTTTGTCAAAGCCGGGGCCATCCTTCTTCGCCGCCTGTCGATCCGCGGGCAGGTTGCTGCGTGCAAGAGCGAAGGTCAGGACGCCCAACGGAAGGTTGATGAAAAAAATCGACCGCCAGCCGAGGCCGGCGATCAGCACACCGCCAAGCGTAGGGCCCAACGCGGTGCCTATTGCCGACATCATGCCGAGCAAGCCCATCGCGCTGCCGGTTCTTTCCTTGGGCACGGTCTCGCCGACGAAGGCCATGGTGAGCGCCATCATGACGGCCGCCCCCAACCCCTGCACGGCGCGTGCGGCAACCAGCAGCCACAGCGAGGGCGCGACAGCGCACAGCAACGAGGCTGCGGTGAACAAGGCGATTCCGGCGAGCAGCAGGCGCCGGCGGCCCATCAGGTCGCCCAGTCGCCCGGCGCTGACGATCAACGTGGTGATGGCAAGGAGGTAGGCGAGGACTATCCACTGCACTGCCTGGAAAGAGGCGTTGAAGGCCTCTGCCAGCGCGGGCAACCCGACATTGGCAATGCTGGTGGCCAGCGAGGACAGCAACATAGACATTGAAAGGCTGGCGAGCGCCCACCGAACCGAAGGTGAGAGTGCAGGAACCGAAGGTGAGAGTGCAGGAACCGAAGGTGAGCATTTCGGGTCTGACGCGGCTGTTCCCGAATCACCGGCTGGGGTGTTTGGGTGGACTGCACTGACGGGTTTCAACATGAATACTGCTTTCTGGCTGCGCCCGAAGTAGGGCTGACTCAAGACTAGTCGTTTGCCTGGTGAGGCGGAAGGCGCAGCATTTGCACGTTATTCGTGCGTTTTACGCCATATCAGGCTCATTCTGCGCTATGGTGATGGCATGGCAATGCCCGATCTCAACCTGCTGGTTACCCTGGATGTGCTGCTGGCCGAGGGCAGCGTCGCACGCGCCGCGCGGCGCCTGCGGCTCAGTCCGTCGGCGATGAGCCGCGCGCTGGCGCGATTGCGCGAGACGACGGGTGATCCCTTGCTGGTGAGAGCCGGACGCGGCCTGGTGCCGACGCCGCGCGCGCTGGAACTGCGCGAGCGGGTCGGTCAGCTGGTTCAGGATGGCACCGCGGTCCTGCGCCCGGCCGAAGCGCTCAAACTCAAGCAACTGGTCTGGACCTTCACCTTGCGAACCAGCGAGGGTTTTGTCGAGAACTTCGGGCCGACGCTGATTGCGCGGGTAAGCAATGAGGCGCCGGGCGTGCGCCTGTGTTTCATGCAAAAGCCCGATAAGGACAGCACGCCGCTGCGCGAGGGCACGGTCGATCTGGAAACCGGCGTCGTTGGTGAGACGACCGGGCCGGAGGTGCGTGTGCAGGCCTTGTTCCGTGACCGCTTCATCGGTGTCGTGCGCACGGGGCACCCGCTGAGCCGGGGTAAGATCAGCGCCGCGCGTTATGCCGCCGGCAGGCACATCAGCGTGTCGCGCCGCGGCCGCGACACCGGCCCGATTGATGAAGCCTTGCAGACACTGAACCTGAAGCGCGAGATCGTCACCATCGTCGGTGGCTTTGCGACGGCGCTCGCGCTCGCCCGCAGCTCCGACCTGATCGCCAGTGTGCCCGAGCGCCACACCGGAAGCCTCTGCGCCGGCATGCACAAGTTTGCGCTGCCCTTTACCATGCCTGAGATCACCGTTTCAATGCTCTGGCACCCGCGCCTGCATGCCGATCCGGCGCATCGCTGGCTGCGCGGCTGCGTGCGTGGGGTGTGTAGCGGACAAATCGAAAGCCCGGGCTAGTGCGCGCGGTGCTCTGATGTCATGGCCCCAAAAATGAACGACGCTGCGTTGCGTACGGTCACGCTGACCGCCCTAGCCATGCTGGCTTTTGCCGGCAACTCGCTGCTGTGCCGTATTGCGTTGAAGAGCACGGCCATCGACCCTGCCAGTTTTACCTCGATTCGCATGGTCGCCGGTGCGTTGACGCTATGGCTGCTGGTGCGCATGCGCACTGGCGCCGGCAGCGGTGCCGGCAACTGGTTGTCGGCGTTGGCGCTGTTTGCCTATGCGGCGGCGTTTTCCTTTGCCTATGCCAGCCTGTCGGCGGCGACCGGGGCGCTGTTGTTGTTCGGCGCGGTGCAGATGAGCATGATCAGTTGGGGCTTGCTCAAGGGTGAGCGCTTTGGCGGCCTGCAACTGGCGGGCCTGTTACTGGCGCTTGGCGGGCTGGTGGGCTTGATGCTGCCCGGCTTGTCGGCGCCGCCGCTGGCAGGTTCGCTGCTGATGATCAGCGCTGGCTGCGCCTGGGGCGTGTATTCGCTGCGAGGCAAGGGCGCGGGCGATCCGCTGCGCGTGACGGCGGGCAATTTTTTACGCAGCGTGCCAATGGCACTGGTGATGAGCCTGTCGAGTGTGCTGCTGATTGGCAATGCCACCGCCGATGCCGCCGGCTTCATTTACGCCGTGGCCTCGGGCGCTCTGGCCTCGGGGGTCGGTTACGCCATCTGGTACACGGCCCTGCCCGTGCTGAAGGCCACGCATGCAGCGACGGTGCAACTGAGCGTGCCGGTCATCGCGGCGCTTGGCGGTGTGATGTTTCTTGGAGAGGCACTGACGCTGCGCACGGTGCTTGCCTCGGTGGCGATATTGGGCGGCATTGCGCTGGTGATACTCGAAAAACGCTAGGTCATCTGCGAATTAAACCTTGAAGTGCAACATCCGGGCATTAGAGGAAGGTGAGATGCCCCGGGGTGTACCTTTCTGTTTGCGAAGACGGATAGGAGCATCCCATGCGCTACAAGCATCTCACCTTTGAGCAACGCTATCACATTGAGCTGGGCAAACGC
>CAITSH010000474.1 GCA_903895005.1 uncultured Pseudomonadota bacterium
CGACAAGGTCGTGCTCGAACTGACATCCCCGGTGGATGGCTTGCTGACCAAGATCGTCAAGGCTGATTGCAGCCTGGTCGTTTACTGTGAAATCATCGCCACCATAGACACCGAGGCAAAAGCCAGCGCCGCCGCCCCCGCCCCCGCCGCTGCGGCCAAACCTGCCGCCGCCCCGACTCCCGTCGCCGCGACATCGCAACCAGCGGTTATGCCCGCGGCTAAGAAAATCGCCGACGAAAAGGGTATCAATACCGCAGCCATCTCCGGTACCGGCCGTGACGGCCGAGTCACCAAGGGCGACGTACTCGGCGCCGGCAGCGCGCCGGCAGCAGTACCGGCCCCTGCAACGCGCGCCGCGCTTTCGCAGCCGCCGGCTCCGGTCAACGTTGAGTCAATCCTTGCAGGCCGCCCCGAGCAGCGCGTCCCAATGTCGCGCTTGCGTGCGCGCATCGCCGAGCGCCTCGTGCAGTCGCAATCCACCGCCGCCATCCTGACCACCTTCAACGAGGTAAACATGGCCCCGGTGATGGAAATGCGCGCAAAGTACAAGGACCGCTTTGAAAAGGAGCACGGCGTCAAGCTGGGCTTCATGTCGTTCTTCGTAAAAGCGGCCGTGCATGCGCTGAAAAAATATCCTGTTGTCAACGCCAGCGTGGACGGCAACGATATCGTCTACCACGGCTATTTCGATATCGGCATTGCAGTGGGTTCCCCACGCGGGCTGGTCGTCCCCGTGTTGCGCGACTGCGAACAACTGTCACTGGCTGACATCGAGAAGAAAATCGCTGAATTCGGAAAGAAGGCCCAAGACGGCAAGCTCACCATCGAAGATCTTACCGGTGGTACTTTTTCGATCTCCAACGGCGGCACTTTTGGCTCCATGATTTCGACGCCCATCATCAACCCGCCGCAATCCGCGATTCTTGGCGTGCATGCGACCAAGGACCGCGCCGTGGTCGAAAACGGGCAGGTCGTCGTCCGTCCGATCAATTACCTTGCCCTGTCCTACGACCACCGCATCATCGACGGCCGCGAGGCGGTCCTGTCGCTGGTGGCAATGAAGGAGGCGCTGGAAGACCCGGCGCGCCTGTTGCTCGATATCTAACAAGACTAGGATTCACCGCAGAGGGCGCAGCGTTCGCAGAGAAAATCCGGCTGGATTGGATTTCTCGGCGACTCCTGCGCCCTCGGTGGTTTAAAAAGGAAGTACACCATGGCTCAAGCATTCGACGTCGTTGTCATCGGCGCGGGACCCGGGGGCTATATCGCCGCCATCCGTGCCGCGCAACTCGGATTTTCCACCGCCTGCATTGACGAGTGGAAAAACGAAAAGGGCGGCCCCGCGCCCGGCGGCACATGCACCAACGTTGGCTGCATTCCGTCCAAGGCATTGCTGCAGTCCTCGGAGCACTACGACCAGGCCGGCCATCACTTCGCCGAGCACGGCATCCAGGTCAAGGGACTGGGGCTGGACGTGCCGAAAATGATCGCGCGCAAGCAGACCGTCGTGAAGCAGAACAATGATGGCATTCTCTACCTGTTCAAGAAAAATAAAGTCACGTTCTTTCACGGCCGTGGCGCGTTTTCCGGACCGGCCACCGCTGACGGATATGCCGTCAGCGTGACCGGCGCAAAGGCTGAAACGCTTACCGCAAAGCACGTGATTATCGCCACCGGCTCGACGCCGCGCGCGTTGCCCGGAACGCCCTTCGATGAGAAGCTGGTGCTGTCCAACGATGGTGCCCTCGCCATGCAGGATGTGCCTAAGACACTCGGTCTGATCGGCGCCGGGGTCATCGGCCTGGAAATGGGGTCGGTATGGCGGCGTCTTGGCAGCGAGGTAACGATACTGGAAGCCCTGCCGTCATTTCTTGGCGCGGCCGATGAGCAGATCGCAAAGGAGGCGCAAAAGGCCTTTGCCAAACAGAACCTCAAGGTTGAACTCGGGGTAAAAATCGAGGAGATCAAGACCGGCAAGGCGGTCTCGGTCAAATACACCTCTGCCGATGCCAAGGCGCAAACCGCGACGTTCGACAAAC
>CAITSH010000475.1 GCA_903895005.1 uncultured Pseudomonadota bacterium
ACATGATGAACCTGCGCGCCCTCGTCGAAAAGACCCCCTACGCAGATATTTTACAAGAAATCATTGGCCTCGCCCCCAGCCCCTGATGGAGCTTGAGGTGGTCGCGCTCAGCCCGGCGCTACCCACCCCCAACCGACCGACTTCGCCAGACTAGAGGGGACATTCTCATGTTGCTGCAACATGGGGCGTTCTCATGCAGCGTTGACACGAAATAGACTGCGCCTGTTAGCGCAACGTGAGAATGTCCCCTTTTAGCAACATGAGAATGTCCCCTCTGTCGGTTTTTGCAGAGGTTGCGTTTCATGGAAAAGGGGCTTTTGACGATGAGCGCTTCGGAGCGCGACCGTTCCAGCGTGATGCGGGCCTTGTCGAAGGGGCGTTTGCGGCAGGGAGAGGCCGCTGAGCGTCTTGGTTTGAGCGTCCGGCAGGTCAAGCGACTGTTGCGGGTGTGGCGTGAGAGCGGGGATGCTGGGTTGGTGTCCCGGCAGCGCGGGCGTGTGTCGCCTCGTCGTCTGGCGGCGTCGAAACGGGCGGAGATCGAAGAGCTTTTGCGATCCAAGTATCCGGATTTCGGGGCCACGTTTGCGGCGGAAAAACTGTTCGAGCTGAACGGGATCAAGGTTTCGCGCGAGACGGTGCGCCGCATTCAGCTCAGTCTGGGTCTGGCGCGGGCGCGGCGGCGACGGGCCGGACGCGTTCATTCTCCGCGCGAGCGTCGCCCCAGATTTGGCGAACTGATCCAGATCGACGGCAGCCCACACGACTGGTTTGAAGGGCGCGGCCCCCATTGCACGCTGATTGTGTTCATTGACGACGCCACGAGCCGTCTGACGGCGCTCCATTTTGCGCCGACGGAAACGACAAAAGCCTATATTTGCGCGCTGCGGACGCACATTCTGAGCCACGGCGCGCCGCTGGCCTTCTACAGTGATCGGCATGGCGTCTTCCAGGTCAACGCCAAAGAGGCGCAGAGCGGGGACGGATATACGGAGTTCGGACGCGTGGCGGAGCGGCTGGACATCGAACTTATTCCGGCCTCGACCCCGCAGGCCAAGGGCCGTGTGGAGCGGGCCAACCAGACCTTGCAGGACCGGCTGATCAAGGAAATGCGGCTGGCAGGCATCTGCGATATTCCCGGCGCGCAAGCCTTTGCGCAGAGGTTCATCGCGCTGTGGAACAAGAAATTCGCGGCGCCGCCCCTGGATGAGGCCGACGCCCATCGGCCATGGACGAAAGGCCTCGAAGCGCTTGAAGAAAAGCTTGCGCGGCAGGAGCAGAGGGTTCTATCCAAAGCCTTGACCTTCAGCACGGGCGGCAAGATCTACTGCGTCAAGACCACGGGTCCCGGAACAGCGCTGCGCGGAGCGCGCGTCACGTTGCTGCATTTTCAGGATGGCGCGATGCGAGTCGATTACAAGGGCCGCACCTTGGCCTGCACCCTCGTCAGAACGCGCCCGGGGCCACGTCAGTCCGAGGACGAAAAGACACTCGACGCCCGAATGGCCGAAATAGTCGCAGCCGCCACCAAAACAAAAACAGAACCCCTCAGCCCGCCAGGGCGTGGATAACGCCGGTCTTCGCTACGGCGCTATGGGGGCGCGCTCAGCCCGGCGTTACCCACCCCCACCCAACCAAAGCCCCAGTCCAAAGGGGACATTCTCACGTTGCTGAAACAGGGGACATTCTCATGTTGCGTTGACACGAAATAGACTGCGCCTTGCGTAAATTGTCCAAGTCGGGCAAGGTTCCCCCAGCACGTTCCGTCAACAAGACGGATGCAGGATTAAGCGGGGGCGAGTCTGATCCCACCATCCGAGCAATACAACGGTTCGCGGGAGGGCGCGATGAAGTTTTGTATCGCCGTAGCAGTGGTCGCAGCGCTGGCCTGCGCGCCTGCCCGCGCGCAGGCGCCGCCATTTCCCACCAAGCAGATTCGCATCGTCGTGCCGCTGCCGCCC
>CAITSH010000476.1 GCA_903895005.1 uncultured Pseudomonadota bacterium
CCGCGCAAGGCATCATGACCACCGACACCGTGCCCAAAGCCTTTAGCGCCAGCGTTGTCCTGGGCGACAAGACGGCGCGCATCAGCGGCATCAGCAAGGGTGCCGGAATGATCCGCCCCAATATGGCGACCATGCTGGGATTTATCGCCACCGACGCGTGTATCAGCCAGCAGGCTTTGCAGGTGTTGGCGCGCGATGTCGCCGAAGCCTCTTTCAACCGGATCACGGTGGACGGTGACACATCGACCAATGATTCGCTCACACTCATTGCATCCAACCAACTCGGCAATCCCATGATTGCGAGCTGGGAAGGTGAAGCCGCCCTGGCATTGCGCGCCGCGGTCATCGGCGTGGCGCGGCAGTTGGCGCAGGCCATCGTGCGCGACGGCGAGGGTGCCACCAAGTTCATCACCGTGCAGGTCGACGGCGGGCGCGATGCCGCGGAATGCCGCCAGGCCGCTTATGCGATTGCCCATTCGCCGCTGGTGAAAACCGCGTTTTTTGCCAGCGACCCCAATCTTGGGCGGATTCTGGCGGCGGTGGGTTATGCCGGAATTGCCGATCTGGACCAGACCCGTATCGCGCTGTACCTCGACGATGTACACGTGGTTACCGGGGGTGGTCGCAACCCCGCCTACCGTGAAGAAGACGGACAGCGCGTGATGCGCCAATCCGAAATCACCGTGCGCGTCGACCTGGGGCGTGGAACAGCGTCCGACACGGTCTGGACCTGCGATCTCAGCCACGACTACGTCACCATCAACGCCGATTACCGTTCCTGATATGACACCTGATATGGATGCGCGACTGGCGCAATTTTTGCAGCGCGCCGAGCGCTTTATGGAGCGCGTCGAAGCGTCGCTGGACCAGGGGATTGCCCAGCCTGATTGGAGCGCATCGGTTGCCATGCGTTACCGGCGCAAGCGCTCGGGTCAGGGCGTCCTGGTGCCGGTGCAGCATATTGCCGATATCCGTTTTTCCGACCTCAAAGAGGTCGAGGTGCAGAAAGAGCGTTTGCTGCGCAACACCCAGCAGTTTGTGCAAGGGCGCGGCGCGAACAATGTCTTGCTCACGGGTGCGCGCGGGACCGGTAAATCCTCCCTGATACGCGCTTGCCTGCATGCATTTGCCGACCAGGGCCTGCGCCTGATTGAAGTGGACAAGTCGGACATGGTGGATTTGCCCGACATCGTCGATCTGGTCGCGGCGCGGCCCGAGAAATTCATCATCTTTTGCGATGACCTGAGTTTTGACGAAGGTGAAACCGGCTACAAGGCCCTGAAGTCCGCGCTCGACGGCTCGGTCTCTGCGTCCACGCCCAATGTGCTGATTTACGCCACCAGCAACCGCCGCCATTTGCTGCCCGAATACATGTCCGAGAACCTGAGCTACCAGCATACCGAGGACGGCGAAGTGCATCCGGGCGAGGGTGTGGAAGAAAAAATCTCGCTCTCCGAGCGCTTTGGTCTGTGGCTGAGTTTTTATCCGTTCACCCAGGACG
>CAITSH010000477.1 GCA_903895005.1 uncultured Pseudomonadota bacterium
AACGTTGGCATGGGCAAGGATCACACCCTGTTTGCAAAAATTGCCGGCAAAGTCGCATTTGGCGTCAAGGGCCCAGCTGGCAGGAACATTGTGAGCATCGTAACGGTCTGAAGTTCACAGGTCGCATGGAAAGCCCTGTCCTTGCGACGGGGCTTTTTTCTTTCAGGCATCGTATTTTGACCGTCCTTGGCTTTGCCTCTGTTCATCGTCACGCAGTTTTCCCCATCAAACACTGAGCCATACGAAGCGACCATGAAATTCATCGACGAGGCACGAATCGAGGTTCACGCCGGTAAGGGCGGGGATGGCGCGGCCTCGTTTCGCCGCGAAAAATTCATCCCTAAGGGTGGGCCTGACGGAGGCGATGGCGGACGCGGCGGCAGCGTCTATGCGATAGCCGACCGCAACATTAACACCCTGGTCGACTATCGGTTTGCGCGTATCCATCGTGCCCGAAACGGAGAAAAAGGACGCGGCTCAGATTGCAACGGGAAGGGGGCCGATGACATCACCCTGCGCATGCCGGTCGGCACTGTCATCTCCGACAGGGAAACCGGCGAACTGGTGGCCGACCTCGCCGCACACGGTCAGGTTGCCCTCATTGCACGAGGGGGCAAGGGAGGACTCGGAAATCTGAACTTTAAATCGAGCACCAACCGCGCGCCGCGGCAGTTCACGCCCGGGGAGGAAGGGGAAACTAAGGAACTCAGCCTGGAGTTAAAGGTTTTGGCGGACATCGGGCTGCTAGGCATGCCAAACGCCGGCAAATCAACTTTCATTCGCGCTGTATCGAGCGCCAGACCCAAGGTCGCAGATTATCCGTTCACAACCCTTCATCCCAACCTCGGGGTCGTGAGCGTCACTCCTGACCGCAGTTTCGTTGTCGCAGATATTCCGGGCCTGATTGAAGGTGCCGCAGAAGGCGCTGGGCTTGGACACCAGTTCCTCCGCCATCTTGCGCGCACCCGCCTGCTGCTCCATCTGGTCGACATCGCGCCGCTCAACGACGAAACCGATCCCGCCCATGAGGTAAAAGCTCTGGCTGGTGAACTGAAAAAGTACGACGAGGCTCTGTTCAAGAAGCCGCGCTGGCTTGTGCTCAACAAAGTCGACATGCTCGATGAGGATGCTCGCGCCGCAGCGGTAAAAAGCATCCTTAAAAAGCTGCGCTGGAAAGGAGAATGCTTCCAGATTTCGGCACTCACCGGCGACGGATGCAAAGAACTCTCCCAAGCTGTAATGCGCCATCTCGAGCAAACCGCGGCGCCAGCACAATGACATTGGCGAACCTGGTAAAAGCCAAGCGACTAGTCGTAAAAGTTGGCAGCGCCCTCGTAACAAACGGCGGCAATGGACTCGACAAGGCGGCCATTGCACAATGGGCCCGTGAAATTGCCATCCTGGTTCGAGACGGGCGCGAAGTCGTGCTCGTGTCCAGCGGGGCAATCGCCGAAGGCATGCAACGCCTCGGCTGGTCGCATCGGCCCCACGCAATGCACGAGTTGCAAGCCGCTGCCGCCGTCGGGCAGATGGGGCTCATCCAAGTCTATGAATCGTGCTTCCGTGAGCACGGCCTTCATGCAGCTCAGGTCTTGCTAACGCATGCAGACTTGGCGGATCGCCAGCGCTACCTGAATGCGCGTTCAACACTGACCACGTTATTATCGCTCGGCGTCATTCCGGTAATCAATGAAAACGATACCGTCGTGACGGACGAAATTCGGTTCGGTGACAACGACACTTTAGGGGCCATGGTCACGAATCTCGTTGAGGCCGATGCACTCATCATCCTCACCGATCAGGAGGGGCTTTTCTCGGCCGACCCAAGGGTTGATCCTGCAGCCCGACTCATCCCCAAAGCCGATGCGGCAGACCCTCGACTGGAGAGCATGGCGGGAGGTACTTCCAGCGCAATCGCGCGAGGCGGCATGCTAACGAAGGTCCTCGCGGCCAAGCGGGCTGCGCGCTCAGGGGCTAGCACGGTCATCGCCTCTGGACGCCAACCGGATGTACTGACCAGACTGGCCTCCGGTGAGGCAATCGGAACGCTGCTCGTCGCTGCCACTACCCCCTTGGCGGCACGCAAGCAATGGCTCGCAGATCATTTGCAGGTCAGCGGACGACTCATTCTCGATACGGGAGCCACGCGTGCGCTCCTCGAACAGGGCAAAAGCCTCCTGCCGATAGGCGTTAAAAGTGTCGAGGGCGAATTTGAACGCGGCGCTGTTGTCGCATGCATTACTACCGACGCCAAAGACATAGCAAGGGGACTGGTCAATTACAACTCAAGCGATTGCAGACGGATTGCCGGCAAGGCGTCCGGGGAAATCGAACCCACGCTGGGCTTCGTTGGCGAGCAGGAACTGATTCACCGGGACAACCTCGTCGTTCTGTAGAGTCGTTAGGTCTCGACTCGAAGGACGGAGCCTCGTCAACGACGCGCACGGGGATGCACCCCGGCGCGCAATGCTTCTATGCCCTCCTGCGGATTTCGAATCGCGAAACCACCGGGGCAAAAAAAATCGAGGGCTAGCATTTCGTACTGAGCGACTCGCCCCGCAGCCTCGAAAAACGACCATGCATTATTTCGCGCCTTGGACCAGATTTTATCTGCGCGACCAAACGCATAGGTGCGGCGCTCGCGAGTCCCACACCGGATACCATCGAAGGTAATGTTCTCGGCGCCGCTTGCGCTTCTTGCGACCAAAGTGAATCGCACAACTCCGTCGCTTCCGACACTAAGCGAATCCGTATCGACAAAAAAATCGAAATTTGAAGGTGTCACACGAAACCGCATGAGCTTGTCCGGTTTTGGAAATGCCGGAAGCTGAACCTCAATTTCCCGCCACTCCTTGGATTCGTAGTCCTCTTCGAAACGCAACGGAGGTGCTGGCTGCGCCCGCACCGAAAAGGCCAGAATCGAAAGTGACAGGAAAAACCAGCGCAGCACCCTAGATCAGGTCCTGCAGCAGTGAACTGCGCACATTGGGAGGAACAGCATCGACCAGCGCCTGGTATCGTGGATGGTCGATTCCAACGGCAAGCGATACCCCGTATTTCAGGGCCTGGGCCATTTCTTCCGCCAGTTCGAAGCGAAGGAAATGGACGGAGGAGGTTTTTTCCTCGTTCTCGCGATCCAGATCCTCGTCGGCAATGGCAAACACCTTTGCACACCCCTCGACCTGGATCCAGACCCGATCCTCAATCCCGATGAGCTTCGACAAGGCGTCCGCACGCTCCGCAGGGTCAGGGTACTCGACCATCATCGTCGCCTTGAAATTTCGTCCATCCGGAATAAGCGGCGTGTACGCCTGCAACTCATCAGCAATACCTTCCTCTTCAAAAATTCGCTCGACCCTGAGCATTTCCTGAATCTGGTAGCGGATGGTCAATTCATCTTCAAAAATGAGGGTCACATGACCTCCGAGCGCCACCTTGCGATTCTTTTTATGCGCGAGAACCCGCTCGCGGAACTGCTTGCGCTCCCGCGAGTAGGCTTCAAGGGTGAAAAGGCTGTCACGTTCAATTTTCGGCATGGCGGTCATCTCTTCAAAGTCCGTAAGCAATCCGTATCAAGGAGAGCGGATGTTCCTTTTGCGCCTTGGTTTCCCCCATCCCCTGTTCAATGTGGCGCGCCGCGATGGCGCAATCTGAGCTGATGTAATCTGGATCGACGGAAGCCATCGCCTTGAAAACCGGCCGGCCGATCTTCATCGAATTGGCAAAATATTCTGTCTTAACGCCCCAAGTACCGTCATGTCCGGAGCAGCGCTCCACCGTATTGACCTGCGTATCCGGCACCAGTTGCAGCATCTCCCGCGTTTTTTGTCCGACGTTCTGCACCCTCGAATGACACGGAATGTGGTAAGAGACCTTCCCAAGAGGTGTCTTAAAGTCGGTTTTTAGCAGCCCGTCCCTTTTGCGCAAAATCATGTACTCAAACGGATCGAACATCGCC
>CAITSH010000478.1 GCA_903895005.1 uncultured Pseudomonadota bacterium
AAAAGAACGTCACGATTTTTGGTGAATCCGCTGGAGGATCCGCCGTTGTATCTCTGCTGGCTAGTTCCGAGATTGATGGTCTCGCCCATAAAGCATGGGCCATGAGTCCTTCCATTGGCCAACTTCGTGACAAACCTCGAGCACTTGAATTGCAACAGCAATTTCTGGAACTTGCAGGCGTAAATACTTTCGATGAAGTGAAATCAATGTCGGTGGAGGAAATTCTTGCCACACAGCAGAAACAAATGGTTATGCCGACAAAGGCTTTTGATTTTTACGCACCGACAGCGGGTGGCGTTTCTCTCTCAGGAGACATTCTCGGCGATGCTGCGCGCTCAGCTATCCCCCTCGTAGTTGGCACTAACCGGGATGAGAACAAACTTTGGTCGACCTTTGACGAGGCTTTACTCAACGCAGACCTTTCGCGTTGGGAAGAGTTCACCAACGAGACATTCGGAGATCGGGCGCCGCAAGCACGCACAGCGTATGAATCGCTTCGACCTGGCGAAACTCCAGGTGGCTTAATGTCGGCCATCAGCACCGACACTGGATTTCGTCAGCCGGCGCAACGTTTGTGCGAGAACCGTGTGGCCGCCAACACCCCTACTTGGATGTACTGGTTTACGTGGCCGACTCCTGCCTTTGGCGGCGTAGTTGGCTGTTGCCACGCATTAGACATTCCCTTCGCATTTGACAATCTGGATGCTGAAGGCGTTCTGATGATGACAGGAGACGGTGCCGAGCGTGTTGGTATAGCTGACAGGTTTGCCTCAGAAATAGTTGCCTTCGCAACTCACGGTCACCCCAGTTGGAGCCAATTCAACGTCAACGATCGTCCAACATTGGTTATTGATACAAAGACCCAGTTGGTTCATGACCCTGAACCAGAGATTCGCAATCTCTACATATAAGTGACAAACGACCAAATACGAGAGTCGTCGCTTCTCCAATAGCCTTGATGGATCAAGGAGATTCCGACAATGTCTAGCCCCCGCGTCAAGTTCATAGTGCCGCATTTACTCGAACGCAAGAGCGCCTCAATTCCCCTCACGATGGTCACCGCTTATGACGCTACGTTTGCTTCAATCGTCGATGACGCTGGCATTGATCTAATTCTTGTGGGCGATTCAGTCGCAACAGTGATGCAAGGCCAGAAAACGACTTTGGGCGTATCTATGGAACACATGGAATACCACGTCCTAATGGTTGCATCAGCAAAACCCAAAGCATTAATCGTTGGCGACATGCCTTTTGGGTCGTATCAGTCTTCTGCGAAAGATGCGGTCGACAACGCAGTGCGGCTGATCAAGGCCGGAGCAGAAATCGTCAAACTAGAAGGAGGCGTCTACGTGCAAGAACAGATCGAAGCAATTGTTCGCGCCGACATTCCAGTGATGGGACATATCGGACTAACACCACAGAGCTATCACCGTATGGGTGGAAATAAAGTGCAAGGACGCTCAAATGGTGATCAATCAGGAAGCCGAGAAAGAATCCTGGCGGATGCGCGAGCTATTGAAGAGGCCGGCGTAAGCGCTTTTGTAATTGAAGCCGTGCCTGCGTCACTTGCAACTGAAATAACTTCTGCAGCATCGGTACCAACTATAGGCATTGGTGCGGGCATCAATTGTGATGGACAAGTTCTCGTGTTGCACGACTT
>CAITSH010000479.1 GCA_903895005.1 uncultured Pseudomonadota bacterium
GATGCGGATGCGGGCAGCAGCAGTTGCAACAGCATCGCCGCAGCAATCGCAAACAAGGTCGTGAGTCTCATGGTTTCTCCGCGTGAATTGAAATCAGGGATTGAAATCGACCAGCGTGCGCATGTCATCGCAGCCGTCAATGTGGAGCAGCGCATCGCGCAGGGTCCGGGCCCGGGCCTGGCCCCACAGCGGCACGGCAAGGTCGTTGTATTTGCGTTCAAGGTCGGCGACCGCATGGGGCCGGGTTGGTTCGCCGCTGGTGATGATACAGCGCCCTTCGTAACGCGTGCCGTCCTTCATGCAGATGGACAGCGTCACTTCCTGGCGTTCAGGGTAGTGGGTGTTGAAGGCCTCTTCCTCGGTCATCTTGACGCGCAGGGCGAGGGCCTTGACTGCGGGGTCGGCGACCGCCTCGTCCGAAAATGCCGTGAGCCCGTTGCGACCGCCGACGATCAGCGTTGCCACGGCAAACGGGATCGAGAAACGCGTGCCGAACCAGCCTGCCGGTGCGTTATTGGCGAGCAGCGCGGCAAGGCGGTAGGCGCGCACGTCGATGCATTCGATGTCCGCGGGCCGGATGCGTCCGCCCGGCGCTTTGGCAAGGGCGTCGAACAATGCGTCTATGGCCGAGTGCGCATAGCGCGCCGTCGGGTAGAGCTTCAGGTAACCACCGGGCAGCATCCAATGCTCGCCAAGTCTGTCTATGGCGATATCCGGGTCAAAGCCGTCGCCCAGCACCATGCTGAAGGTCGTGCCGACGCCGTCCTGCGGGCCGGTGAATCCGGACTGCACCAGTCTTACCGCCATCTGCCCCATCGTTCCGCTGTGGCCGGCATACCAGTTGCGCACCGTGGCGCCGTCGCGCATGGTGTGACGGTTGGTGGCCATGCAGCTTGAGGCGGCAAGGCTGGCTATGGCGCGCCCGTGCGCGCCGTCCACGCCGGCGAGGCGCGCTGTTGCCAGCGCAGCGCCGACCACGCCGAAGGTGCCGTGCGGATTGACGATGAGTTTGAGTTCGGAGGCGGCGCCGATGCGTGCCACCACTTCGTAGCCGAGCGCGAAGGCGGCGAGGAATTGCCTGCCTGTGGCACCGAGTCCTTGCGACATTGCAAGCGCCGCAGGCAATACCTGCATGCCCGGGTGGCCGTTGGCGAGGAAATTGCCCTCGTCGTAGTCAAGCCAGGCGCCGGCAACGCCGTTGAGCATCGCGGCGTCAAACCGCCCCGCCGTGCGACCCGTGCCGATGACCCAGCAGGGCCCGGGCATACCTTCGTCGATTTGTATTTTTGACAGTGCCAGCAGTTCCGGCGTGCGCATGCCGGTGGCGATGACGGGGAAGGAATCGACCAGGATGTCCTTGGTGCGCGCGATCACCGCGTCCGGTATCGCCTCGTAAGCGGTGTCGCTGACAAAGCGCGCGAGGCGTTCGAGGTAGTCGGCGGTGCCCAGCTCGACTGGCGGGCTAGTCATGCGTAATCTGGAAGTACGTTCCCTCTCCCCTTGCGGGAGAGGGAGTGGATGGGGCGTTGAATTGCGGTTCTCACAATGGGACAAGCAATCAATTGGCCCGCCGCGCCTGTGCCAGCAGCGCCCGCGCGCGGTCTATCACCGGCTTGTCAATCATCTGGCCGTCGATCTTGATTGCCGCACCGTCTCCGGCGAGGGCGACGAGCTTTTCCGCCCAGGCCACCTGTGCCGCGGTCGGCGCAAAGCCCTTGTGGACGGGGCCGATTTGCGAGGGGTGTATGCACAGCTTTGCGCCGAACCCGAGCTCGCGTGCGCGTCGTGCATCGCGCTCGGCGTCCTCAGGCTGGCCTATGGTGACGGTGACTCCGTCCACCGGCGCGGCGAGATTGGCGAGGCGCGACTGCAGCACCACCTGTGACCGGGCGAGCAGCAGTGTTTCCCATGAATCGACGCAGCCAAGGTCGAGCGCGAGATCCACCGTGCCGATGGCGAGGCGTCGTACCGACCGGTGCCCGGCGATGTCGGCGAGCTGCGCAATGCCGCGCGCCGATTCGATCAGCGCCAGCACCGGGACATCCATGCCCAGTCCGGCCACGTCGTTCGAGGATTCCGTCTTGGGCAACACAATCCCGGCGAGGCCTTTGTGTCCGGAGCGCAGGGCGGCGAGGTCTTCCGCATGCCAGGTGCTGCCGGCGGCGTTGCAGCGCACCCATACCGGCTGTGATGCAGTCTGCAGGTAATCTGCGAGTGCCTGCCGTGCACCTGGCTTTTCGGCGATCGAGACGGCGTCCTCAAGGTCGACGATGACCGCATCGGCACCGGCCTGCCAGGCCTTGGCGATGCGATCGACGCGCGTTGCCGGGACAAACTGGTAGCTGACGGGGAGGGTGGGGCTCATGACAGCACGATCTCGCCGTCCAGGGCCACTTTGCCGCTGTTGTCACTGGTCCAGGCGGTGTAGCTTTTACCGTCGGCCCCGGCGTCCGCATGCAGGTGAAACGGGGCGTAATCAAACGTCGGACTTTTCATGCGGAAGGAAAATTTTTCGATGTTGCGACCCGGCGCAAGGTCGAATTCGATGAAGTCGAGGGCGAAGGTGGCGATCAGCGGACCGTGCACGATAAGCCCCGGGTAGCCCTCGACATTGCGCACGTAATCGTAGTCGTAGTGAATGCGATGGCCGTTGAAGGTCAGTGCCGAGTAGCGAAACAGGAGCACCGGGTCGGGGACGACCTTGCGCAGGTGCGCGCCCTTGCGTTCGAACACCGGTGCCTTGGCCGCAGTTGCCACGCTTGCCACATTCGCATCGCGGGGCGGTTCATCGCGATAGACGATATCGTGCTCCTCTTCGAGCAGTACCGTGGCGCCATCGGTGTAGGTGTAGCCGACCTTGACGAAAATCATCGGCCCCGATTTGCCGGATTTTTCCGTGACATCAAGCACGCGCGCGGTACGCGTGACGGTGTGCCCGGCGATAAAGGGCGACTTCCAGTGCAGGCGGCTCCCCGCCCACATGCGCCGCGGCAGCGCCACCGGAGGCAGGAAATTGCCGCGCTTGGGGTGCCCGTCGGGGCCGATATTCGACTGTCGTTCGAGTTGGTTGAAAAACAACCAGTGCCAGCCGGCGGGCAGCTTGTCTCCGTCGCCGAGGCTCAGGGCCCTGTCCATGGTCGCTGCCATCTTGGTCAGCTGCATGATGTCGAGGGTCTCTGCAGTGACCAGTTCACGGCCTATCCAGGCGGCGTATTCGCTCATGGTGTTGTCCCCGGGCCTAATACGAACGGGGCATGCCCAGCACATGCTCGCCGACGTAGGACAGAATCATGTTGGTGGAGATCGGTGCCACCTGGTAGAGGCGGGTTTCACGGAACTTGCGTTCGATGTCGTACTCGGCGGCAAAGCCAAAGCCGCCGTGGGTCTGCAGGCAGACGTTGGCCGCCTCCCAGGAGGCGTCGGCGGCGAGCATCTTGGCCATGTTGGCCTCGGCACCGCAGTTGCCTCCGCGATCGAACACTTCGGTGGCGCGGTAGCGCATCAGGCTGGCCGCCTCGACGTTGCAAAAGGCCCGCGCGATCGGGAATTGCACACCCTGGTTCTTGCCGATGGGACGGTCGAACACCACACGATCCTTGGCGTAGTTGGTGGCCTTTTCGACGAACCAGTAACCGTCACCGACGCATTCGGCGGCAATCAGGATGCGCTCGGCATTCAGGCCGTCAAGGATGTACTTGAGCCCGAGGCCCTCTTCGCCGATGCGGTTCTCGACAGGAATTTCGAGGTTGTCGATAAAGAGCTCGTTGGTCTCGTGGTTGACCATGTTGCGTATAGGCCGGACCGTGATGCCCTTGCCTGGCTGGGTCGCCTCGCGCAGGTCGACGAGGAACACCGACAGGCCCTCGGTTTTTTTCTTCACTTCGGCCAGCGGCGTCGTGCGGGCGAGAAGCAGCATGTAATCGGAGTGCTGCACGCGCGAGGTCCAGACCTTCTGGCCGTTGACGATGTACTTGTCGCCCTTTCTGACCGCGGTGGTCTTGAGTTTTGTGGTGTCGGTGCCGGTGGTCGGTTCGGTCACCGCCATGGCCTGCATGCGCAGCTCACCGGTGACGATCTTGGGCAGCAGCATGTCCTTTTGCGCCTTGGAGCCGTGGCGCAGCACGCAGCCCATGACATACATCTGGCCGTGGCATGCGCCGGAATTGCCGCCCGCCCGGTTGATCTCTTCCATGATCACGCT
Organism: uncultured Pseudomonadota bacterium; assembly: GCA_903895005.1. The sequence goes on from CAITSH010000479.1 coordinate 4,202, forward strand.
CGCCTCGGTCAGGCTCAGGTTGGCCCCGCCGTATTCTTCCGGGATCAGCGCCGAGAGCCAGCCGCCCTCGGTCAGCGCATTGACGAATGCCTCGGGAAATGCGCGCGCCTCGTCGATCTTTTGCCAGTATTGCGAATCAAACTGCAATACCTGTGCACGCACGCCTTCGCGTATGTCCAGGTACTTGTCGTCCATGATGCGTTTCATGTCTTGCTCATCCTTTTGAGATTTTTTATTTTGCGTTGGCGTACATGTTTCCGCCGTCCACGTTGATGACGGTGCCCGACAGGTAGGCGCACAGCGGCGAGCAGCAAAAGGCCGTGAGTTCTGAAATCTCCTCGGGCTCGGCCATGCGGCCGAAGGGCAGGCCGGAGGTCAGTTCCATCCAGCGTGAGGCGTCGCCGAATTTTTGCTCGGCGGTCTGCTGCATCATGATCATCATGCGGTCGCTGCGCGTGGGCGGCGGGTTTATGCCGAACACGCGCACGCCGTCGCGCGGACTGGCGGCACCGGTGGCCTGGGTGAAGGCCATCAGCGCGGCGTTCGCGGTGGAACCGCAGATGTATTCGTAGCGCGGTGCGGCGCCGGCCATGCCGATGATGTTGGAGATGACGCCGCTCTTACGCGCGACCATGGCGGCAAGCACCTGGCGCGTGATGTTGATGTAGCCAAAGAGCTTGAGCTCCCAGGCCTCGCGCCAGCGGGCGTCGTCAATTTTTACGAGGTCGCCGCCCGGGATTGCGCCGGCGTTATTGACCAGGATGTCGATGTCGCCGCCGAAGGCGAGCAGGCGCGCGCC
>CAITSH010000480.1 GCA_903895005.1 uncultured Pseudomonadota bacterium
GACAACAACAACATCGTGCACGGCAACGACCTTACGGACGCGCAACTGAAGTTCATGCTCGACAAGGGCGTTACCTTTTCGCTGACGCCTGAAACGGAAATGTTCCAGGGCCACGGATTTGCCATCACCGGACGATTGAGGAAACTCGGCGCCCAGCCGTCGCTCGGCGTGGACCTCGAGTCCTGTGTCGGTGGCGACATGTTCACGGTGGCGCGCATGGCGATGGCTTCGCAGCGTGCCTTTGACAATGCCGAATCCAAGGCGACGCAGAACAAGCTGCCCGACACCTCGACCATCACGGCGCGCGAGGCGCTCGCCTGGATCACCATCGAGGGCGCGAAAATGCTCAAGCAGGAATCGCGCATCGGTTCGCTGACGCCGGGCAAGCAGGCCGACGTGGTGTTGATCCGCGCCTCTGATCTCAACATGCAGCCCTTGCACGATCCGGTGACGGCGGTGGTGACACAGACCAGCCTGTCGAACATTGATACGGTGCTCGTGGCGGGCGAGGTCAAAAAGCGCGGTGGCAAGCTGTTGTTCCCGAACGTGGAAGCAAAAATGTCCGCGCTCGCAGCCTCCGGTCACCGCATCATGGATGCGCTGCGCGCCAAGGCGCACTGAAGGCCATGGCGGATCGCATGAACATCGGCTGGGTGGGCGTGGGCAAGATGGGGCTGCCGATGGCCGGGCATTTGCTCGCCGCCGGTCACGCCATCACGGCCTGCGATATCGCCCACGCAGGGGTGTCTGCGCTGGTTGCCCGCGGTGCCCACAAGGCCGCCACACCGTTCGAGGCGGCGCGCGGCATGGACGTGATCTTCTCGTCCATCCCCCACGATGCCGCGCTTCGCACCGTTGCGCTTGCCGACGATGGCGTGCTTGCGGGGGCTGCCGCAGGGGCGATATACATCGATACCAGCACGGTCTCGCCACATGTATCGTCGGAAGTGGCCGCAGCCGCGGCAAAGCGCGGGCTGCATTACCTGCGAGTGAGCGTGTCGGGTAACAATCACATGGCGGAAAAAGCCGCGTTGACGGTGATGGCCTCCGGTCCGCGTGCGGCGTATGACAAAACCGCGCCGCTGCTCTCGTGCTTTGGGCCGAATGTGTTTTACGTCGGCGAGGCCGAGCAGGCGCGCACCCTGAAACTTGTCATCAACCTGATGATCGCGGGCACCGCGGGCATGTTTGCCGAAGCGCTGGCGCTGGGTACCAAGGGTGGCCTTGAGTGGGCGCAGATGCTCGACATCATCGCCGCCAGCGCGGTCGGCTCGCCCATCGTCAAGGCGAAGTCGGTCGAGCTTAAAAACCGCGATTTCACGCCGACCTTTACCTGCGTGCAAATGCAAAAGGACATTGACCTGATACTCGGCGCCGGCAAGCAAAGCGGCGTGGCCATGCCGGTGACCGCGGTCATCGGGCAGATGATGCAGGCCTGTATCGCTATGGGCGACGCAAACGATGATTACATCGCCACGGTCAAGCTGATCGAGCGCCTGTCGGGCATGGCGCCCGCAGGGGGCGGTGCGGACTGATGGCGGAATAAATTATCGCGGTATCCGTTTTTTACATGACCCCAAAACAGCCATGCGGTGAAAATGGCGCAACGTAACACCAAGGAGTGAGAATGAAATACGCAAATCGAAAGCTGCAGTCTGTCTTCTCCGCCGCGGCGCTCGCGCTGGTGGTATCCGGTGGCGCGCTCGCGCAGTCCTATCCGACCAAGGCGATCAAGCTGATCGTGCCCTTCACCCCGGGCAGCGGCACCGATATCGTTGCGCGTGCGTTCTCAGACAAGCTGTCGGCCGGCCTCGGCCAGCCGGTGATAGTCGAGAACCGTCCCGGCGCGGGCGGCACCGTCGGTGCGGCCGTGGTGGCCAAGGCGGATGCGGACGGCTACACGCTGATGGTGCAGTCCTCGTCGCATACCGTGAATCCTGCGACCTACGGCACGCTGCCCTATGACACCCTCAAGGACTTCGACGCAGTCGCCACCATCGCCCGTTCGCGCTTCCTGCTTGCCGTGAATGCCGGCGTGCCGGCCGCCACGCTGCAGGAACTTATCGCGCTGGCCAGAGCGAAGGAGGGGCAGCTCAGCTATGCCTCCTCCGGCGAAGGCAGCGGCCCGCACCTTTCGGCGGTGCTGTTCGAGATGATGACCGGGACAAAGCTGCAGCACATTCCCTACAAGGGGGGCGCGCAAAGCGTGACTGATCTGGTTAGCGGCCGGGTACAGATGATTTTTGCCAATCCGGGCAATGTCGCGGTGCATGTGAAGTCCGGCA
>CAITSH010000481.1 GCA_903895005.1 uncultured Pseudomonadota bacterium
AGTGTCTGGAACATTGAACCCCAAATCCAACATTGCACCTTTGAAAAACTCTGAAACGTCCTTATCAACTTTAAACTCGACGTTGTTGATCATGCGGCTAATATCCAAGTTCATCCTCATGCGGGTGAGAACGGCCTGTTGAAACTGTTGAGCCTCTGGAGAAGTTTCTGTGCGTCCAAAATTGTAAAACCAGCGATATAATGTCCCAACCATATGAGTATATGCAGGAGTGTCGTTTGTTCTAACAGTCTGCCATTCGTTGTAGTTTTTCATGAATTCTTTGTCGTTGCTCAAGTCGGTGAGCAATCGGCCCATGAACATTGCATAGCCTCCTGTGGGCGTCCCCAGCGATGCTGCCATGGCTGGGTTGGGACAGTTGTCTTTAAAAACTGCCTCAATTAGCTGGTCCAATGGAAGAGCCAGCAAATCTTGCTGTGGTGCGCTTGTTTGATTTCCAGATAGCTGCATTTTGTCACGAGCATACTCCATGAACTTGCTTCGCTCCTCTTGGTCTTCTACATAATCATTTTCCAATCTGTCAAGTACGTTCCGAATGATTGTTATAGCCTCTTCAATCTCTTGGGATGTTGCACTTCCTTCTGCTGCATGAATAATTGATTCTTTGCTTCTATTGGCACGACAATTATCCTCGAATCTTCGCATAAGAGTGCCTTGGACATCAGCTTTGCCGTTTGCGTCTCTGCCCCGTGCCATTATTATGGATTTCAGGTCCGGCCAGCGGCCAATAAAATGACTGTCAAAGCGCACTGCGCCGTTAAGCTCCATGTGTTCCACCAGCTCAATTTGAAACTGGTCAGCCTCAATTGATGCGTTAGTCCCGAGCTCAAGTTTCACGGCTTTTAAACATTCATAGAAAAACGTGCTCATAAATCCCATAGATACACTGTCAGTGGAGGTTTTCTGAAGGTTGTCGACGTGAATTTTGTACTCTTGTGCATTTTGAGGAACAGCACACCATAAGCAGATCCTCTTCATCATGTATTGGTAAGTCGAGTCGCTTGCTGTTGCGTTGGAATTGATGTCAGGAATCGGCCATTTTCCTTGAAAGTGTCCATACATCGCCGCTCTGATGTGAGGATTATTAATTTTTGGAAATGTGCGTAAAGTTGTGATTGAGTCAATCTCCCCATCCATGCTTTCGTCGCCCCCGTCGTCATCCTCACCCACGCCAGGCAGCCTCTGACCCCCACCCCCACGCCTGACCTGCGGCTGCGGCGTGGCGCTCTGTGGCATCGCCGACCCCCCGCCCGCGTAATCCGCTCTGCCCTGCGCCTGTGGTAGCTTGCCGGCAAGGTTGCGCACCCTCGTGTCGACGTACTCTGGCTTGCTGAGAACCGGGTTCTTGGGTTTGTCTCGCTGCGTGGCGAGGGTAAACTCGACGAAGCGCGTTCTCAAGTCCAGCCTGAGGCTGAGCGGGCACGAGTCGGCCATGTTGGTGGCTTGGTTGTAAACGAAGCCGTTGACTTTCATCGACTTGCTCGTCGCCAAGCGCGCGTCGATGTCGCCTTCCGATGGCAGGGTCCGATCGTAGTATTCCTTTTCAAATGGCATGTACTTCTTCACCGCGGCAAACACCTCGGGTGCGAGGCTGTTGAGCTGCCAGAGGTTCATGGTGATTTTCAGCGGCTTTATCCTGATCGGCGCGCACAGTTTCGCGACGAGAAGGGGGTCGATGTACTCCCGCACCATGAGGTCGTGAAGAGAGTACGGGGAGCTGTACGAGCTCAGGTAGTATGACATGTGGTTGATTGTCTCGTTCAGGTGCTGCTGGTCGTAGTTGTCAAACGCCTCGTTGATGCTCGCGTTGATCGCCTTGTAAATCGGGAGCATGGTGACGTAGCGAATTTTTCCAGGAAGTGGGGTGTTAATTGGCGTGTTGGTCAGAATGAAATAATCAAGCTTGGTCTTGGGTTTCATTTGTGCGATTTCTGCGGGCATTCCTGCAGGGGGGGGTTCGATGGCCAGTTCCCTCAACCTACACATTGCAGCAAACAGCCGCACATTGTCGTCCAGCATCTTGTTTTCGTGCTTCGTGTACGGATACTTGCCAACCCCGCGGCCAAACGGAAACATGTCCAGGTTGAAGTGGGTGTAGTCGGACAAATCCTTGAAGACGATTTCTTGCATTAGTTTCCTTGGGGTTATGTCAGGGTCTTTACGGTCGTCGTATTCGTCTTTTAGAACTTTCAGAGCTTCTGCCGAGTTATTGCTGGGAGCCAATTTACGGATGGCAGTCATGAATTCCAAAAACATGATGTGCGCCAGGTGTTTGTACGCTTGAATGGTGAAGTGTAGCCGCGCCATTTTTTTCACGAATCTAGCCACTGAGACTGCGAAATACTTGTTCATGTCCAAGTCCAAATCGAAATCATTACCCATGAGCATCGCGTCTTTAGCGTCCACCTTCGTGTTTTTGAATTCCTGATTTTCCTCCTCTGAAAGCTTGATGCCATTGAATGCATATTTGATGGACGCTGTATAGGCGTCGCCAGGTTGGATTTTCGTAGCGTTAATGTTCTTTAATTTGTAAACTGAGTTGCCAGGTTTCAGCGCAGAATCAACATAGCTGATGCCGTTGTTAATAGTGTTTCCCTCCATAAATGTCCTGGGAGGCAAGGCCCAGTCCACGTTGAGCATGACGATGCGGGAGGGAACCAGCACAATTTCTACGAGAGATTCAAATTTACCTGACTTTACTTCCTCCTGAACAAATATGCCGAACGCACAGTTGAGCTCCTGGCTGCCCCTGATCAGGGTTTCTGGCACCATTTTTCCAAAGTGAACTCGAATTGAAACCGCCGACTTGTAATTTCCTAGCTTGACTTTGCCCTCTACGACACTGCTCTCATTGGTAAATTTCCACCGCATCGGCGGGCCGTTTGATTTCACATGGATGTAGGCTTTTTTTTCTGTGGGTACATTTGCCAGATCGCCGTTTGTCTCGGTCATAAAGCTCCCCACGATATCATTGAGTGTGTACTCTTTGAAAGCATTGTTTCTTTTCAACAAGTCGCTGATCGCCGCAAAGAGATTCCTGCTGCTGATCCACGACGTTCCATCTGACGGGATATGGGATTGCTTGACGTTTGAAAGTTTGCGGTACGTCCGCGAGCCATCTGCGTTGCGAACAGACACGCTGGCCGTGAACATGCACTTGGAGTGTTCCTTTATTCCCATAAAGTGCGCGTCGG
>CAITSH010000482.1 GCA_903895005.1 uncultured Pseudomonadota bacterium
CAGCGGGTAGCGAGCTTGTCGCCGCCGGCGCCGATGCCGTTGAGATAAATCTCCCACACCTGCAGGTTGCGCTCGCAGGCGGCGACAACGTTGTCTTCCATGTGCAGCTTTTTGGCAAAGCGTTCCACCGCCTGCCAGCCCATGTCCGAGTGCTCGATGTCGGCCTCCTCATGTAACTCGAAAAAATCGAGCTCTTCGCCGGAAAGCTTGAACAGTTTGCCCCAGCGATGGCGCTCAAGCCCGAACCACCCGTGCTTTTTCATCATGCCGCTGCCGTAGCCCGGAACGTTGATGCGCTCGGCGCAGGTGTTGGCGACGATGCCCTCGAGCCAGTGCCGGTTGGCCATCAGCCCCTCCCAGGCCGCCCAGGCAACGGACGTTGACGCAAGCGGTGTGGCAGCGCGGATTTCCTTGCGCGTAAGGCCGATGCGCATGCCAAGTTCCTCAAGAATCTCCCAGTGCGCCTTGCCGCCGCCATGCTCGTGGTCGGCGATCACCTCCTGGCTGCAGGCTTTGATGATGTTGATGCGCGTATCCCAGTCGGGGCAGTTGGTCGCCACCTTGAGCTTGAGCACCGAGTTGCGCTGGCGCGTATTGAGCCGGTGCTGCATCGCGAACATGCGCGCGCGACCCTTTGTCATGTCCTCCTGGAAGTAGCGGGTACGGTTGCAAAAATCGCTGACTACGGCGTCGAGCCGGGCGAGAACGCTTTTCTTGGCCATCGTTATTCCTTCGGTTAGGAGTTCAAGTATTGGCAGAAGCAAATGCGATTACTGGAAATTGGCGACCTTGCGCGCCTCACCGCCCACCTCGAGGATGTGCAGCCCGGTGTTGGCGCGGTCGGCGGTATAGATGTAGCCACGGTCATCCACTTCGACGTTATTGGTCTGAATGGCAATCTTGCAACGGTCCGCACCATTGACCTTGACGCAGCGCTTGTCGGTCTTGTCGGTCACCGCGGGAATGTAATAGCCGACCTCTTTCGGGTGGTAGGGGTCACGAATGTCCACCGCGCGCACGCCGGCATTGAAACTGGCAATGAACACCATGCGGCGGTAGTAAATGGGCGTCATGTTTTCATTTGACGAATGGGTGCCGAAGCGTCCGCCGCGCGCGCAGAAGTTGCCGCTCGCCTCAGACGGCGTCCAGCTGGCGACGCCCATGGGCTTGGTCTCGGTCGTGATGTCGGCCACCCACATCATCTGCCGCGCCTCCTGGCATTCATTGACCAGCGACTCGTTGACGATCAGCGCAAAATCGCGCTTGCCGCCGTCACGGTCCTTGGCAAACTCCGCGACGGGCATCCCGAGCAGCGGGAACACCGTGTGCGCGCCGACGTTGGGCGCAAGATCCATGCGCCCTACCTGCGGATAGATCAGGTTCTCGTTGGTCGGCTCTTTCGCGCCCTTGAGCAGTTTTTCGCGGTCGACGATCTGGACGATGCCGCCCTTGTTGGTGCCGTAGCCAAAGTAAACGCGGTTGCCCTTGGGGCCGGTGGAAATGGGACCGTGCAGTTCGGTCGGCTCAAGGCCGGTTGCCCCCGGTTGCTGCCCGGGCAGGCCGAAGTTGCGTATGAACACCGGTTTGGCCGGGTCCGACAAATCGTAGATCTGGGTCATGCGCCGGGTGCGCCATCCGGGCACGCCGCCAATGAGGTAACCGATGCCGGTGTCGCATTCCCACCAGTTCTTGTGGGTGTTGAGCAGGCCCTTGACGATGGTGGTCACCAGCACCGGCTTGGCCGGGTCGGTGACGTCCCATATCTCCTGCGCCTGGTTGCCGTAAGGACGCAGCAGGTAGACCTTGCTCTTGTCGGCACGGGGTAGCTCCGAACCGTTGCAGACTCGGACCATTTGCGCGCCGCCGGTTTCGCCCTCTCCGGGTTCACCAGGGATGTGGAACAGTATTTTGGGCTGCTTCGGGTTGGTAACATCAAGGACGGAGGTGCCGTTGTCCTCCATCTTGCCGTTCAGGGTATTGAGCGTGCGCCCGCCGTGGTGGCCAACGTAGGCGATCCAGCGATCACCCTGTTTATGCACCAGCGGCTGGTAGGCACTGCGGCCCTGCAGGTCGCTGGAGCCAAGCAATTCCATGTTGCTCTTTTCGGCCTGGCCGGCCTGCTGCGCAAGCACGGGCGAAACGGCAAACGCGAGCGCGATGAGACAGCGCGATACTCTTGTCTTCATGTGTCCTCCTTGATGGGTGTAGCTTTGTTGCTGAACCTCATTACCGCAACACCGGGCGTTATCGCCTCTGGAGGGCATCATATCCTGCCCGCCAGGACACGAACACCTCCAAAATTCCATCCGTCCAAAACCCGGTGCGCGGCTAAACCTTTAGAATCGCGGCTGCCCTTGAAAAGACGCCCTGCGTCTTCCGATACCCGGTTGGAGCGGATGAATTGACGCGTTGACTGAATGGACACCCTGACACACATCCTCTCGGGCGCGCTGCTGGCGCGCGCCACCGCACCACGCGAAGGGCGCGCAGGTGAACCGACAACGGCGCAGCGCATCCTGGTGGGCGCGCTCGCCTGTGGATTTCCGGACATTGATTTTGTCGCCAGCTTTGTCTCCCCGCTGACCTACCTCGTCAATCACCGCGGCCTCACTCATTCGCTGGTGGCGTTGCCCTTGTGGGCTCTGCTGATCGCGTGGCTGGCGGCGAAGCTGCTGCGGCAGCCGCGCGGCTGGCGCGCCTTCATCGGCACGGCGGCGATGGGGGTCGGGCTGCACATCGCGGGCGATCTCATCACCACCTTCGGCACCATCCTGTTCTCGCCCTTTGCCGACGCGCGCTTTGGCTGGGGCACCACCTTCATCATCGACCTTTGGTTCAGCGGCATCATTATCGCCGGACTCGTCGCCTCATCGCTTCGCCGCGATTCGCGCACCCCGGCGACCGTCGCCTTTATGGTGCTGGTTGCCTATGTATTGTTCCAGGCGCTCATGAAACACCAGGCCGCAGAGTTCGGTCGCAACTATGCCAAATCGCAGGGAATGATCAACGCCCGTGTCAGCGCCCTACCGCGCGCCGTGTCGCCTTTCAACTGGACGGTGGTGGTGAGCACGCCGGACGCACAGCACCATGCCGACATCAATCTCGTCCAGCGCGCCATGCCGCCCGAACCGCGACCGGACGACGGCTTTTTCGCGCGCATGCGCTCCAGTTTTTATCCACCCTCGCAGGCGCGCTGGCAGCTCTCACCACGCTTTGGCATGTCACCGTCCGAGACAAAACTCGCCCGCGAGGCGTGGGACCATCCGGATTTTGCCTACTATCGCTGGTTCGCCGACTTCCCGGCCCTGCTGCTCATCGACAGGCAAAGCGCCTCGACCTGCGTCTGGTTCCAGGACCTGCGCTTCCTCAATGTCGGTGTCAATTTCACGCCGTTCCGCCATGGCATGTGCCGCGAACCCGGCAAGCCGTGGCAGCGTTACGAATTCCTCGGTGAAGGGCGGCGCATTCGCTTCGACTGAGCCCATTGCAATCCCGGTCGCAAATTCAAGAGCAACAAACGGATTGCGCAGGACGCCCGCCGCCCCGATGCTGCGCCGCCATCGAACTTCCCCATACCTCACATGACCCCTGCCGATATCGTCCGACTCGTGTCCCTTGCCGCCATCTGGGGCGGCTCCTTCATGCTGGTGCGCTATGCCGCGCCGCTGATCGACCCCGCGTGGTTGTCGGAATTGCGCATCGGCCTGGCGGCACTCGCCATGCTCGCCTGCGCCCGGTTTGCCGGCATGCAACTGCGCGTCAGGGAACGCTGGCAGACGTTTCTGATCATGGGCCTGCTCAACATCGCACTGCCCTGGTCGATGTTTGCCTGGGCGGGGCATCACATCAGCGCGTCCTACATGGCCATACTCAACGCCACGACGCCCTGGTTCAGTGCCGCCTGCGGCGCCATCTGGCTCGGCGAGGCCATGACCACGCGCAAGTTCGCAGGGCTCGCGCTGGGCGTGGCGGGCGTGGCCCTGCTGGTCGGGCTGGGGCCGATCGCGCTTACCAGCGACGCAGTCCTCGCGATCGCGCTCTCCATCATCGCCTCGCTTTGTTACTCACTGTCCGGTACCTATGCAAAGCGCAAGGTGTCGAATGTATCGCCGGTAGCGCTGAGCGCCGGCAATCTGAGCGCGGCGAGCCTGCTCATCCTGCCCTTCGTATCGGGCCTGCCGCCTGCGGCGCTTGTCACATCCTGGGAGCTTCCGCTCACGGTGCTCGCCCTCGCGCTGGTGTGCAGCGCGGGGGCCTTCCTGATTTACTACCGGCTACTTGCCGATGTCGGACCGACGCGCGCGCTCACGGTGACCTTTCTCATCCCGGTGTTCGGCGTGTTCTGGGGCGCGGTATTCCTGGGCGAGGCCGTCACCTTCTCCACCATTGCCGGCGGCGCGCTGATCATCATCGCCACCGCGCTGGTGGCCGGCGGCGCGCGAACGGCATGATGACGGAACCGATTCGTTGAACACCCGGGCATCACAAAGCCGCTGGCTGCACGGCTTTCTTGCCTGGTACTTCGTCACGGTATGGGGCTCGGGCTTTGTCGCCACGCGGATCGGCCTTGAGCATGCCGCGCCCTTCACCTTTCTTGCAGTGCGCTTTGCCATTGGACTCGCGCTGGTCATCCCCTATGCGTTGGTGGTCAGGCCGCGCTGGCCGGCAACACGCGCCGAATTCGGCCACGTGCTGGTAGCCGGCGCGTTGATGCATCTCATACACCTGAGCGGCAGCCACTACGCGCAATACCTCGGGCTTTCCGCCGGAATTTCCGCACTCATGCTGTCGGTGCAACCGCTGGTGACGGCGTTGATCGCCTCGCGCTGGCTGGACGAACGGCTGGTTGGGCGCCAGTGGCTGGGCGTTGCACTGGGCCTTGGCGGCATTGCACTGGTGGTCTGGCACAAGTTCGACATCCATGCCATGACCATCGCCAGCCTCATCGCTGTGGTCGCCGGGCTCACCGGCATCACCGCCGGCACGCTCTACCAGCGGCGCTTTTGTCCAGGCACCGACTTGCGTGCGGCCACTGTCCTGCAATTTGGCATCGCGTTTTGCGGCTTCGTTCCGCTGTCGCTCGCCTTCGAGCACGGCGGCGTGCGCTGGAGCTGGGCCCTCGTCGGTTCGTTCACCTTCCTCGTGATTTTCGCGTCGATCTTCGCCGTCAACGCCTTTTACACGCTGATGCGCCACGGCCAGGCCACGCGTGTGACAAGCATCATCTACCTCACGCCCATCGTCGCAATGCTGGTGGAATACCTTGTGTTCGGCCTTGCACCGACCGGGTTGGCGGTGATCGGAACGATCGTCACTTGCTCCGGCGTGGGGCTTGTGGTGTGGCGGGGCAAGGCGGGGTAAGCGGTCTTCATTGAAGGGCACCGGCTGAAAAGCCACGTCTAGCAAGGGTTTCCGGACGATAGCCGTATCAGCCGCAGACGAACCGTCTGCTAATTTTTTCTTCGCAACGTGGGCTGAGTCGCAGTTTTTTACTTGAGTGGTTTCACTCCCCTGCGGGGAGCGAGTCACTTTTCTTGCTTCGCCAAGAAAAGTAACCCAAAGAAGGCGACCCGAAGGTGACGGCCCCCGGCGAGCCGCAGTGCATTTTCCTGATTAGTCACGCGGGGGCTGCCCTGCGATGCTCGCATCCTCGGGCCGGTCCCTGAACTCGCCCCACGATGAGGCTGTGGGGCTCAGACAACGGGACCGGACATCTCCCGAGGACGCTGCGCTTCTCGGCGTCCCCTACGGGAGTCAAGATCAAGGTCAAAATCAAAAGTTAAAAACGTCGCTGGACCAGCAGCGAAGCGCAAGCGAGCGTCCACGGCATGCTGTCGTTTTGCTTTTGCTCTTGCCTTTGACTTCGGGGCCCCTGCGACGCCGCCGAGGAGCGCGGGGGAAGCGGGAGCCCTCCGGTCCCGTTGTCTGAGCCCCGCAGGGGCGAGTTCAGGGACCGGCCCGCTTCTCCGAGCATCCGAGGGAACCCCGAAGGGGCGGTGTCGGGGGTGTGCTTTCTTTGCTTACTCTTCTTTGCACAAGCAAAGAAAGTAAGTCGCCCCCCGCAAGGGGGCGAAA
>CAITSH010000483.1 GCA_903895005.1 uncultured Pseudomonadota bacterium
ATTGTGTCCGAGCAGGCGCCCTGATGGAGAAGAGCGTCGATGCCGCCATCGAACTCACCGCTATTCAGGCGTTCAAGGAAGTCGCGCTTGTCGATGAAGTCCGCGATTTCACAATCCACGAGATTGCGAAATTTGTCTGCGCGAGTGAGATTATCCACGGCGATGATATTGGCCTCGCCGCGCTGATTGAGCGCTCTCACCAGATTGGAACCGATAAACCCGGCTGCGCCGGTGACCACGATATAGCTTGCCATGGGTGGATTCTATCAGGCGGCGGGACTAGCCTGTCTCCAAAAGCGCGGCAGCGAGTTCCTGCGGGCGGGCAACAGCGGTGCCAAGCTTGCCCACCACGATACCGGCTGCAAGGTTGGCCACGTGCATTGCTTCGGGCAGCTTGGCGCCACATCCGAGCATGACTGCCAGAACCGCAATCACCGTGTCGCCGGCACCACTCACGTCGAACACTTCACGCGCCTTGGCCGGCTCGTGACGAATGCCTTCTGCATCAAACAGCGACATGCCCTCCTCGCTGCGCGTTACGAGCAGGGCTCCGAGATCGAGCTCCTTTCGCAACACTTGTGCCTTCGTGCAAAGCTCGTCCTCCGAAGCCCAGCGCCCCACCACCTCTCGCAATTCGCTGCGGTTGGGCGTAACGACGGTCGCGCCGTGATACTTGGAGTAGTCGTCTCCTTTCGGATCAACCAGCACCACCTTGTTTTGCTCCCTTGCCAGGCTGATCATCTGCTCGATATGGGCAAGCCCCCCTTTGCCGTAATCGGACAAGATGACGACGTCACATTCCTTCAACAGCGTTCTGTATTCTGCGAGCTTTCCCATCAGCACTTCATGGCTGGGGGCCGTTTCAAAATCAATGCGAATAAGTTGCTGCTGTCGCCCGAGCACCCGTAACTTCACCGTGGTGTCAATCGAGGCATCCTTGTGCAGGAGCGCGTTCACGCCCTCATGCTCCACCAGCGTTTTCAGGCTGCGTCCGGCCTCGTCGTCTCCGACCACCGACAGGAGCACCGTATGTGCGCCGAGCGCCGCGGCGTTGCGCGCGACATTGGCGGCGCCACCCGGCCGCTCCTCCGTCCGCTCCACTTTCACTATCGGCACCGGCGCTTCGGGGGATATCCGGTTAACCTCGCCAAACCAGTAGCGGTCCAGCATGACATCCCCGACCACTAGCAGGCGGGCTTTGGAAAAATCAGGCAGCGTTTTCATCCTGCATCCATATTGATTGATTGCATTGCGCGTTTCGGCGTGACCGGCTCACAAACGCCCGATGGCGTGGTACTCGAGACCGTGCCGGCGCACCTCTGCGGGAACATACAGATTACGGCCGTCAAATATGGCCGGTTTCTTCAGGCTCGCCTTGATGGCAGCGAAATCCGGACTGCGGAACTCCTTCCACTCGGTCACGATGGCCAACACGTCCGCATCCGCCAGGGCCGCCATCGGCGACGTCGCGTACCGGATGCGCTCATTGGCACCAAACAAATGCCGCGCCTCTTCCATCGCCACCGGATCATAGGTCGTCACGACCGCACCGCGGCGCAGCAGCTCCTCGATCAACACGCGACTTGGGGCCTCGCGCATATCGTCAGTGTTGGGTTTGAAAGCGAGGCCCCAGACGGCGATATTGCGCCCTCCGAGATCCTCCCCGAGATACTTGACGATTTTTGCCGCCAGGACCTCCTTTTGCAGGCCGTTGACACGCTCGACGGCGTCAAGAATATGCAGGGGCATCCCGGAGGCTGCGGCGGTGCGCTGCAAGGCCTGTACATCCTTTGGAAAACACGAGCCGCCGTACCCGACGCCGGGGTAGAGAAAGTGATATCCAATGCGCGGATCCGAACCGATACCTCGACGGACATCCTCAATGTCGGCGCCGACCAGTTCAGCCATGTTGGCCACTTCGTTCATGAAAGAAATACGCGTCGCGAGCATCGCGTTCGCCGCATACTTGGTGAGCTCTGCGGAGCGGATCCCCATGACTATGAGGCGGTCATGGTTACGTTGGAATGGCGCGTATAGCGCCCGCATGATGTGCGTCCCACGCTCATCTTCGCTGCCGATCACGATGCGGTCGGGACGCATGAAGTCCTCGATCGCGGCGCCTTCCTTGAGAAATTCCGGATTCGAAACCACTGAAAAAGGAACATCGACACCGCGTTTTTTCAGCTCTTCCGCGATAGCAGAACGCACCTTCTCCGCGGTGCCGACCGGCACGGTCGATTTATCCACAACGAGGCGATATTCCTTCATGGCGCGTCCGACACTGCGTGCTGCGGCCACCACGTACTTCAGGTCGGCCGAACCGTCCTCGTCCGGAGGCGTTCCCACGGCGATGAACTGCACCTCTCCAAACGCCACTCCTGCCTCGACATCAGTCGAGAATTTCAGGCGTCCAGCGGCGCGGTTGCGCGTCACCATCTCAAGCAGGCCGGGCTCGTAAATTGGCAGCCCGCCTTCATTCAAGGTGTGAATCTTTTTCTCGTCTACGTCAATGCACAACACATCGTTACCCACTTCGGCAAAGCAGGCGCCGGTGACCAGTCCGACGTAACCGGTTCCAACGATCGTAATTTTCAAATCAGCACTCCTGAGAACAAATTACCGCCGGGGCTCACCCGGCCGGATCACAAATGGCGGCGCGGCGCGCTTTCGCGCAGGATCAAGGCGCCACGTCAAACTCTTCGGTCCGGCGCGGCGGGTAGGTTTCCCATCCGCTGCACGCAGGGCAATGCCAGTAAAACTGCCGCGCCTTGAATCCGCAACTGCCACAACTGTAACGGGCCAGACGGCGCGTGTGCCCGTGCACCAGGTTTTTCACCAATTCGAGGTCATGACGCCGCTCGGGTGTTGCCATGATGAGCTGCGCCTCAAGCAGCTTGTCCAGGCCAAGCAGCGTAGGCGTACGCCGTAACTCGTCGCGCACCAGCTTGTAGGCCTCTTCGGGCCCCGATATCTGAAGTGTCGTCTGGAAAGCGACGTCGAGCAAATCAAGCGACGCATGTCCCGCCAATAGCCCTTTGATTAGCACCAGGCCCTCGTCCACCCGCCCGAGGATGCGGAAGCTTTCGATCAGTCGTTGCGCCACCAACGCGAGGTAAGCCGGGGTCTGCTGCTCGATGCGCTTCCACGCCTGCAC
>CAITSH010000484.1 GCA_903895005.1 uncultured Pseudomonadota bacterium
GCCGAGTTCGTCAATTTCCCGCTCAAGATCAGCGACCTCGAGTTCAAGCTGAGCGAGACAGATATGCGCAACCTGCGGCGCCTTGTGAAGATGGGGCAGGGTGACAGCCTGGATGATGCGTTTCGCTCCGCGGTGATGACCTGGTACACGCGTACCCGGACCCCGCAGATCGTCCCCGAATCGCTTGATATTGACGCGGAATAAGGGCCATGGAACGCAAGAATATCCATCCCGACACGCTGTTCAAGCGCGTTGTCGACGGACACTTGCTCTACGCCCCGGTTGTGACGGTGAAGGCCGGGGGCACATTTGTGTTTGTGTCAGGATTACTGGCGCGGGATAAGGCCGGGAATGTCATCCACAAGAACGACATGGGTGCCCAGATAAAGCAGGTGGGCATCAATCTCAAGCTCGCGCTCGAGAGTGCCGGTGCGACGCTGGACGATCTGGTGCGCACCTGCACTTTCACCACAGATATCGACGAGTTTTTCCGCCATGCCGATGCGCGGCAGGCGTTTCTCGGTGCTGCGCTTCCGACCAGCACGACGATTGAGGTCAAGCGTCTGTCTCATCCGGATTTCCTTGTCGAGATTGAGGCTTTCGCGATCATTTCCGAGCGACGCTGACAGGCTCCCGTAAGGTTCGGCGCGCCAAGATAGCGCCACATCGTTGACGCGCAGCGCAACGTGACAAATCCGCCTCTTCCCCTGTAACCTTCGGACTCGAATTAGCGCCATCTGGCGCGCAAAGGGGGAGAAGGTGGTGGATCAACCGGTGGGTATCGGCCTTGAGTTGCGAATCGGGAAATACGAGGTACAGCGCCAGTTGGGCAAGGGCGCGACAGGAACCGTGTATCTGGCGACGGACACGTTTTCGGGCAGCGAGGTTGCGCTAAAGACGATTGACCCGACGCTGTTCCTTGATCCTGAGTTCGGCGCTGAGTACCGCACGCAATTCCTTAACGAGGCCTCGCTCGCAGGAAAGCTGCGCCATCCGCACATCGTTGGCATCCTTGATGCTGTGGTCGCGGAGGACTCCGGCTATATCGCCATGGAACTGGTATTGGGGGGTGACCTTGCCGAGCACGCAAGCGCCGAATCGCTTTTGTCTGTCGGCGATGTCATGCAGGTGGGCTTCAAATGCTGTGGCGCGCTGGACTATGCGTTCCAGGAGGGTATTTTCCACCGCGATATCAAGCCGGCCAACATCATGGTGGCCAAGGGCACTGAGGTGAAAATCGCGGACTTCGGTGCGGCGTTTTTGCGTCGCAGCCAGTCGGTGCAGACTGTGGCCATGGGCTCGCCGTATTACATGTCGCCCGAGCAGATCGAAGGCGCCGAGCTCACTTACCACAGCGACATGTACTCGATGGGCGTCGTGCTCTACGAATTGCTCACCGGGCAAAAGCCGTTCAGCGCCGGAAGCCTGGAAATGCTGGTGCAGAAAATCCTGCACCAGACGCCGCCGGCGCCTAGCACGCTGCGCGCGGGAATACCGCCAGAGGTGGATGCGATCGTGTTGAAGGCCTTGCAGAAAAAGCCGCTTGATCGCTACGATTACTACGACGAATTTGCGCTTGACCTTGCGCGCGCCTCGCGCCAGGTGATGCCGCCCGAGGCCATTTCAGACAGTGACCAGTACGTGGCGCTGAAGGAATGCGAAACGCTTGCCGAATTGTCCGATTCCGAGGTCTGGGAACTTGCGCGCGCGGCGCGCTGGACGCGCGTCCCGAAGGGGACAGTCATCCTCAACGAGAACGAGGAGGGCGACAGCATTTATTTTCTCGCCGAAGGCCATGCGCGGGTTTCGCGCGAAGGGCGCCTGCTCAACACCATCGGGAAAAGTGAATGCTTTGGTGAGATCGCCTACATCTACGGTGGTGCGGTGCCGCGCCATGCGACTGTTGTGGCGATCGGCGATTGCCTTCTCGCCGAATTCCGGCCCTTTGTGCTGATGCAGGTGAGCGCCGGGGCGCAGTTGCAATTGATGCGCACGTTAGTGCACAACCTCGCCGACCGCCTGCAAACCGCCAACGCAAAAACGATCGCCTGAACCAGGGGCGATACCCGGAAAGCCGCGCGGGGCGTGGCTTTCCGGGTGGATGATTGACGGCTTAGTTGAGCCCCTTCGCGATTTTATCGATACCAACCTGGGCGCAAGCGGTGTCTTTCTCGCCGCCGGGCGCGCCGGAAATGCCGATGGCGCCAACCAGTTCCTTGCCGGCAAAGACGGGTAATGCGCCGTCAAGGGTGGTGATTTTTTCCAGTTGCATGAAGCCGGCAAGGCCGGGCTGGGTGCGTTTGGCCATTTCCGCGGATGGGGCGCGCGTGGTGAACGAGGTATAGGCTTTGCGCAGGCTGTTTTCTATGGTGTGCGGGTTGACGCCGTCATCGCTGAGCACGACCGCTGTGCGGGCGTGGCGGTTGAGTACGGTGATGGTGACCTTGTAGCCGTCGGCGCGGCATTTTTCGAGCGCTGCCGTGGCCATTTCCATGACGGCGTTGAGAGACAGGCTGCGCTCGGTGACAAGCGCCTGGGCTCCGGCGGTCAGCGGGAGCAGGGCGGCCGAGGCCGCCAGAACGAGCAAAGACTTTTTCATGTGAATCCTCCTTGGGTTGGTACCCGGGCTACCAGCCGGGTTGCAGGGAGTATTCCCTAAATCGGACCGGGCTGCTCTGAAAGCCCAGCCAGGCCGGGCTCAGGCTTTCTTGTGCACGAAGCCCGCGGACGCCGGCGGGCGCTTGGTGACGTTCCACTCTGCGAGCATGGGCTCCTTGAGTTCGTCCAGTTTGCGCAGTTCCGCGGGCGCGTCGACATTGCAGGTGAGTTCAAGGCGGTTGCCGCTGGGGTCGAAAAAATAGATCGACTTGAAAATGGTGTGGTCGGTCGGCCCGATGACGCTGCAGCCGGCTTTTTCCAGGCGCGCCTTGTAGAACTGAAGGGCGGCCTCATCGTCCACGCGCAGCGCCAGGTGCTGGACCCATTCAGGGGTGTTGCGGTCACGGTCCATGGGCGCGGCTTCGGGCAGTTCAAAAAAGGCCACGCAACTGCCGTCACCCATTTCAAAAAAGATGTGCATGTAGGGCGAGAACTCGCCGGTGCTCGGCACATTGTTTTCGGCCATCGCCATCGAGAACTTCAGGTCCAGGACCTTGGTGTAGAAATCGACGGTTTGTTGCGCGTCCTTGCAGCGGTAGGCGGCGTGATGCAGCGACTGTATGGGCATGTTTCCTCCTGGTGTTCTGGTGTTCTGGTGTCCTGGTGTTCTAGTGCTCCAATGTCCTGGAATTCTGGCGGTGTGTGGCCCCGTCCCCATTTGTCATCTTGGACTGTTGACTCCGGACGTCCCGCGTATGCCTTCATGGTAGTTTAAAGTCGGCATGCACGCATCCGACCGTGACGGATGTAAACGCCTGCCGCCGGAAACGGCGGCATAGTGCGAGGGGCATCGCCCGGAAACGACCGCCTGGTGCGGGTTTTCAGGCTGAAATTGGCCTTATTTTGATGCCGTTGCCGCCCCCGCCTTGGCGAAATCGCCGGCCTTCACCGAGCTGAGCCGGCTGAAGTCCAGGTGGCGCTTGAGCGCGGCGAGAATCGACTCGGGCGTCAGCGCTGCGATCTTGGTGTCAAAATCGGCGTCCCATTGCATGGTTCTGTTGAGGACGACATAGCTTGCGAGGCGCGACGCGAGGGCGCCGTCCTGGCCGCGTGCGCCGCGGCGCGCCTGCAGGTAACCCGCCTTGGCGTTCTCGACTTCTTCGCGGGTGAAGCCCTCGCGCATCGCGCGCTCGAGCTCTTCTTTTGCGGCGGCTTCGACCCGTGCTCGGTTCTGCGGGGCGTAGATCGCCGAAACGCTGAACTCGCCGCGCTCATCAAAGGCACTGGCCGAAAGCGATGAGCCCACGCTGTAGGAGAGGCCCTCCTTTTCGCGAATGCGCCGCCACAGGCGCGAATCAGCCGAGCCACCCAACAGGTAATTGCCGATGATCAGCGCGACGTAGTCCGGATGGTCGTCGCGCAGTTTCAGGCTCATGCTCGCGCGCAGCACTGCATTGGCCTTGTCCGGTGTCTCGATCGACTGGTCGATCGGTGCTACGGCGATGAACGGCCCCGGAATCCGCGTATAGGGCTTGGGGCTTTTCCAGTCGGCGAACAGTTGCTGCGCCAGCTTGGTGATCTCCTCCGGGTCGAAATCGCCGACCACGGACAACTCGCTGTCCGATGCACCGTAAAAATCCTGGTAGCACTTTTTGACCTCGTCGAGCTTGAGCGCCTTGAGTCGCTCGAGGCGCTCGTCCAGGGTCGCGATATAAAACCAGTGCGACGACGGGTAGGGTGACATGTGGCGTCCGAGCAGCAGCCCGGCCCGCGCGCCCGGTTCGCTGCGCTGGGTTTCGATCGCAGACAAAGAGGCGAGCTTGAGTTGCTCGAACTCCTTTTCCGGGAAGGACGGCTGGCGCAACACTTCTGCCACCAGCTTGAGGGTTTCGGGCAGGTTGGCACGCACGGTTTCGACCGATGCGCCTTCGCCGCCTATGCCGACCTGGGCGCGCAGCTTGTCAAAGGCGTCGCGCAATTCCTCGCGCGAGCGCTTTTGCGTGCCGCGCATGAGCATTGCGCTGGCGATGCCGCAGGCGGTGGCGCGGTTTTCCTTGCTTCGCTCATCCCCCCAGCGCAGGCCCAGCGCCGCGATGACGGTGCCGCCGCGGGTTTTCTTGGGCAGCATGACGAGTTTCATGCCGCCGGGCAGCGTGCGGCGGATCAGGCGTTGCTCGATGTTTGCCGGCGTCGGGTCGAAGGCGTCGCCTGCGGCAACCTCCGGATTGCCCTTGTAGTCCCTGAGCGCAAGCGCCAGGTCCGGCACGGCCGGAATTTCGGCGCGGTCCGGGGTGGCGGTCGGGATGAACACACCGAGCGTGCGGTTGCTCGCCTTGAGGTATCGAGTCGCGGCCTGCTGCACCTCGGCCAGGGTGGCCTGCTTGACGCGGTCGCGATGCAGGAACAGCAGGCGCCAGTCGCCGATGGCGATGTACTCGGTGATCGAGGTCGAGAGCGAGCGTGTGTTGGCGAGCATGTTCTCGACTTCGTTGAGCAGTCGCGTGCGTGCGCGCTCGAGCTCGTCGGCGGTGATCGGCTCTGCGGCGACGTTTTCCAGAGTCTTGAGCAGCGCTTCGCGCGCGGTATCGAGCGACATGTCCGGGCGCAGGCTCGCCCCGAAGCTGGCGTAGCCGGCTTCGCGCTGCTGGCGCTCGAAACCCCAGATCGAGGTGGCGAGCTTGGTGTCGACCAGGGCCTTGTGCAGCCGGCCGCCCGGAACGTTGCTGATGACGGCGGTGAAAAGGTCGATGGCGGCGTAGTCGGTCGCAGCGCCCGGCGCGATGTGATACAGCGCCGAGACGATTTGCACGTCGCCCGCGCGGCGCAGCGTCACGCTGCGCTCGCCGTCCTGCACTGGCTCCACGGTGTAGGTCTTTTGCAGCGTGCGCGCCGGTTTGGGGATGGGGCCGAAATGCTTTGCGACCATGGCGAGCGTCTGCGCCTCTTCAAACTTGCCGGCGATGACCAGCACGGCGTTGTCGGGCTGGTAGTAGTGGCGGTAAAAGGCCTGCAGTCGCTCGATCGGCACGTTTTCGATGTCCGAGCGCGCCCCTATCGTGGAGCGGCCATAGCCGTGCCAGATAAAGGCCGATGCGGC
>CAITSH010000485.1 GCA_903895005.1 uncultured Pseudomonadota bacterium
CAACCTGCAGGTGTGGGAGATTTATCTCAACGGCATCGGCGCCGGCGGCGACAAGCTCGCTACCCGCTGAGCTGTCGCACACGGCAGGGTCATGAGCGCCAAAGCTGTGTCCCGTCTGTCGCAGTCCTGCCTGCCTGTAATGTTCGCGGCTGCATTTTTGTGGGGGGGGGACGGGTATGCCTCGGACGCGGGGGACAAGGCGTTCGCACTAAGGATCAGCAAGGGTGCGCTGCCGGCCGCGCAGCGCACGCTGCGTGTCGGCAAGGGCGATACGCTGCGCCTGACGGTCACGAGCGACACGCCGGGTGAACTGCACGTTCACGGTTATCGTGTTGGTGCCAGAGTCGCCGCCGGCATACCTGCCGAACTGAGGTTCAAGGCCTTTGCCAGCGGTCGCTTCCCGGTTGAGTGGCATGGAGCGGAAGGCACCGTGGAAAAGGCGCGGGCCCACCACGGCCCGCCGCTTGCCGTGATCGAGGTCCAACCGCAATGAGGCGGCGCGCCGCCGTGTTGCTGGGTTTAACGCAGGCGGCGCTCCTGCTGACCGGCAGTCGTGCGGCGCTGGCGCATTCCTTTGACGAGCGCTACGACCTGCCGGTCCCGCTCACGTATTTTGTTGTCGCCGCGGCGCTGGTGGTGGCGTTGAGTTTTGTCGTGGCGGCGGTATTCGTGCAATCGTCGCCGCCCCGCCGGGCGATGCCATGCGAGATCCTGTTTGGCCGCTGGCAGTCCGTAGCCAACGCCGGTGCATGGTTTTGCCGTGCAATTGCGCTTTGCCTTTTTGGGCTCGCCATTACCTCTGCATTTTTCGGCAGCGGCGATCCGTTGATGAATTTTGCGCCGACGCTGGTCTGGATTAGCTGGTGGGTCGGCTTGTCCTTCATTGCGGCGTGCGTTTGCAATCTCTGGCCTGTGCTTGATCCCTGGCGCACGCTGTTCGACCTGCTCGATGCTCTGGTGCGGCGAGCCGGCCAGCGCGAGGGTATCGCACTGCATTTTAGCTATCCGCGTGCGCTCGGCCGCTGGCCAGCCGTGGCCTTGCTGCTGTTATGGTCATGGCTGGAACTGGTGTATCCGCTGGCGAGCGTGCCGGTGCGTATCGGCGTTGCGGCACTCGCCTGGTCGGCGTTCACGCTTGGTGGCATGGTCTGTTTCGGGCGTGAAACCTGGCAGAAAAATGCCGATGTCTTTGCGGTGTATTTCGAGGTGCTGGGGCGTTTTGCACCGCTGGCGGTGCGCGCGGCTCGGGGCGGTTTCATCGTACGTATCCCCGGGACGGGCCTGCTCAACGCACAGAATGCGGGCGCCGACGGCGTGGGCTTTGTCATCGCCATGCTATCGACAGTGTTGTACGACGGCTTGCGTGCCGGAGGAGCATGGGGCGTGGTCGAGGCGGCGTTCATCCGCGCGCTCCCGACGCTGGCCGATACCAACGGCTATGTCGCCGGCACGCTCGGTCTTGTCGGTTTGTGGCTGGCCTTTCTTTGCGCCTACCGGGTAGCCTGTTTGGGGGCCGCGGTGCTGTTGCGTGTTCAGGGCCTTACCGCAGGGGACGTCGCTCGGCGTTACGCCTGGACGCTGGTGCCGATTGCGGTCGGCTACAACATCGCACACAATTTTTCCGGCCTGCTCATACAGGGGCAGAACCTGATCCCGCTGCTCTCCGACCCGTTCGCATTGCGCTGGAATATTTTTGGCACCGCGGGCATGTACCCGGACATCGGTCTCGTGGACGCGAAGACGACCTGGTACGTGGCCATCACCGCCATCGTCGCCGGTCATGTAGCAGCGGTCTGGCTTGCGCATCGCGTTGCGTTGGCCATGCTTGGCGCATCCCGCACCGCGGCGCTCGCCTGTGTTCCGCTGACGGTGCTGATGGTGGCCTACACCGCTCTAAGCCTGTCGGTGATCGCCGAACCCATGGTCAGGTTTGATCCGCCGCCGGCGGCCGCGGCTCCAGTTGATGCAATAAGCTGGAAAGCCGCGCCGGAAAAGGGTTTTCAGGTGTCGATGCGGGTAAAGGGAGACTTGTGACATGACGCATCAATTGTTTGTCGCGGTGCTGCGCGCGCTGTGTACCGCGTTTGGGTTGGCACTGACGTCGATACTGACACTGACGCTTGCGTTCATGACCCCGGCCATGGCCCAATATCCGGCCAAGCCGATACGCCTGCTCGTTCCCATTCCGCCGGGCGGCGGGCCGGACATCGTCGCGCGCCTGCTCGCGCCCAAGTTGTCCGAAGCACTGGGCCAGCCGGTGGTGGTGGAAAACCGTGTCGGATCCAACGGCAACATCGCCGGCGACGCGGTCGCCAAGTCGGCGCCCGATGGTTACACGCTGTTGCTTGGCATGGACAGTCTGATGGCGATCAACCCGCACCTGTACGCCAAAATGCCCTTCGATACGATGAAGGATCTCTCGCCGGTGGCAAGCCTAGTGTCGAACGGCTTTTTTCTTGCGATCAACCCGGGCGTGCCGGCGCAGACGCTGTCCGAGTTCATTGACTTCGCGCGCCGCGCCAACCCGCCGCTGCAATACGCATCGGGTGGCAATGGCAGCCAGCACCACCTCACCATGGAGCGCCTGAAGGCGCGTGCCGGGATCAACATGGTTCACATTCCGTACAAGGGCGGTTCGCCGGCCGCCACCGCCACGGTGGCCGGTGAGGTGTTGGCCACCATGTCGGGCACCTCGAGCGCGCCGCAGATCAAGGCCGGTCGCCTGCGCGCGCTCGCCTTCACCGGCACGCAGCGCTCGCCGGTGATGCCCGATGTGCCGACCGTGGCCGAGCTCTATCCGGACTTTGTAATGGTGCAGTGGTACGGGCTTTTTGCCGCCGCCGGTACGCCGGAAGCGGTGATCGCGCGCCTTCGCACCGAGGTCAACAAGGCGCTCGCGCTGCCCGATGTGAAAGAGCGCTTGCGCAACGCCGGTGGCGTCGAGGCGTGGATCACCACGCCAGAGGAATTTGCCGCGGAGATCCGCGCCGAATACGGCCGCTATGCAAAGCTGGTGAAGGAAGTCGGCGCAAAGGTTGACTGAGCCCGCCTACCTCGCGCAGCTCTGTTACTTGCGGATCTTGGGTTGCTGGCCGGCGGTCGGGGCCATTTCCTTGTCGAGATAGGCAAGCAGTTTGGACAACTGTTGCGACGAGGCCTTCTTGACGGCGGCCGCATCAATGCCTTTCCAATCGTAAAACCCCTTGCCTGCGGCGAGGCCGGACTCGCCGTGCTTCACCATGTTTTGCAGCATCGGATTGGGTTCGTTGTTGTGAAACAGCTTGGGAACGATGGAGCGCTGCGCGTCGGCATGGATTTGCAGGCCGCTGATGTCTTTTTGCTGTATCAGGCCGGTGAGGCACATGCGCGGCGCGAGAAGTCGGCGCGCAGCATGGTCGATGTCGGCGGCCGAGGACACGCCGGCCTCAATCAGGTAATAGGCCTCGTGCAGGATGGCGTGCTGCAGCCGGTTGATCAGAAAGCCGACGATGGGCTTGTACAACAGCACCGGCTCCTTGCCGCTCCGGCGCAGCGCCTCGGCCGCGCGGTCCACCGCTTCACGCGGCGCATCGAGTCCGGCCATGACCTCGACGACCGGCGTGGTGTCCGCGGGCATGAAGTAATGCAGCCCGATAAAGCGCTCCGGGTGTTTCATGCCTTGCGCCAGTTCCACAAGGTCAAGGCCTGAGGTGCCGGTGGCGATCAGCGTGTGTGCGCCGGGCCAGGCCTTTTCCATTTCGGCGATCACCGCCTGCTTGGTGGCGACGTCCTCCGAGACAAGTTCGATCGCCATGTCGGGGGCTTCTGCCGGGAGCGTGCTCACGGCCTTGATGTTGGCCGGCAGCTTGAGCTCGGCTGCGCGGCTGGATTTGACGGTGGTGATGAAGCCCGCGTCGGCAAAGGTGCGCGCAACGCCCTGGCCCATGACGCCATAGCCGTAGATGAGGATGCTGCGAATCGGTTGGGTCATGCTGTTTCCTTCAACTAGTCACGACGGGTACTTTACACGCCGAGAATGGCGGTGATTTTTGCGGCGATATCGGCCGGGCGCTCCACCGGCGTCAGGTGGCGGGCGCCATTGAGCACGGTCACGGTCGATTGCGGGATGGCGGCGTGCATTTGCTCGGCCATCGCCACCGGGGTGGCGTAGTCCTCCTCACCCACAATGATCTGCACCGGCATGCGCAAGGCCGGCAGGTAGTGGCGCAGGTCGGCGTCACCGAGCATTTCGCAGGTGGCGGCGTAGCAGGCCGGTTCATTGGCGAGGAACACGGCGACTGCGGCCTCAACCTTTGCCGGCTGCTCGGCGCGAAATGCGTCGCCGAACCAGCGCGTGACCTGGAAGGCGGTGAGCGAGGCAAGACCTTTTTCTTTTCCGGCTGCGCCGCGCTCGCGCCAAACCTTGGGCGCATCAGCGCCGTACCAAGCGGTGGTGTCGATCAGGGTCAGGTGCGTGGTGCGTTGCGGATAAAGGCCGGCAAAGGCCTGCGCGATGCAGCCGCCCATGGAGCAGCCGGCGACCGCGGTTTGGCTCCAGCCGAGGTGATCAAGCAGTGCGGCGAGGTCGGCCGCGAACTGTTCCGGTGAGTACGGTCCTAGCATGCGGCCGGAGGCGCCGTGGCCGCGACAATCGATAGTGAGTACTTCTGCGCGTCCGGCAATCTCGCCCACTACGCCGTCCCAGAAGCTGCGGTCCATCGCCAGCGAATGAATCAGCCCAAGGCGCGGCGCGCCCGGCTTGCCGGCGGCGTGCACGGTGTAGCCGATGTCACAGCCGTCTGCGGTCTTGAACATGCCGGATTGATGATTTTGCTGATGCTGCGTGGGGCTCATGCTGCTGCCTTTATCGGGTCGGTCGGATCAGGGAGGGCGGTGTTCCAGGCGTCATAGCCGTACAACCAGCTGGTGTCTTCCTTGCTGCCGCCTTGCTTCATCCAGGTATTGGCGCTGGAAATCGCCTGTATGCGCGAAGTGCGCGGCTTGCGGTGCGCCTCATAGCGGGCGAAGGCCTTCTCCACATTGGCCCCATCCATCTCGAGGCAGCGCGCCAGCACGGCGGCATCTTCAATCGAGGTCGCCGCTCCCTGCGCCATGTAGGGCGTCATCGGGTGGCAGGCGTCGCCAAGCAGTGCGACGCGGCCCTTGCTCCAGGTGGCCAGCGGCTCGCGTTCGAGAATCGCCCACTTGTGGCAGTCCGGGCAGGCATCAAGCACCATGCGCACTTCTTCATGGAAACTGGCGTAGGCCTTGCGCAGTTCGACCACGTCGCCCTTTGCCGACCAGGATTCGCGCGTCGCCCATTCGATGGGCTCGGGCAGGCTGGTGACAAAGTACAGCTCGTCGCGCGCCGCGGTGGTGTAGTAAATGACGATGTGCCGGTCGGTTCCCCACCACTTGGTGCGCGAGGGGCGGATTTCACGCCCGCCCATCAGGGAGGCCTTGAAGATCGCGCGATAGGCGACACGGCCCTTGTTGAAGGGTTGCTCCGGTCCGAGCAGGATGTCGCGCACCAGTGAATGTACGCCATCGGCGCCGATTACCGCATCGGCCGTGGCCTTGCTGCCGTCTGCAAACGAGAGGGTCACGCGCTTGCCGTCCTGATCCAGGCCGGTGAGTTTTTTATTCAGGTGAATGAGCTCGGGCGGCACCGCCGATGCGAGCGAATCGTGCAGGTCGGCGCGGTGCATACACAGGTAGGGCGCGCCGTAGAGGTCCTCGGGCATGGGCAGCTCGCCCGTCACTTCACCGGTGACGCCGTCGCGGTTGAGGTGCGAGTCGGGCGCGAAGGCGATTTTGCGCAGCCTGTCCTCGACGCCGATGCCGCGCAGCACCTTCATAGAGTTGGGCATCATCTGAATGCCCGCGCCGATGCGGCCGAACTTGCTCGCCTGTTCGTAGACCTGCACATCTATGCCAACGCGGCGCAGGGTCGCGGCGGCGGCCAGGCCGCCCATGCCGGCGCCGACGACGGCAACCGAAAGCTTGCTCATTATTGCTTCTCCATTTTTGTGGTCTCGACGAGGTCTTTCCATTTTACGATCTCGCCGGCGAGCAGGTCACGCAATTCCTCGGGCGAGCCGCCGCGCGCATCGATGCCGAATTCCTGAAAGCGCTGACGTATGTCCGGCTGCGCCAGCGCGGCGTTGACCTCGCGGTTAAGCCGCTCAATGATGGCGCGCGGTGTTTTGGCCGGCGCGGCGATGCCGTTCCAGGCGGTGACCTGGTAACCGCTGACGCCGCTCTCCGCCAGCGTCGGTACGTCGGGCAGCGAGGAAAAACGTCTGGCCGAACTAATCGCAATGGCCTTGAGGTCTCCGCTTCTTACAAGCGACAGCACCGGTGCGCCGATTTCAAAGGCCACCTGGATGTCGTTGCTCTTGAGGGCTGTAACGAGCGCCGGTGTGCTCTTGAACGGCACAATGGTCAGGTTTAATCCCGTCATGGCCTTGAAGAGGGACGCCGCCATGTACTGGCCGCTACCTATGCTGACGGTGCCGATATTGAGCTTGTCCGGATTGGCTTTGGCCAAGGCGATGACATCCTTGATGCTGGAAATGTTCGAGCCTTTGTTGGCCAGCACCATCACATCAAAGAATCCCATGGCTGAAATCGGCGCAAAGTCGCGCACAGTGTCAAAGGGCAGCGTGCGGTACAGGGCCGCGCTGACGGCGTTGCCGTAGTTGAGGTGCAGCAGCGTGTAGCCGTCGGGGTCGGCCTTGGCCACCATCTCGGAGGCGACGATAAGGCCGGCGCTGGGCTTGTTCTCAATGATGACCTGCTGGCCCAGCGCGACAGACAGCTTTTGCGCGATCATGCGCGCCGTAATATCGGCAACTCCGCCCGGTGCGTAGCCGACCACCAGTTTTACCGGCTTGGTCGGCCAGGCCGCTGCAGCACCTTGTTGTTGCGATGTTTGTGGCGACTGCGCGCAGGCTGCCAAAGACAATAAGTACAGCGACGCGGCGGCAAACCCACCCGCCAATGCCCTTGCAAGGCTTTTGGTATTCATGACGCCTCCTCCTCTTTTTAGTGCGGGACTGCTGTTTTTTTGATGGTGCAGCACGCCGGCGTGTCCTGTTCGTCTGACAGGTTTAGTGCCGGCCTTTTTTAAAAATGCTCAGGCCAAAGCGGGGATGCCCAGGTCCGATGCCAGTTTGTTGAGGGCGGTCAGCAGGGCCGCAGGCACCGGCACGCCGTCGCGATTGCGCTCCGCAAGTTTGGCCTGGCTTTGCTCGCCCGGCAGCCAGACGCGGTCCACGCCCGGAAGGCGTCGCGAGCCGCGAAGTTCGCGCACCACGCGATCAACATCTCGCTTGATCGCGGTGATCTCGCCAAAGGCTTCGAGCGAGATCGCGACGATGGTGTGGCCGGTGTCTGTGACCGAGGTGTCATCGTTGTTAAAGTCCACGGTGCGGCTCCCGAGCGCCGCGCCGTTGAGCGTGCCGGCCAGCAGCCCGTACACCAAAGACAAGCCGTAGCCCTTGTATCCACCGATGGGCAGCAGCATGCCGTCCTCGGATTTTTTCGGGTCGGTCAGCGGTTTGCCCTGGCGGTCAATCATCCAGCCCTCGGGCATCATTTCGCCGCGCTGCGCCTTGGTTTTGACCTTGCCGTAGGCTGCGACGGTGGTGGCCATGTCGAGCACGATGGGGCCTTCTTCGAGACCGGGCACCGCGACGGCGATGGGATTGGTCGAGAGCAGCATGTCGATGCCGCCCCAGGGCGCCATGTGGTTGGCATTGCCCACAGCAAGATAGAGACCGATCATGTCCTGCGCGAGCGGCATTGCCGCGTAAAGCGAGGCCGGACCGGCGTGGTTGCTGTGGTGCACGCCGACCCAGGCGATGCCGGCTGTTTTGGCTTTGGCGATGGCCGTCTCGGCGGCGAATTTCATCACCACGTGGCCCATGCCGTTGTCACCGTCAACCAGGGCCATGCCGGCCATTTCGCGTTCGATGCGCACCTTGGGCGTGACGTTCACGGCGCCGGCCTTGATGCGGCGCACGTACTGTGGAAGCCGGAAGATGCCGTGGCCGTCGGCGCCGTTGAGGTCGGCGCGGGTCATCAGTTCGGCGCAGGTGGCGGCGTCCGCCTTGGGCAGGCCCACGACCAGCAGCGCCTCTGAAATAAAGGATTCAAGTCGCGCGCGCGCAAAGCGCTGCGCGGCTTGCGGAGTGGGGTCGGCCATGGGTTATGGGTGTGTAGTAGAGAGAGGCGACATTCTACTGCAGCGGCCCCGGCGCCTGACTGGCGCGGTCACGCTCCCGTCGTCTTGCGCTCGATCTCGAGCAGGCGCGGCAGCTCGCAGGTGGCGTGCGCTTCCTTCATCTGCCTGGCCACGCCGCCCGTGCCCAGGAAAATGTCCGCCTCGTCTCGAGCGAGGCATTCGTAGGACTGGCGCACGGCCTTGTACATCGCGGCAAAGGCCGAGCCCGATGATGCGGCAAGCCGAAAGCCGAGTTTGAAAAAATCCTGGCGCGATAGCGCGAACTCCGAAAACCCGTCGCCGGGTGCAAAAATCATCAGCGGTGCCGGCAGGCGTTCGCCTATGGTGCGGATCTGCTCGGGGTCGCGCGTGTGCACGAAAATCATGTCGGCGCCGGCGGCCTTGTACATTTCGGCGCGACGCAGCGCGTCGTCCATGCCGGTGAGCCGGATCGCGTTGGTACGGCCGACGATGAGCGTGTCCGGGTTGCGGCGCGCGGCCACCAGTTCGCGAATTTTTTGCACCATGTGCTCGGGTTCGATCAGGCGCTCGGCGCCGATGTGGTGATGCACGCGACGCGGCAGGAACTGGTCCTCGACCTCGAGCGCGGCAAAGCCCGCCGCCTCGGCGAGGGCCATGGTGCGGTGCATGTGCACCGGGTCGCCCCAGCCGCCGCCGGCATCCAGTACCAGCTGGATGTCGCAGGCGGCGCGCATGTCCAGGGCGATGTCAGTGAAATCGGGCAGCGCCAGGTTGGCCTCGGTGACGCATTTCAACCAGCCCAGTGAGCCGCCCGAGATATAGACGGCCTTGAAGCCGGCGTCGTGCGCCAGTTTGGCCATGATGGCATTGAGGGCGACGGGTGCGACAACGAGTTCGTCGCCCTGTATGAGTTTGCGCAGGCTGGTCATATTGTGTGCGAGGTCCTGTGGATGGAGAGGAGGGGCTCAGTCGGCGGTGATGCCGCGGCTTTTGATCAATGTCGCCCAGCGCGTCATTTCCTTTTGCATATGCTCGGAAAAACGCTTTGCATCCCCCTTGAACGGCTCTATGCCTTGCAAGGCGAGCTGGTCCCTGATGTCGGGTGCGTCGAGCGAGCGGTTGATGGCATCGGCGAGCTTGCGAACGACCGCCTCGGGCGTGCCGGCCGGTGCTACGACGCCAAACCAGATGCGCGTGTCGTAATCAGGCAGGCCTTTTTCGGCGATGGTCGGCAGGTCAGGTGCGATGCGCGAGCGCTCCACGCCGGTGCTGGCAAGCGCCCTCAACTTCCCGTCTTTTACGTAGGGCAACACCGTCGAGGCCGGGGCAAACATCACGGGCACCGTGCCGGAGAGCAAATCGGTGACCGCCTGCGAGCTGCCCTTGTAGGGTACGTGGGTCATGCGCGAGCCGATGGTAAAACCAAAGAGCTCGCCCGCCAGATGCGACATGGTGCCGTTGCCCGATGATGCAAAAAACACCTTGCCCGGATTTTTTTTGACGAGGTCGACGAGCTGTGGAACATCCGTCACGCCCAGGCCCGAATTCACCACCAGGATATTCGGAATGCTGACCGCCAGCGCCACCGGTGAAAAGTCGCGGAAAAAATCAAACGGAACATTTTTACTGAGGCTGGGTGTGACGGCGTTGGAATTGCCGGCCATGAACAGCGTGTAGCCATCCGCCGGGGATTTGGCCACCACCACCGCGGCGATGCTGGTGCTGGCTCCGGGCCGGTTGTCGACCACCACCTGCTGGCCGAGAAACTCCGACATCTTGTGCGCGAGAATGCGTGAGGCGATGTCGGTGGCGCTGCCGGCTGGAAATCCGATCACCAGGCGCACCGGCTTGTCCGGATAGGCCGGTTGCGCCAGTGCGCTGCCGCAGGCAAGGCTTGCGAAGGCCAGCACCACAAGAAAATTCAGTACGCGTTTCATCGTTCAGTCCACCGTGGCGCCGGAGGCGCGGATGACCTTGGCCCACTTGTCGATTTCCGTC
The DNA here is from genome assembly GCA_903895005.1 of uncultured Pseudomonadota bacterium. The sequence continues at coordinate 10,187 of CAITSH010000485.1, forward strand.
CTGATATGCGCGGCGAATTGTTCGCGGCTGCCGCCTATCGGTACGAGGCCGTCGTTTTTCATGCGCAGTTTCATCTCATCGCTTTGCATGATCCTCGCCACGTGGCTGTTGAGCAGCGCCAGGATTTCCTGTTTGGTTCCGGCCGGTGCGAGCAGGCCGTACCACTGGCTCGACTCATAGCCGGCGAGCCCGGCGGATGAAACCGTGGGCACATCCGGCAGCGCCGCCAGGCGCTCGCGGCTGGTGACAGCAAGTACGCGCAGCCGCCCCGAGCTGATGTGCTGGAAGGCGTTGATGGCCGGCAGAAACATCACCGGAACATCGCCGGCCAGCAGGCCAATCATCGCCGGGCCCGACCCGCGGTAGGGGATATGGATCATCTGCACGCCGGCCATGGTGTTGAAGAGCTCGCCTGCGAGGTGCGGTGTGCTGGCGTTGCCGGCGCCGGCGAAGCCGATACGGCCCGGTTGCGCCTTGGCCAGTGCGATCAGTTCGGGTACCGAATGCACCGGCAGTGAAGGGTGCACCACCAGCACGTTGGGGCCCAGGGCCATCAGGCTCACCGGCTCGAAGTCCTTTACAGGGTCGTAGGGCACGGTCTTGTACAGGCTGGGATTGGTGACAAAGCCGGCGCCGGAAAATAGCAGTGTCAGGCCGTCGTTGCCGGCCTTGGCCGCGAGCTCGGTGCCGATATTGCCGTTGGCACCGCCGCGATTTTCAATGACAAAGGACTTGCCCAGGCTCTCGCTGAGTTTTTGCGCAAGAATGCGGCCCGCCGCATCGACGCCGCCGCCGGCGGGAAAGGGCAGGATTACACGCACCGGCCCCTTCGGATAACCCGTCGCCGCATTCTGTGCGCCGGCGGGCAGGGCGGCCAGCAGCAATGCCGCAACGGCAACGCGGGTGAAGCGAACTGCATTCATGTTTCCAATCCTCCTGGTGGTACCGTGCGACCGATTCGCTATCGTTGCGCCGCGACTTCTAGGTTCGCGTTCGTGATAAAGCGGCCGACCCTACTCAGCTATGTGTTTGTGTCTTCCCGTGAATGATGCGCCAGATCAATTGCGGCGTCGCCGGCGTGGGCAGGTCGCGCACACCGTATTCGCGCAGCGCGTCGACAATGGCGTTGATGACCGCAGCCGGCGCCGGCGTGGTGCCGCCTTCGCCGCCCGCCTTGATGCCGAAGGGGTTGGTCGGCGACAGCACCTCGACGATTTCGGTCTGGAACGAGGGCAATGTGTCGGCGCGCGGCAGGCCGTAGTCCATCAGCGATCCCGTCAGGGTCTGGCCGGATTCCGGGTCGATGACGCACTGCTCCGACAACACCTGGCCCACGCCCTGGGCGATGCCGCCGTGGGTCTGGCCGTGGACGATGAGCGGGTTGATGCAGCGGCCGACATCGTCGACGGCGGCATAGCGCGTAACGCTCACCACGCCGGTGTCCGGATCGATCTCGCATTCGCACACGGCGCAGCCATTGGGGAACACCGGGTCGTGCATGTCGTTTTCTGTGGCCACGGCGAGCCCGCCCTTGATCTCGCGGGGCACGAAGGCATCCTCGGCGCGGCGCGCGAGTTCAAGAAAGTCGTAGGATTGCTCGCCACCCGCGGTGCAAAAGCGCCCGTCGCGAAAGTCCACCTTCGGTGTATCCGTTTCGAGCAGGAAGGCGGCGAGCTTTTTGCCGTTCTCGATCAGCTGCTTTGAAGCGAGGTTGAACACCGTTGCCGCATGACGCATCGAGCGGCCCGAATGTGAACCGCCGCCGACGCTGACATCGCGTGTGTCGCCCATGATCACATCGATGGCATCGACCGGGACTGCGAGCAAGGTCGCGACAACCTGGGCGAAACTAGTTTCATGGCCCTGGCCGCTGGGCTGTGTGCCGATCACCACGCGTACGCGGCCGTTCGCAGCAATGCTGATTTCGGCGCGCTCTTTTGGCGCGCCGATCGACGATTCGACGTAATGAGCAAGTCCGATGCCAAGCAACCTGCCGCGCGCGGTGGATTCCTCGCGGCGCGCCGCGAAGCCGTCCCAGCCGGCGATCTGCATGGCCAGGTCAAGGTTGGATTCATAGGTACCGCTGTCGTAGACCATGCCGATGGCGTTGCGGTAGGGCATCGCGCCCGGCTGCACGAGGTTGCGGCGGCGCAGTTCAATGCGGTCTATGCCCAGTTCCGTTGCCGCGGTATCGACCAGGCGCTCGATGGCGAAGTTCACCTCGGGCCGGCCCGAGCTGCGGTAGGGCGTGGTTGGTGCGGTGTTGGTGAAGACGGCGCGGCTTTGCAGTGAGGCGACCGGGATGTCGTAGGAGCCGGTCACCAGCCCCGAGCCCTTGGACAGCGGCGACAGCGAGGCGCAGCGCGCACCGACGTTGGACAGGTTGGACGAGCGCAGCGCAAGGAATTTTCCGTCCTTGCGCAAGGCGAGTTCGGTGCGCATCACCAGGTCACGACCCTGGTAGTCGGACAGGAATGTCTCGGAGCGCGTGGCGGTGTATTTCACGGCGCAGCCTAGCTTGTGCGCGGCCCACAGCGTGAGGCCGAACTCGACATAGACGCGGTTTCGTGCGCCAAAGTTGCCGCCCACATCAAGCGAGAGCACGCGCAGTTTCTCCGGCGCGATACCCAGCACCGTCGCGAGCTCGCGGCGCTGGCGCACCGCGCCGCCGCTGCCCGCGTGCAGGGTGTATTCGCCCGTTGCAGCATCGTATTGCGCCAGTGCGGCGCGCGGTTCCATCGTGACGGCGGTGACGCGGCCGACATGAAAATCCATTTTCACCACGTGATCGGCCGCGGCAAAGGCACGATCCGTCGCCTCGCGGTCGCCAAACCAGGACTCGACCAGCACGTTACCCGGCGCTTCGTCCCAGACCGAAGGGGCGCCTTCTCTCAATGCGTTTTCCGAGTGCGTCACCCAGGCCAGCTCCTCGTACTCGACCTGCACCGCCTCGGCCGCGTCGGCGGCTTCGCCCTTGCTGCGCGCCACCACCATCGCCACCGCTTCGCCGACATGGCGCGCCTTGTCGTGCGGCAGCAGCAGGTGCGGGCCTTCGAACACCTTGCCGCCGCCGGGGGCGCCCAGCTTGATGTCGAATTGCGTCGAGGGCAGCGGACTGTGCGGGATCGGTCCCAGGCCGTCGGCAAGGCAGTCCTTGCCGGTGTAGACGGCGAGCACGCCGGGCATCGCCATTGCTGCTGATGTGTCGATCGCGACGAGGCGCGCATGCGGAAACGGCGAGCGCACCATCGCGGCGCAGGCCTGTCCGGGTACGCTGAAGTCGTCGCTGAAGCGACCCGCACCGGTGAGCAGGCGCTGGTCTTCTTTTCGCGGCAGGTGCCGGCCGATGATGTCGTGGGCCGAGCCTATGGATTCGGGGGTGTTGTTCATCTTAGGCGTGCTACCTGTTGATCGTCTCGCAATGAGATGCTTGGATATGAGAAGCAATTTGTTAGCAGGTTCCCTACCCCTCGGCGGGGGAGGGACAGGGAGAGGGGCTGGTCGTGCTTGCGAACTTTCACCGTCTCCCCAACCCTCCCCCGTCGAGGGGGAGGGAGTCACGCAGCCTGCTTCGTTTCTTGCGTTTTACTTGCACTGACCTGCGTTGCGCCGAACCTTACATCTTCAACAGCCGCTTCGCGTTTCCGCTTTGCATCTTGATCTTGTCTTCGGTGCTGATGTGCAGCTCATTGAGCCACTTGGTGCCGGGCGGGTTTTCCATGAACGGCCAGTCGACCGAGAACATGATGCGGTCGGCGCCCATTTCCATCATCGTGCAGAGCAGCGCCGGCGTGGAAAAATTGCCGCTGGTGGTGACATAAAAATGCTCGCGGAAAGTTTCCCGAAACGCGATGGGCTTGTTGCCCGGGCGCGACAGCGACTCGTCGATGCGCCAGAGCGAAAAAGGCAGCGACTCGCCGAGGTGGCCGAGGATGATTTTCAGGCGCGGGTAGGCGTCAAACACGCCCGATAGCACCATGCGCAATCCCTGCGTGGCCGTCTCGACGGTAAAGCCCCAGCCGGCGTTGAGGATGGACGGGAAGTCCTTGGCGTATTCCTTGTAATAGGTCTCGATGACAGCCGGGTGCGGCATCGCCGGGTGCAGGTAGAGCGGCACGTCGAGGGCCTGGGCGCGCTCGCAAATGGGCCAGAATCGCTTGTCGTCAAAGAACACGCCCTGATTGGGACCGTTAAAGGTGAGGCCGTGGATCATCGCGCCCTTGAATCCGAGCTTGGTGACGGTGCGTTCCAGTTCGTCCGCCGAGGCCAGCGGATCGGCGGTGGGCAGCACGGCGAAGCCGGCGAAGCGGTCCGGGTGGCGGTCTATGGTGGCCTTGAGCCTGTCGTTGGCGCGCACCGCGAGCGGCACGGCGATGTCGGCGGCAACGCGCTGCAGTGCAGGCGCACCCTGCGACAACACCTGCACGGTAATGCCGGCCTCGTCCATTTCCTTGATGCGCAGGTCGCCCAGGTCGTCCAGGCGCTTGCGCACCTCCGGCGGCACATCGCGGCCGAGAAAATGCGAGGCGATCTCGGCGTCGAAGTAGTGTTCTTCGAGGGCGATGATGAGCGGCTTTGTCTGGTTCTGCATGTACGGGGTGTCCTGTCGGTCTGGGGTTTGTACGGGGGCGGGGTGGTTCGGCGCGGCCTGGGTGGCCCTGTGTCTTTTGCTCAATGACAAGGGCGCGTGCGGCGCCTAGCGTATTTTACTGCGGCCGCCGCGATGCCGGCGCGAGAAGTGCACAAAAGAAAAGGCCGGTTTCAAGCCGGCCTTTGCATGAGGAACTGGGCTTTGGCTTGATCAGGCCAGCAGCGACAGCCCTTTCGATACGACGCCGACCGGGTCGGCATAAGCGCGCGCCAGTTGCGCCGCTTTTTGCATGAGTTCGCGCGTGGACGGTGCTGCATCGCTCGCCGCCGTTGTTGCGGGGGAGCTGACCGTGATGCTGGCCTTGTCCTGTGTGGGCGCGGCAGCGGCCTGCACGCCGTGTTCGCGATGATGATGGTGATGAGGGCCGCCGGTACCCTGGCCACCCGCGCTTGCGATTTGCGCGAGGATGCTGCTGACCGCGTCGGTCGTCTCCTGCGGTGTGAGCTTGCAGTCGCCGTTGGTATCGAGCGCATTGAATACGGCGTCTGAGGTACCCGTGCCGCCGCTTGTCTTGCCGCGGTCGCCCGCGCCACCCTTGTAGAGCGTGCTGAACGCCGTGTCCAGCGTCGCCTTGTCGATGGACCCTTTGCCGCCGGTATCCAGTCGGGCAAAAAGCCGGCTGACCAGTTGCGAGGCGTCCGCGCGTTGCGTGCCCTGTAAGAACGATGTGCTGTCCGGTTTGCCGATGCCATTCATGCTGTTGCTCCCCGCGGGATGCCCATGAGGCAATGTACGCGCGCTGGCCTTCCGGCGCGGTGTGAGCAGGCAGGAGAAAGCCGCTCTTCTCGTGGCATCGCCAGCAAATGCCCGTCTGGCGAGGATCTTCAGCCATTCCCCCGCACGAAGCAGCGCGGCGTTACGGCTCTTAAGAACGAGCGTCGGCTGGAAAGCCCCGCCAGATAAGGGTTTGCAGC
>CAITSH010000486.1 GCA_903895005.1 uncultured Pseudomonadota bacterium
CCCCGAACACTGAGCAGAATCCATGAATTTTCTCGTGGACTTTCTGCCGATCGTCGTCTTCTACGTCACCTATAAGTTTGTAAACCTGTATTTCGCAACTGGAGTTGCGATCGCAATGACGGTCGTCATGCTGGCGTGGATGAAACTGACCGGAAGGCAAATCGAACCGATGCGGTGGGCCTCCCTTGTCATCATCGTGGTGTTCGGCGGGGCTACCCTCCTCTTCCAGGATGAGACCTTCATCAAGTGGAAGCCCACGGTGCTATACGGCTTATTCGTCCTGTTACTGGTGGGCGCTCGACTGCGCGGCCGCAATGCGCTGGCGGGCATGATGAGGAATCAACTGACGCTGCCCGATTCGGTCTGGAACCGCCTAAGCGCAATGTGGGTTGGATTTTTTTGCCTGATGGCGGTCTTGAATCTGCTGATTGCCTACCGCTTTGACACAGAAACCTGGGTCAATTTCAAGCTCTTCGGCGCAACGGGCCTCACAGTTGTCAATGTCCTGCTGCAAGCGGTTTACGTGAATCGCCACCTCCAACAGGGCACTGTTGGGGCCGACGAACCTTCAATCCCTAAGGTTGCCGATGCGTCCAACCCTTGACGAAATTCGTGCGCGTCTGCGTGCCGGCTTTCCCGATGCTGCGGTTCTTGAGGTTCACGATGACAGTGCCGCGCATGCGGGCCATGAAGGCGCCAAGGACGGCGCGGGGCATTTTAGAGTCCTGATCACTTCGAGTCGGTTCGAGAATCTGCGGCCTGTGGCACGACATCGGCTTGTGTATGATTGCGTCGCGGATTGGATGCCGCACAGAATTCATGCGCTATCTCTGACTGCAACCACTCCCCAAGTTTGACTGCTGGCCCAACATTGGGCCACTGATGTCAAGTTCCACGCCCAATTTGGACCGCATTCATGCTTTCTCTCTCACCCGTTAAAGGCCGCAGTCTCGCATCCGTAGTCGCTGCATCGGCGCTTATTATTGGCGTTGGCATCTCGACTCCGACGTGGGCGCAAAATGCCGTCGTTGTTAACGGCAAGGCCATCCCAAAGGCCAAGCTTGACGAATTTTTAAAAGCATTGGCTGCCCAGGGCCGCGCAACCACACCAGAATTGCGCGAAATGGTCCGCGAGGAATTGATTTCCCGTCAGCTATTCCTTGAAGAAGCAGAACGAAAGGCGCTCGCCAAGAACAGCGATGTCAAGCTCCAGCTGGAGGCTTCACGCGAGGACATCCTTATCCGGGCCCTGATCCGCGATCAGATAAAGAGTCATCCAGTTAAGGATGCCGATGTGCAGGCGGAGTACGACAAGTTGTCCAAATCGCAAAGCGCAGAAAAAGAATTCAAGGCCCGGCACATTCTCGTGGAAGCCGAAGACACCGCAAAGAAGCTGATTGCAGAGCTCAAGGCTGGGGCGAAATTTGAAGATCTTGCTAAACAGTCGAAAGATCCCGGTAGTGCAGCGAACGGCGGTGACCTTGATTGGAATCCACCCGGAACCTTCGTGAAGGAATTTGGCGCAGCCATGAGCAAGCTTGAGAAAGGCCAGCTCACCGCGCTTTTCCATCTCGTCGATGCCGATTCCCTAGAGCGCGCCAGTGATACCGCTGCGGGGGCGGCAAGGGATGTTGATCTACGTCCGCACACAC
>CAITSH010000487.1 GCA_903895005.1 uncultured Pseudomonadota bacterium
GCGGTGAGCTCGCCCTGCACCGGACCGAGCTTGACCGGTCGCACGGTGACCGTGTTGTCGGCCTTGACGACGTAAACAAAGGTGCCGCGCGCGCCGCGCTGAACCGCCGATGAGGGAATGACCGTCGCGCCGCGCTTCACATCAACCAGCAGCCGGACATTGACAAACTGGTTGGGAAAGAGCGCGAAATCATTGTTTGCGAACTGCGCCTTGAGCTTGACCGTGCCGGTCGCCGGGTCGATCTGGTTGTCGGCGGTGATGAGCACGCCCGATGCGAGCTTGAGCTTGTCCGCGCGATCGTAGGCATCCGCCGTCAGCTTCTCACCGGCCTTGAGTTTTTTCATCACGGCGGGAACCGCGTCCTCGGGAATGGTGAACACCGCGGTCACCGGTTGCAATTGCGTGATCACCACCAGGCCGGTGGCGTCGCCCGCGCGCACGATGTTGCCCACATCCACCTGCCGCAGGCCCAGCCGGCCGCCGATGGGCGCGGTGATTCGACTGTAATCGAGCTGCAGTCTGGCGCTGTCTATCGCCCCCTGGTCGGCCTTGACCGTGCCCTCGTACTGGCGCACCAGCGACTCCTGCGTATCCAGTTGCTGCTTGGAAACCGAGTCCTGCTGGAAAAGCAGGCGGTAGCGCTCTGCATCGACCTGCGCATTCTTGAGCAAGGCCTGGTCCTTGGCCATCTGCCCCTCGGCCTGCGCAAGCTGCACCTGGAAGGCACGCGGGTCGATCTCGGCAAGCAGGTCGCCGCGTTTGACGGTCTGCCCTTCCTTGAACAACACCTTCATCAACTGCCCGTCAACGCGACTCTTGACGGTGACCGTCGCGAGCGGCGTCACCGCACCGAGGCCGGCAAGATAAATACCGACATCGGCCGTCTTGGCCGGTACCGCCACGACCGGCATCGCCCGATTTGGGTCAAAGCCCGGTCGACGCCCCCCCGGACCGCCCGGGCCTCCTGTACCGCCTGCAACGCCCTTGCCGCTTGCGCCCCCCGCACCGGGTGTTTTTTGCGCATCGGCGGCCGGTGCCGCAATATAAAACCAGTAATAGCCCGCGCCTGAGGCGGCGGCCAGCACGACGATTGCAAGCAGCCACCAGAGCCGGCTTGGGCGCGTGCGCATCGGAGAGGAGGGAATGGTCATCGGGATATCTCGTTAAAACGTGTTTTTCAGCATAACGGCGAATACGGTAACCGCCGCGACCGGACGCGGTCTGTGCGCAGTCTAGCGGACTTTTTCGCCATATTTCCCGCACAACCGGCCGACTCACGGCGGCACACCCAATTAAAGCACCATCAGCGCAGGCGTGGCGGGTACGGGCAAAGCGTTTTTTGTAATCATTCGTAACGACCCGCCACGGGGACCGTTTCGCATCGCGGCCGACCGGATCTGCGGCCGGTTTGAAATTTTCACACCCGACGCAGCGGCCCGTAATCAGGGCGCCGGCGCAAGCCGGGCTACCCCGGCAATGGCGCCGGCGGCGCGCTCATTCAGAGGCGATTTTTTTCGTACCCTGCCAGTCGCCGCCAAGGGCCTTAACGAGGAACACGGACACCAGCAGGCGTTGCCCGAGCAGTTGCGCAGCCTGGCGCTCGCTGTTGAGCTGGGCCTGCTGCGCCGTGATCACATCGAGCGAACTGCCGAGTCCGCCCTCGTAGCGCGCACGCGCGAGCTCCAGGACACGGCTGGCGCTGGTAACGGTTGCAAGTGCCTGGGTATGGGCGCGCTCAAGTGCCGCCGCGCCGATGATGCCGTCCTCGGCCTCCTGCATCGCGGTGAGGATGGTGCGCCGGTACAGGGCGACCGATGCGTCGTAACCGGCGCGCGCGTTTTCGATGTTCGCGCGGATGCGGCCGCCGTCGAATATCGGCTGTGCCAGCGTTACCCCGAGCGACCAGATATAACTTGGCACCGTGAACAGGCGCTCGAGCAGGCTGCTCTCCGTGCCGTAAAAAGCACCGAGGTTGATGCTGGGAAAATACGCGGCGCTTGTAACCCCGACCTGCGCATTGGCCGCTGCCATCGCGCGTTCTGCCGCGGCAACATCTGGCCGGCGCTCCAGTACATCAGAGGGAACACCGATGGGCACCTCCGGCGGGGAGAGCGCGCTGATGTCCGGCTTGAGCGAAAACAGAGGCGCCGGCGTGCCGGTCAGCGTGGCAATGGCGTGCTCGAACTGCGCGCGCTGGCGACGCAGCACATCCACCTGGGTCAGCGTGTTGTCGAGCAGCGTCTGCTGCTGCGCCACCTCAAGGCCGGAGGCGGCGCCAAGCTCGTGGCGCGACTTCACATAGGCCAGCGACTCGCGCTGCAACGCAATGGCGCGTGCAAGCACATCGAGCTCGATGTCGACGGCGCGCAGGTTGAAATAGGCGGTCGCAAGATCGGAGGTCAGCAGCAGGCGGATGTTCTCAAAATCAGCCGCCGCCTGTTCGGCCGAGGCGCGCGCCCCCTCGACACTGCGCTGCACGCGGCCAAAAAAATCGGCCTCATAGCTGGCGGTGAGGACGCCAACGTAATCGCTTTGTGTGGTGCTGAAGTTGGGGGAGGTATTGTTGGTGAGCGGCCGGTTGGCCGAAATGCGCGTGCGAGAGTCACGCACCCCGAGGCCCACCTGCGGGTAGCGACCGGCATCCGAGGCGGCGAGGGCCGCGTTGGATTGCGCCAGGCGCGCCGTGGCCAGCGCAATGGTCGGGCTGCCGGCGAGCGCCTGTTCCGCGAGCGTATTGAGTCTCGCGTCACCAAAACGCCGCCACCACGGGCCCTTTCGCTCACCGTCCTTGGGAGCGCCCGCGCGCCAGGGCGCCTCCACCTTCCAGGCCACGGGCATGTCGACCTGCGGCTTGCTGTATTCGGGCCCGGCTGCACAAGCACCCAGCAGCAGCGCAAGGCCTGCGCAGGCTGCCGGCGCGAAATGCGGCTTGCGCGACAACTTCACGGCTTATCCTTTGCGGCCGCACCCTTGGCGTCCGCGCCCTTGGCTTCGGCGGCGGGCGCAGCGGCCTTGCCCGCCTTGCCGGCATCGGCTGCGGCGGCCACCACCACTTCAACCTGGTCGCCGTCGGCGAGCGAGTCAGAAGGATTGAGCACGATGCGGTCCTTGGCCCCCACGCCATCGAGCACCTCGACGCGTTCACCGTAATTGCGGCCGATCTTGACGGTGCGCAGCTTGATGCGGCCGGTTTCGTCCACCACCGCTACGCGCGTGCCTTCGGAACGGAACATCAGCGTGTTGGTCGACATGGTGAGCGCAAGTCCGCCGGCCGCAATGGGCAGCGACACCTGCACATAAGCACCGGGCAGCAACTCACCGTCCCGATTGGGCAGGCTGACCTCGATCTGCATCGAACGCGTTGCCGCATCGATAGAGGCCGCGGTGCGTGCCACCTCCCCGGAAAAACTCCTGCCGCGCAATTCCGCCTGGGTCACCGTGACTTTCTGGCCCGGCTTGATGAGATGGGCGTAGGACTGAGGCACGTTGACATAGATGCGCAGCGGGTCAGTCTGCGTCAGAAGGAACAGCGTGCGCCCGGTGCCGCCGCCCGCATCGATCAGGTCGCCGGTATCGACGTTGCGGCGCGTGATGACGCCGGCAAAGGGTGCGACCACGCGCTTGAACCCCTCAAGCTGGCGCAATCGCTCGACGTTGGCGTCGGCCGCGGCGAGGTTGGCCTTGGCCTGCGCTTCGCCGCTGCGACGCTCGTCGAGCTCCTGTTGCGACACCGCGTCGCGCTTGCGCAGCGCCTCCCAGCGCTCCATGCTGCTTTTGGCAAGCGCAAGGCTTTGTGCGGCCTGCTCGCGCGCCGCGATGCCCTGCGACAACTGCTGGTCGATTTCAGGCGCATCGATCTCGGCAAGCAGTTCGCCCCTGGTGACGCGGCTTCCGATGTCCTTGTGCCAGCGTTTGAGGTAGCCGCTGGCCCGCGCCGAGATCGGTGACTGCACATAGCCTTGCAGCGTGCCCGGGAGCACCAGGTTCTGGCCGGCGCCGCCATTGCCCGGCTGCGTTACCTTGACGTATTGCTTGGCGCGCTCGGCCGTGCCCTTCTCGAGCGCACTGGCGTTGGCGACGCGGCTGGCCACCGTGCGACCGGCGCCCAGTGCGAGCAGCACCAGCACGGTGAAAGTGACAATCTTCGCGCGACGGATGATCTGCCGGCGTTTCAGGAGCTCATGCGCCGAATCCGGATCGATCACGTGGATGCCCAGCTCGTTGTGACGTTGTTCAGACATTGCCTCAGCTCTCCTGCGGGGTGACTGGTTGGATGTGCCTTGCCGCGCGCGCTTCTTCGCGCCTGGCCAGCCACTGGTGGACCGACGCGAACACGACCGGCACAAAAAACAGCGTTGAAACGGTGGCAAAGAGCAGGCCGCCGATGACGGCCCGGCCAAGCGGTGCGTTCTGCTCGGCGCCCTCCCCGAGGCCCAGCGCCATCGGGATCATGCCGATGATCATCGCCAGCGCCGTCATCAGCACCGGCCGCATGCGCGTCGCGCCCGCCTCGAGCGCTGCAGACAGCGGCGGTACGCCCTCGGCCTTGCGGTCGAGCGCAAACGAGATGAGCAGGATACTGTTGGCGGTGGCGACCCCCATGGTCATGATCGCGCCAGTCAGCGCGGGGACGCTCAATGTCGTGCCGGTGATAAACAGCATCCACGCGATGCCAGCCAGCGCCGCCGGCAACGCTGCGATGATCACCCCCGCATCAATCCACGACTGGAAGTTCACCACCACCAGCAGGTAGACCAGCGCGATGGCCATCGCGAGACCGACAATGAGGCCCACAAAAGAGTCCTGCATCGTCTGCACCTGGCCGCGGATGACCACCTGGCTGCCGCGCGGGAGCTTGGCGCGGATCTGGTCGACCTTTTGCTTGACCTGCCCGGCGACACTCGCAAGGTCGGTGCCCTGCACGCTGACGTACACGTCCACCGCCGGGGAGATGTTGTAGCGCGAAACGATGGCCAGGCTGGAGCCCGGCGTCGCCTCGACCAGGTTGCCCAGCAGCTGCGCGTTGTTGCCCGCCTGCGCACCGCCCGCACCGACTGGAATATTTAACAGCGCGTCGAGCGAATCGACCTTGTATTGCGGCGCCTGTATGGCCAGGTTGTAGACCACGCCGTTTTGCGGATTCAACCAGAAGGCCGGCGCCGTCTGCGAGCTTCCGGACAGCGCGACAAGCACGTTCTGCCCGACGTTAAAGGCGCTGAGCCCGACCTGCTGCAAGCGCGTGCGGTCCATCTGCAGGTTGACCGCCGGGTTGTCGAGGCGCTGGTGCACGTGCACGTCGACCGCACCCGGAATGGTCTTGAGCGACTTGGTCAGTTCCGCGGCAAGCTCCGCGTTCTTCACCATATTCGGCCCCGTGAACTGCACGTCGATGGCCGCGGGCAGCCCGAAGTTCAGGATCTGCGTGACGATGTCGGCCGGCTGGAAAAAGAACTCCACGCCGGGAAAGCGCTTGGGTAGCTCGGCGCGCAGCATCGTGACGTATTCATCGGTAGGCCGGTGACCGTGGCGCAGGGACATCAGGATCTCGCCGTCGAAGGTGCCTATGGTCCCCGCGTTGCTGTACGACAGGTTGATACCGCTGTTGGGCACGCCGATGTTGTCCAGGATTGTTTCGAGCTCGCCTGCGGGAATCATTTCGCGTATCGCCACCTCGACCTGGTCGGCGAGGCGTGCCGTCTCCTCGATACGCGTGCCGGATGCGGCGCGCATGTGCAGGCGTATCTGGCCGGCGTCCACACTGGGGAAAAAGTCCCGACCGAGAACCGGATACAGCAGGCAGGACAACAGGCAAAACGCAAGAAACAGTCCGGAAAACAGGCCCCGACGCGCCAGCATCACCGACAGCATCAGCGTGTAAGCGCGGCGCACATGCTCGAACTGCTGGTCAAAGGCACGGTAGAGACGCTGCAGCGGACCGGGCTTGGTATCAACGGGCGCCGAGCCGTGCCCGGCCATGAGCAGCATCACCAGCGTCGGCACCAGGGTACGCGACAGGATGTAAGAGGCGATCATCGCAAACACCACCGCCTCGGCCATCGGCACAAAAAGGTATCGCGCGACACCGGACAGGAAAAACATTGGCACGAACACGATGCAAATACAGACCGTGGAAACAAAAGCCGGCACACCGATTTCACCCGCACCCACCAGAATCGCCTGCTTGAGCTCGGTGCCAAGATGCAGGTGACGCTCGATATTCTCGATCGTGACGATGGCCTGGTCGACCAGGATACCCACCGACAGCGCAAGCCCGCCCAGTGTCATCAGGTTGAGCGACTCACCCAGCATCTGCAGCGCGATGATCGAGGCAAGAATGGACAGGGGAATGGTGAGCGCAATGATCACCGTGCTGCGCCAGTTCCCGAGGAACAGCAGCACCATCGCCGCGGTGAGGCCCGCGGCGATGAGCGCCTCGACAATCACGCCCTCCACCGCCGCCTTGACGAACACCGACTGGTCGAACAGGGGTGTCACCTTCACGTCGGCGGGAAGGATTTCAGTGGCCCGCGGCAGCAGCGCGCGCAGGTTGGCTACGATATCCAGCGTCGAGGCACCGCCGTTTTTCAGGATGGACAGCAGCACGCCGCGTTCCCCGTCCTGGCGCACCACGTTTGTCTGCGGCGAAAAACCGTCGCGCACCTGGGCCACATCGCGCAGGTAAATGGTGGCTCCGCCAGCGGTGCGCACCGGCAGGTCGTTGAGGCCGCTGATCTCGTTGGTCGAACCGTTGAGCTTGACGCTGTATTCGGTCCCGCCAAACTTGGCCGTACCGGAGGGCAGGATCAGGTTCTGCGTGTTGACGGCGTTGACCACGTCCGCGGGGGAAAGGTTGCGCGCCTGCATTGCCTGGATGTCCAGGTCGACCGAGATAAGACGGATCTTGCCGCCGTACGGAAAGGGAATCGCAACGCCGGGAATGGTGATGAGCTGGGGTCGTAACTGGTTGACCGCCGCATCAAACACCGACTGCTCGGGCAGCGTCGGGCTCGACAATGCCAGTTGCATTACCGGGATGCTTGAGGCCGAATACTTAATTACCAGTGGCGGGGTGATCCCCGGCGGCAGCTGGCGCACCTGGGTCTGCACCGAGGCCACCACCTGGGCGATCGCCGTCTGGATGTTGGCCGAGGGCTGGAAAAACACCTTGATCACGGTGATACCGGCGAGCGAGGTCGATTCGATGTGCTCGATGTCGCTCACCGTTGTGGTGAGGCCGCGCTCGGTCTGGCCGGCGATGCGCTGGCCCATTTCCTGGGCCGACAAGCCGTTGTAGCTCCAGATGACGCTGATCACCGGGATGTTGATTTCCGGGAAAATGTCCGTCGCCATGTTGCGCAGCGCGAATGGCGTCGCCAGCAGGATGAGCATGGCCATGACAATGAAGGTATAGGGCCGGCGCAGTGCCAGGGCTACCACGGAAAATCCGCTTTCTGCGGGTGCGGCTGCTTTGGGCGATGCGTCAGGAGAGGGCGTGGTCATGTGCGATGGCTTTGAACGTGAGCGTCGTGATGCATGGTTTCAATGCGGGGCCGCGCGCCGGAACCAGGGCGACGGGACAACGCCGGGCAGGCGGTGCGTGGCCGGCGTAAGACGCTAAATGTACGTTGCCGCGCCGAAGCACGCAAACCGAATGAGCGAAATTCGTGCCCGGGATCAGGCCCGGTCGGCGGCGGCAACATCCCGAAACCCGCGCCAAATGCGGCTTTACAGCCTGTCGACTGAAAAATTCCCTGCCGCAAAAATTATTCGCCCTTGATCCCGGCTTCTTTGATCAGCGAACCCCATATCTGCAACTCGGACCGGATTTTCGCGGCGAATTGCTCGGGCGTGCTGGGCGAGGGTTCCGCCCCTTGGCGCGCCATGGCTTCCTTCACCTGTGGCAATGCAAGCACCGCGAGGAGCTCAGTGTTGAGTTTTGTAACGATATCGCGCGGCGTGCCGGCCGGCGCGAGCAGCCCGGTCCACAGCGTGGTGTCGTAGTCCTTTACGCCGGACTCCTGCATGGTCGGCAGGTTGGGCAGCGCTGCGGCGCGCTTGCCCGTCGAAACAGCCAGCAGCTTGATCTTGCTGTTGCCCGTGGAAAAGGGCATCACCGCCGGCAGCAGCGCCATGACGAGCTGGATGTTGCCGTTGAGCAGGTCCGGAATCACCGCGCCGCTGCCCTTGTAGGGAATGTGCGTCATCTTGATGCCGGCGGTCGCGGCAAACAGCTCGACCGCAAGATGCGTGGTGGTGCCGGTGCCGCCCGAACCAAAGCTGATCTTGCCCGGGTTGGCCTTGGCGTAGCGGATCACCTCCTGAACCGAGTTGGCCGGAACGCCCTCGTTGACCGCAAGGGCCATGGGTACCGAACCGATAAGCGCAACCGGTGCGAAAGCCTTGACCGGGTCGTAGGGTACGGTGGCGGGGCTGACATTGGGGTAGTGCACGATCTCGGAAGTCGAACCGAGCAGCAGGGTGTAGCCGTCGGGCGCCGACTTGGCCACCGCATCGGCGCCAATGCTGCCGCCCGCGCCGGTGCGGTTTTCCACCACCACCGACTGGCCCATGCGCTCGGACAAGGCCTGTGCCACGACGCGCCCGACCGCATCGGATCCACCGCCGGTGGCAAACGGAACGATCAGCTTGACCGGCCGGTTCGGGTAGGCCTGGGCCACCGCGGATGATGACGCACCAAGGCCAAGACCCATGCCAAGGGTTACGGTCAGCAAGGCCAGCGCAGACGTGAACCCACGACGGGACGTGAGGCGGACGGAAAGCCGGTTGGTGCGAGCTAGCATGATGTCTCCCAGGTCAGATTTAAAGCGAATCAAGGCGCATAAACCCACAAATCCATTTGCACGGTGCAACCGGGTACCAGCAACGGCGCAGGCACTCCAAAAGCAGACATCGGCAGCGCCACACCGGGCAGGCGTTTTTGCCAGGCCTTGCAGGCCGGATAAAACTCGGCGAGATCGGTGTGCACCTGCTGGATGCGCAGGACGTTTTCAAGGCGCGTGCCGGCCTTGCGGCACAACGCGTCGGCCATGGCAAGAAGGTGCTCCATTTGTGCGTCGACGCCGGAATCAAAATAAGGTCGCTGCGGGTCTGGGCGTGCGCGCGCAATGAGCCCGCCCGCATCAGCGGCGACCAGTCCGGAAATAAGCAGCAGGTCGCCGGCGCGCACCGCCATTGCATGGCCTGCACACAGTCCGTGTGCCGCCTCCGGAACGTCGATGCGCTCGGCCTGCAGGTCATCACAAAGCGCAACCAGGTTGATTTCGATGCGCGCATCGGCGATCGCCAGCCCCGGCTGAATGGTCGGCACGAAGGTCGTTGCCGGCGGTTTGCCGCCAAAGGCTTTCGCCCAGACCTGGTTGAACGCCGGCACGTCATTGATGTCGGTGATCGACACGTCAGCCTTGATCACGCGCGCGAGCGAGGAGCCCGCCCCCTCGAGCGCCGGCACCAGTTTCTTTTTAAGAAGGTAGTCGAGCTCGAGCTGGATGCGGCTGCCCTTCCACAAATGCCCGTCGGGCACCCGTGCCTCGGGCGCGATGCCGCCCAGATCGCCCTTGCCGTGCGCGGTCATCAGGCCTGCGACAAAAACAAACCCGCCCGCCTTCATGACCGGCACGAAGGATGAGGTCGAGGGCAGGTCCAGGCCTTCGGGGAAAACCGGATTGACCGCAGGACCGCCCGCGGCGATGCCGACAAGGTTCATGGTGACCCCGGCCGATGGCATCAAAAGCGCCGACTCGAGCACCGAGGTGCTGGGCGGGATGTGCTTGCCGCACGCGACACGCCGCATTTCATGAAAAAACGGCATGGCGCGGTAGTCGCACAAGAACTGGTCGGCGCGCACCGTGCGTCCCAGGTCGCTGCCGCCCGCCTGCAACACCGCCGTCGCGCGCTCCCAGAGCGAACGAAATTGCAGCGTCCATTCCGGTTCGCCGGTGAGGGCTTGCCCTCCGGCGCCAACGCGCGTGGGCATCAGGCCGGAAGCGAATACCCAATGACCGGCGCGCGTGCCACCGGCCAGCGTGAGCGGCGGATTGGCGGCGTTCACCGCATAGGGCAGCAGGGTTTGAACAGCTTTTTCAGTCATGGCATACCCGATCTACTAACAACGCTTAAATGGGACGAGGCAAGGCGAACAGCAAAGGCTAGTCAGGCCGGAACCGCTGCGGCGAACGCGGCAGGACGCGGACAGGCAAAGTAGGTCTTCTCGATGAGGCCGGCGAGCGCAATGGTCTTCAGGTCGTCGTAAGCCGGCCCGATGATCTGCACCGCCAACGGCAATCCGGCCGCAGACAGTCCGATGGGCGAGACCGTTGCAGGCAGGTAACTCGTAGAGGCAATGCCCTGCCAGAAGGACTGCGCGCCGTAGGGCACCGCCCTGCCGTCGATATTGAGCATGCGCCCCTCGAAGGGTTCGCTTTCATTAATGGCAAAGGCGGCGGTCGGCGTGGCCGGGATGAGCAGGAAATCGTAGGCGCTGAACAGGCGCCGCCATTCATCGCGCAGGGCGCCGCGCGCTTCGTTGTGCACGGCCCAGGCGCGAAAGCTCTGCACCGTGTCGCGGGCGGCAACCGCGGGCGCGCTGTTGTCGGTGGCGGCGAAACCCTGCGCATGCGCGACAGCTTTGGCAAAGGTCGCTTCATCCATGCGCGCGCTCAGCACGCCCTTGAGCAGCGCACCGAACAAGGCCTGGTGCTGCGCTTCGGCCACCGGCAACTTTACCGGCGTCACGCTCGCCCCGCCGGCACGCAGCCACTGCAGCAGGGCATCGAGGCCGGCGCGCACTTCCTGCGCCACGGGGCACAGTTCGGAATCGGCAATGACCGCAATGCGCAGGCCCTTGACTGCAGTGATATCCGCCGGAGGAAGCGTAAGGCTCCAGGCGCGCGCATCTGAGGGCATGGGCCCCATCGCCACATTCAGCAACAGCGAAAGGTCGTCGGCACTGCGCGCGATCGGCCCCAGCACGGAAAGATCGGGCAGCGTATGGCCGGGCTTGACCGCATGCCCCGCGGTGGGCACCACGCCGAAGGTCGGCTTGTGCGCGTACACGCCGCAAAAACTCGCCGGCACCCGCACCGAGCCTGCCAGGTCGCTGCCGAACTCCGCTGCGCTCATTCCCGCGGCCACAGCCGCCGCACCGCCGCCGGACGAGCCGCCGGGGGTGCGCGACAGGTCATGCGGATTGCGTGTCGTGCCGTAGTTTTCGTTGTACGACTGGTAGTCGCGCAGGAACAGCGGCGTGTTGCTCTTGCCAAATACGATGGCACCGGCGCGCTCCAGGCGCGCAACCGCCTCGGCGGTGCTTGTGGACACATTGCCCGTGAGCGCCGGGCTGCCCCATGAAGTTGTGAGTCCGGTGACGTGAAAGGATTCCTTCACCGTCATCGGCAGGCCGTGCAGCGGACCAAGTGCTTCGCCTTTTTTGCGACGCTCGTCGGCCGCAGCGGCTTTTTTCCGCGCAGCCTCAAAGTCGCGCACCACCACGGCGTTGATCGCCCCGTCGTGGTCGGCGATGCGCGCGAGGTAATGCTCGAGCAGCGCCACGGCGCTGATCTCACCGGCGCGCAACATGCGGCACAGCGTGCTCGCCGATTCAAAGGCGAGATCCTTGCTCATCCGCGCTTTACCAGTTCCTTGGCAATCATGGCGTGCACACCCTTGACGTTGTTCACCGTCTGCGTAATGTGCAGATCGACGACAAAGCTGGCGAACTGGTAAGCCTCGGCACGCGAAATGCCGATGCGCGCGGCGATGAAGTCGACCATTTGCGACAGCGCCTGCTCGACCGCATCATCAAGGTCGGTGTGCAGGCCCATGGTGATGTAGTGGGTGGGCGATTCGGCGAAAGGCAGTTTCGAGCTGATGTCCTTGCGCAGGATGAAGTCAAACACGCCGGTGAGCGCGGTTTCAATCGCCGTGCCGCACACCTCGCCATCGCCCTGCGCGGCATGGCCGTCGCCAGTGGAAAACAGCGCGCCCTCGGTCCACACCGGCAGGTAGATCACGCTGCCGGCGACCAGTTCCTTGTTGTCGAGGTTGCCGCCGAATTCACGCGGCTCCTTGGAATTCTGGCGGCCGTACTCGGGCCGTGGTGCCACCGCCAACTGGCCGAAAAACGGCCGGATGGGAATCTCCTGCTTCCAGGGCATCGTGGCGGTCATGCGGTCGGCGTTGAGGCGCACATGCATGCGGCGGAAATACGGAAACTCCGCCGGCAGCGTGCCCATCAGGGCGCGGAAAATATTCCAGCCCCAGTCCTGGCGGAGCTGGATGTCCTGGATGCGCACCTCAAGCATGTCGCCGGGCTTGGCGTCCTCGACATAAATCGGACCGGTGAGGATGTGGTTGCCCGAGCCCTTGGCAAGGCGCGCGTGGATCTCGAGATGGTCGGGCAGCACCTTGAAACCCAAGTCCTTGCCCGGAAGGTCTTCGGGATTGCCGGACACGCAATCGATGGTGACGCGGTCGCCCGAGCGCACCTGCAGCACCGGTTTGAGCGCGGCATCAAAAAAGCCCCAGTGCGCCGTTTCGGGCGTACAGGCGAGATGGTGATGGGTGGCCGAGTCGGCCAGGGCGACAGACGGTTCAGCGGCTTTGTTCATGTCGGCATCCTTTTCTGGTCAGGCCGCGGGGACGATGCCCGGTTCGAGCGACAGGCAGTGCTCGGCGATCTTGCCCGCGGTGGTGAACCACACGCGGTCGGCGAGCGGGTGGTTGACGCAATGGGCGATGGCCTTCTTGATCGGACGGAAACGAAACGGCTGGCCGGCGATAAAGCCGTGCATGGACAGCGCAAACACCAGCGGCCGCGCAGCCGACTCCTCGACCATTTCCTCGAACTGGTCGACGATCATGTCGGCGAACTCGCGCCCCGTGTGGTCGCGCCCGACCTGGTGGCCGGCGTCGTTTTGCTCCAGCGGATAGGGCACGGACAGAATGGGCCCGGAGCGCGTCCGCATCCAAACCGGCTGGTCATCGAGCGGCCAGTCGAGGTTATGGGTGTAGCCGGCCTCCTTCAACAGGTCGGGCGTGACACCGGACTCGGCCGCCGCCGGCCCCATCCAACCGGTGGGGCGCTTGCCGAAATGTTTTGCGATGGTCGCGCTGCAGTCTTCTATGAGACGCGCCTCATCTGTCTCCCACATCCCGCGCGCGCTCTCGGCGTTGGTGCGGCCGTGGCCGATGACATCGTCACCGCGCTGCTTGATGCGCGCGATGATTTCCGGGTAGTGCTCGCACACCTCGCCGTTGAGCAGTATGGATGCGGGCAGCTTGAGTTCGTCGAGCATGCGAAAGAGCCGCCAGTTGCCGACGCGGTTACCGTAGTCGCGCCAGGCCCAGTTGCGCTGCGTCTGCGGCCCGCCGCGCACGCAAGGGTCCATGCCGATGCCGGTGCCAAAGGCGAAGTGCTCGATGTTGAGGGCGATGTAAAACGCCAGACGCTTGCCACCGGGCCAGGAGTAATCCTTGCGCGTTTCAATGGCTGAGTAGTCGTAGCGATTGTGGAATGGAAGTTTGAGCATGATTTTGCCGTCGCAAGAGAATTGAGGGAGACTGCTGAATTAGTACTACCTGGGTGGTGCTTGGGTGGTGCTTGGGTGCCGCTTGTGTTCCTCTAGGGTACCGCTTACATGCTGCTGGCGCCCCTGAGGTAGCGCCCCAGATGGACGGCCCAGATATGACGGCCCAATTGCACGATAGTCGATTGTGGCGTACTTTGGCCGCACAAGGCAATCATCGGGACTTAAGCGACAGCATGTCCGAAAACGGGGCGCGGCGCACTTTTGGGGTGCGCGCAAAATGCTTCGTGTACGAATAGTATATTGTCGGCCTTCACATATACTTTGTGTGCCTTTACCAGCCTGGATCGTCCCGGTTTCGCCGGGGGCGTTCGGGCCGTTTAAAACACCACCTGGGAGTGAACAATGAAATCGCGTCGTCTTGCCATCCTGTCATGCTGCTTTGCCTTCGCCGCATTCGCTTTTTCGAGCGCGGCCCGCTCACAAGCGCTGGAGCAACCCAGCATCAAGGTCATGCTCGACTGGGCCATTCAGGGCACGCATGCCCCCTTTTTCCTGGCCGAGAAGCGCGGCTATTTCAAGCAGGAGGGTTTCCAGAGCGTCACGATTGACCGCGGCAACGGCGCCGGTGCGGTGATCAACGCAGTGGCAGGAGGCGCCTACCACATGGGTCTCTCGGACATGCCGGTGCTGGTGAAATTCAACGCGCAGAATCCGACGCGCGCGCTGACCGCGTTTTACATGTACTTCGATGAGACGCCACTGTGCCTCGTCAGCCTTGCCGACAAGAACCCGATCAAGACCGCCGCCGACCTGAACGGCAAGCGCGTGGCCGCGCCCGCCGGTGCCGCCATCGTCAGCACCATGCCCATCCTGCTAAAGGCCACCCGCCAGGACCAGGCCAAGGTCAACTGGGTCACCACCACGCCCGACCTGATGCCGGTCATGCTGATGCGTGGCGACGCCGACGCCATCGGCGGCTTTACGAACTCGATGATCATGGCGGTACGGGCACTCGGCGTGAAAAGCGAACAGCTGTCGATCTTCAAGTACTCGGATGCCGGCATCGACATGTACGGCCTCGCCATGATGGCGTCGCAGCCTTTCATCAAGGACAACCCGCGCACCGTCGCCGCCTTCAACCGCGCGATCAACCGCGCCATCCGCGACACCATTGCCGATCCCAAGGCGGCCATCGCCGTGCTCAAGGATCGCGACCCGCTGATCAATGCCGAGGTGGAACTCGAGCGCCTGCAAATCGCGCTGGTACAGGTTGTCACGGCCAAGACGCGCAAGGACGGCCTATCCTCTGTCACGGCCGAGCGCCTCAAGCGCACCATCGATACGGTGGCGCAATCGGAATCACTGCCCAACCTGCCCAAGGTGGAAGACATTTTCACCGACCGTTTCCTGCCCTCGGCAGCGGATCGCGCGATTCCGAAAACCGGCAGCTGATTAGCAGCATCCAGTTTATGCAATGGCTGGACAGCGTCTCCTGGAGACGCTGTCCAGCTGCCGTCCCGGTGTGCTGACCGGCTCTTAACTGCGGTGCGAGAGGTGCAGGAAGTGCGCGTCGGCCGGATCAGTCGCCGGCGCGGGGTCCGGCGCGGCCACCACCGCCGCATGCAAGTCAAGACCGCTGCCGTCGGCGCGCCAGAACGCCGTATCCGGCTCCTTTTTGTAGCGTATTCCCGAGCGCGGCTGCTGCGCTGCGCGCTGCCAGTCCGAGAGCCCCGTCATCTCCCAGGATTCGTGGATGGCCCTGCCCATCCAGGTCTCATCCCCCTCCGGTAGGACCGCATCATGGACACGGCACACCACCGACAGGTAACCTGAAGTGACATCGGCGACATAGCGTACGTCGGAGCGGATCAACCTGTGTGGGTAAAAGGCGAAGTCCACCGGCTGAAGCTTCAGGAAGCGCAGCATGTAATCGAAGTACTTCACCGAAAGGTACCAGAAGGTATTGGTTTCCTCCTGCAACCTGCCGCCGTCGTTGAACTCCATCAGGTGCCGGTCTGAGATGACGACATTGGTCGAGATGATCATCAATCCATTGCGTTTGAGCAGCGGTCGCACACCCAGCAGCACCTGCATGGGCGAAACGACGTGATAGAGCAGGCCCGAGCAATTAATGAGATCAAAGCTTTCGCCGGCCAATTTTTCGTAAATGTCGTACATCAGCCCGACCGGACGAAAATCGAAATCGACGCCGTAGTAGTGCCTTACGGCATCGATTTTTTCAAGGCAGTGCTCACTCGCATCGACAGCGAGCACACGGGATGCGCCGCCGCGGCACATCAACACCGGCATCAGCCCCTCCATGGTGCCCATGTCCAGGCAGGCGGCACCGGCAAGGTCAACCCTGCGCATCAACTGTCGCGGCAGCATGGGCAGGTCTGCGGGGAAAAGCCCCTTCGGGCCAAGGCCTTCGACCAGCTCCACGCCGTAATACCAGCCCTGCTGCATCAGCCTGTCGTTCTGAAGCCCGGCGGCGCTGGTCGGGTAGGCGCGCGGCGGCTGAGACTTAGGCAAGGGCACCGGCGTGGCAGTGCGCGAGCCGATTTGCCCGAGCAAACGCGAAAACAAGGACATGGCAACCCCACAAAAAACAATGCGCCGATTGTAGCTTCTCCCCGCGCAGGGAAGGTTTGCGTTTGCACCTATACTGGCCATTGGCGGTACAACCCCGGATGCGCAATGCTGGTATTTCGAATTCAGCCGGGCGCGCCCCTCACCGGAGAAAACTTTGAGCGATGAAACCATCAGGGTCAAGATTACCGACACCGGTAAATTCATGGATGTCGTGGTGTTTGAAAAACGCGCCGAACTGATCCAGGTGGTGCTCGGGGCCGGGGTGCACAGCGTCAAGTGCGACCTCAAGCCAACGCGCAACAACCTCTCCTATGCCGGCAGCGCGATGGGACGCGAGCTCGTGTATGAGCGCACGCGCGACCAGGTGCAGGCCGACCTCGACAAGCTCGATCCGCGACTGCGCAATTCCCGGGGACGTTGAGGCAACGACCGTAAACACCGACAAAGCGCGACGCGGCGCAATGGCTGAATGCGCAGACGGTAGAATCAAGCCTCACCAAAACAGCACGCGCCTTATGCCCACCACCCCTTTCAACATGGAAACACCCGCACTGCTGCTGGATACGGTGCGCATGGATCGCAACATCGCGCGCATGCAGGCGCAACTGGCCGCGCTGGGCGTGGACTTCCGCCCGCACGTCAAGACCAACAAGTGCATCGAGGTCGCGCGCCGGTTGATGAGCACACCCGAGGGCCCGATCACCGTTTCCACGCTGCACGAAGCCGAGTACTTTGCCGGCCACGGCGTGCGCGACCTGCTCTATGCCGTGGCCATCGCACCGAACAAGCTGGCGCACGTCGCGGCCCTGCTCGCCAAAGGCGTGCGCATCACCCTCATCCTCGACAGCATCGAAGCAGCCCGCCATGTCGCCGACTTCGCAAAAAACGCCGGGACCCGCTTTGCCGCGATGATCGAGATCGATTGCGACGGTCATCGTTCCGGTCTCGCCCCCGACTCACCCGCGCTGCTGCCGCTGGGAAACTTCATGCACGAGAACGGCATCACGCTCACCGGGGTGATGACCCACGCAGGCAGCTCCTACAACTGCACCGGCACCGGCGCCATACGTGCAATGGCCGAGCAGGAACGCCTTGCCGTTGTCACTGCGGCCGGCACACTGCGCGCCGCCGGCCTGCCCTGCCCCGTGGTCAGCGTCGGCTCGACACCCACCGCGCTGTTCGCGCAATCCCTCGAAGGCGTCACCGAGGTGCGCGCCGGCGTGTTTGTGTTCTTTGACCTGTTCATGGCGGGCCTCGGCGTGTGCGGTAACGAAGACATCGCGCTGTCGGTGCTCACCACGGTCATCGGCCACCAGCGCGAAAAAGGTTGGACCATCGTTGACGCCGGCTGGATGGCCATGTCACGCGACCGCGGAACCGCAAGCCAGCCGCTCGACCAGGGATACGGGCTGGTCTGCGACGCAGACGGAAGGGTTCTGACCGACTACATCGTGGCGCAGGCCAACCAGGAGCACGGCATCATCGCGCATAGAACCGGCGACCCCGCCAAAGCGCTTGACCTCCGCGTGGGTACGCAGCTTCGCATCCTGCCCAATCACGCCTGCGCCACCGGCGCGCAGTATCCGCAGTACGCGGTGCTCGGACCGGACGGCGAGCTGACGGCGACCTGGGCGCGCAGCAACGGCTGGTAGCTGGAAACGCCCGCCTGGTGCGGGTTTCCAGCATATGCACTTAGCGCGTCACGTAGCCCATGGTCTGCGGCAGCCACAACACGATCTGCGGAAACAGGGTGATCGCCAGCAGCAGGAGCAGCAACATCACCAGGAAGGGCCAGCCCTCCTTCATCATTTCGCCGATGGGAAGAGAGCGTGCCTGGTCCTGAGGTTGTGCTGAAAGCAGCGTTGCATCAGTCGATCCTGAGACGCTTGGATTAACAGTTTGAAAGTCCAAGTTAAATCCTGAACCGCCAGCGAGCTTCACTTCAAATGCGAATCCTTGGTAA
>CAITSH010000488.1 GCA_903895005.1 uncultured Pseudomonadota bacterium
CGATTGTCCGCCTTGGTTAACCCCCCTCGGAGGGAGTGGGGTGGGTTAATTGGCTGGGCAGTTCTTTGCGCCTTGCTGGGCTTGACTTGGGAGGGTGCAGATATGCGCCCGGCCGAACTCTTGCGCGACTCGGGCAACATGGTCGCGTACCTCCGCGATTTTTTCCCGCCTGACTTTCACGACTGGCGGATCTATGTGCACGAGATGATGGTGACGCTCGAAATTGCCCTTTGGGGGACGGCGCTCGCAGTCATTCTGGCGGTCCCTTGTGGCCTGGCGTCTTCCGCCAACGTTGCCCCGGTCTGGGTCTGTCAGCCCATACGCCGCCTCATGGACGCGACACGTGCCATCAACGAAATGGTCTTTGCGCTGCTGTTTGTGGTGGCGGTCGGACTTGGCCCATTTGCTGGGGTGTTGGCCTTGTTTGTTCACACCACCGGCATTCTGGCGAAACTTTTCTCTGAGGCCGTTGAAGCCATCGATCCCCATCCGGTCGAGGGGATTCGGGCCACTGGCGCTGCGCCACTTGCCGAGATTGTGTTTGGCGTGTTGCCGCAGGTTATGCCGCTCTGGATTTCTTACACATTGTATCGGTTCGAATCGAACGTCCGCTCAGCCGCGGTCGTCGGGATTGTCGGCGCTGGGGGGATCGGTGCTCTTTTGTGGGACGTCATTCGGGGCTTTCAGTACGCCCAGACCATGGCCATCATGATCATGATTATCGTGACGGTGAGCGTTCTGGACCTCCTGTCAGCGCGTATCCGCAGAACCTTGATCTGAAGATCGCCTAGGTCCTTGCCAGTGCCCGTGCGTTGACCTCAGCGCCCGTGCGATCACTTGCGCCACATGGAGCGCCTCGCGAGGGCTTCGGTTGGCAATCTGGTGACGGCAACTGGTTCCATCGGCAACGATTAACGTGTCCGGGGCCGCATCACGCACGGCTGGTAACAGGTCCAGTTCCGCCATCGCGCGCGAGGTCCCCGCATGCTCTTGTTCATATCCAAATCCTCCCGCCATCCCGCAACACGAACTCGTGATCGCTTCGACTTTCAGGTCCGGTATCAGGCGCAACACGTCCAGGACCGCGTCAAAAGCGCCGAACGCTTTTTGATGACAATGCCCGTGCACAAGGGCTCGAGTCTGTGGGAGTGCTTTGAGCGGTAACGGATCGGTGTTTTGCTGGATGAGCAACCATTCCTCGAACAATTGGGCGGATCCAGCCAATTGTTGCGCGAGCTCTCGCAACCGGTCGCCATCGGCCTCCTGATCCCAGCGGTGGACCAGAAATTCATCGCGCAGCGTCAGCAGGCAAGACGGTTCGAGGCCGACAACAACGGCCCCAGCATCTAAAGCCGGGGCGAGCGCGCGCAGCGTTCGTGCGGCCTCAGCACGCGCTTCTGCAATGAGGCCTGCGGCCAAAAACGTGCGACCACAGCACAGCGGCCGGTTTTCAGACGCAGGTTTCGAAATTTGCACCACACACCCTGTCGCCTCCATCACCATTCGAGCATCGGCAAGAATTTCCGGATCAAAATAGTTGTTAAACGTATCGGCCCAGAGAATGATCTGGGGCTTTTGCATGACGTCGATCGGGGCTGGATGCGCCGCGCTAAACGAGTGAGCAGACCACATTGGCAGAGGTGTTTGGGCGCTCAATCCGAGCCAGCGCTCGGTTAGGCGGGCGAGTGTGGGTATGCGATTGCGCATCTGGATCAAGGTCGTCGCCAAGGGCGCGATCCGACTCACCGACCCGGCGTAGTGCGGCAGAAAGGCAAACAGTCGATCTCGCAGGCTCAGGCCATGGCGCTCACCCCACTGCTGCCGAAATTCGATTTTCATCTTCGCCATGTCCACGCCGGTAGGACATTCGCGACGGCAGGCCTTGCACGACACACACAGGCTCATCGTCTCGGCCATTTGCTCTGAGGTCATTGCCTCGGGTCCTAAGTGGC
>CAITSH010000489.1 GCA_903895005.1 uncultured Pseudomonadota bacterium
CAAAAAAGAAACCATTGAAGTGAACCGGCCCGAACACCACCACCAGCTCCGGGTCAAAGGCCGCGACACGCTTTTGCGTCGCGTCCAGGTGCGAGAAAAACGCCTGGCTGTCCGGGGCCGAGGGCGGCATGTCCACCAGCATCAGCGGACTATGCGAAGCGCAGATGAGCATCGTTTTCATACCTTGATGCTCTCCAGTGTGGCGGGAACGAACAACTCATCGACCGTGAGTTTGCGCACTGCCAGGCCCTGCTCGAACGAGTAACGCGTCATGGTCTCAAGCGTCTTGCGGTTGGGTTCGACGCCGTAGGGCCAGAAGTCATGTCCCATCAGGTCGCGCGTCGCCTGCGCCTCGCTGCCAATCCAGGGGAGGCCGACCTTTAATGCGGTGACTTCAAAAAATTCCTCGTCGGCGAGACGCTTGGCTTCCGTGAACGCCTTGTACACGCTCATCGCCACCCACGGGTGCTTTTCCAGCACGTCGTTGCGCACGCCGAGGGCATGCATGATCGGGAAGACGCCGCTTTTCTTGTAATACGCGCGCTCGGCGCTGGCGTAATCCTCGAACAGGCGGGCGACTGCGACGCCGGGTTTGCGGTAGCAAGAGGGTGCGCGCGCGGAAAATATCGCATCGATCTCACCCGCCGCCAGCATGGCCGAGAGCGATTTACCCTCCGGTGCCGCGCTGAGCGGAAAGCCAGCCGGCAGGTTGAGCGGGAACTTGTCCTTGCGTCCCCAGTTCTCAAGTCCGCCTTGCACCCAGTGCATTTCATCGGGGCGTACGCCGTGGTCTTCGGCGATCATGCCGCGCGGCCACATTGCCGCCGACATCTGGTATTCGGGCACGCCGATTTTCTTGCCGCGCAGGTCCTCGGGTTTGCTGATCCCGCGGTCGGTGCGGATATAAATGGCCGAGTGCCGGAACATGCGCGACAAGAACACCGGCAGCGCGGAGTAGGGCGGCTTGCCGCGCGAAATGGCGATCAGGAAGGGCGAGAAGCCGATTTCCGCGACCTCGAATTCCTGGTTGAAGTAGGCGCGGTGAAAACATTCCTCGGGCGCAAGCGCGATGAAGTTCACATCGCAGCCCTCGACCGGCACGCGGCCGTCGGCGATGGCGCGAACGCGATCGTAGTCCCAGGTTGCGATGGTCAGTGACGGTTTGCTCATTCCGGTTGTATGCCTATCGCGTTGACGAGTTTGGAAAAGCGCGCCATATCGCTCTTGACCGTGGCGAACATTTCCTCGGGCGTGCTGGCCGTGGGGTTGAGCCCGAGGCTGCCGAGCTTGTCGCCCGATTCTTTTCCGGAGAGCGCCTTTTTGATTTCAGCAGCGAGCTTGTTGACGATGGCCTTGGGCGTGCCCGCCGGGGCGGCAAAACCAAAGTAGGTCGGCACCAGTGTGTCGGCACCGCCGCCCACTTCGGCCATGGTCGGCACATCGGGCAAGAGCGGCGAGCGCTTGTCCGCGCCGATTGCAAGGGCGCGCACGCGGCCTTCCTTTATGTGGCCCAGGAGCGATGGCGCGGTGAGCACCGTCACGCCCACTTCGCCCGACACCAGTGCCGTCACCGCCGGGCCGCCGCCCTTGTAGGGAACGTGGTTGAGCTTGATGCCGTGGTGAAGGTTGAGCGCCTCGAGGTTCATTTGCGGCATGCTGCCCACGCCGAAACTGGCGTAGTTGATCGCGCCGGGTTTGGATTTGGCGAGCGCAATGAATTCGGCGTAGTTCTTTGCCGGCACGCCGGCGTTGATCGCCAGCACGTAGGGCCCCACGGTGCCGATGCTGATGTACTCAAAATCCTTCAGCGGGTCGTAAGGCAGCTTTTTATACAGGCTCGGGTTCACGCCAAACGCGCCCCGGTCCGTCAGCAGTATGGTGTAACCGTCGGGTGCAGCTCTGGCCACCGCTTCCGTGCCGATAATGCCGTTGGCGCCGCCGCGGTTGTCCACCACCACCGGCACGCCCAGTGATTCGGACATCTTCGCCGCCACGGTGCGCGCGGTGAGGTCGGCGCCCGCTCCGGGTGGAAAGGACACAATGATCTTGATCGGCTTGTTCGGCCAGCCATCTGTCTGGGTCTGGGCCTGGGCCTGCACGGTGTTCACGTGCGTGAGGGCGGTGCCGGCAAAGGCCGCCGCAGCCAGTATGATTCGCAGGGAGCGCATGGGTTTCTGTCCTTTTTGTGCTTCGGTCGCGGCTCGGGCCGCTGTGGTTTGATGCGGTTTCGGGTACGGCTGTCATTGTAATGGTCTGGTGCCGTAACGGTTGGCGAAGGAAACTTTCCGGAGGGAAGAATGAAGGTTGCGACGCTTGCGCGCCTTTGTCTGGTAATCGCGCTGCTCTCGCTCTCCGCTTGCAGCGGTCTGTCGATCGGCCTCACCAACAGCCCGCCCTCGCCCAATAGCTGCAGTGGCGACGCGCGACCGAGCAGCGGCGTATGTCCGCGTTAATCGAGGGGGTGGTGCATGAAATCACTCGGCCGGGATCGACAATCGGCTCGAAACCCTTATCTGGCGCGGCTTTCCGGCTTGTTGTTAGCCTGAAGCGCGGTGCCTAGCCTAGCGCGAGGGCTTCTTCAGCTTTGCCCAGGCTGAAGTAGAAGGTCGTGCCCTTGCCGGGGGCCGACTCGACTTCTATGCCGCCGCCGTGGCGTTCGACAATGCGATGCACCGTGGCAAGGCCGATGCCGGTGCCCGGGTACTCATCGACCGGGTGCAGGCGGCGAAACGGTTCGTACAGGCGGTGTGCGCCGGCCATGTCGAACCCGGCGCCGTTGTCGCGCACGTAAAACACGGCCTGTCCCCACAGGCTGGTGCGGCCCAAGGTGATGTGCGGGGACGCCGTCTTGGCGGTGAATTTCCAGGCGTTGCTGACGAGGTTGCCAATCAGCGCCTCAAGCATGCCCCGATCGGCCTCCACATTGAGGCCGGGCTCGATCTCGACGCGGACGCGTCGCGCCGGATCGAGTTCGCGTTGCGTGCCGATGGCGGCTGCGGCGATCGCCGAAATATCGCAGCGGCGCAGCTTGAGAGCGTCGCGCGAGACCTTGGATAAATCCAGAAGCCCGGTGATGAGCGCGTCGATGCGCTCGCCCGAGGCTTCGATGCGGTTGAGCATGCGTACGCACTCGCGAGGTAATTGGTTGGCAAAATCGGAGAGCAGTGCCGCGCTGTAGCCGCGCATGTGGCGCACCGGCGCGCGCAGGTCGTGAGATACCGTGTACGAAAACGACTCGAGCTCGCGCACCATCGAGCTCAGCTGCGAGGTGCGTTGCTCGACGCGGGCCTCCAGCTCCGAGGCGAGGCGTTTGAGCTCGGCCTCGTTGCGCTTGCGCTCGGTGACATCGCGGAACATCGAAATGACCAGCGTTTCACCGCGGTCCTCCACGGTGCTCAGGCTCGACTCCACCGTCACCGCGCTGCCGTCGCGACGCAACAGCGTGACCTCGTAGCGCACCTGCTCGCCGGCAAGTGCTTTCGCGAGCCGTTCACTGAATGTCACCGCCGCCGACGGGGCGTAATTTGGGAGCGGCGCGGAAAACTCCGCGGGTGAGCGACCGATCATTTCTTCGGTACGCGTGTAGCCGAGAATGGCGAGGCCGGCCGGGTTGACCTCCCCGATGCAGCCTTTGCGAATCACGATGATGCCCTCGTTCGCGCTCGCATAAAGGTGGCGAAAGCGCGCCTCGCTCCTGCTGAGGCGGCGCAGGAACGCGACCAGCGTGCCGACAAAAGTAAAGAACACAACCGAGGCAAGGGCGACGACGATGACCCGCCGCAACGCGCGGGCGCGCCATGGCGCCATGGTCTGTTCGGCGTCGAGGCCAACCAGCACCACCAGCCCGCTGTCATCGAGCGTGCGGTGCGAAACAAAACGCTTGCGCCC
The DNA here is from genome assembly GCA_903895005.1 of uncultured Pseudomonadota bacterium. The sequence continues at coordinate 3,889 of CAITSH010000489.1, forward strand.
GTCGAGGTCACTGAAATGATCCAGTGTGCCCCCGCCTTCGCGAATCCTGCCCCAGTCCATTTTGCGTGACAGGTCGCGCCCCGGGATCGAATCGTCAAAGGGGTAGCGAAACAGCACAAGGCCGTCGGCGTTGGTGACGCCCAGGGTGGCGGGGTAGAGCGATGCGAGCCTGCGGTAAAAGGCCTCGAAGTAGCGCACATCAAGCTGCGCCACGATGACGCCCTCAAAATGCCCGTTGACGATGATGGCGCGTGAGATGGGCACCACCCATTCCTGATGCACCGTGGTGCGGATGACCGCAGACAGGTGGATGGATGTGTCGGTCGGGCGCGCGAGGTGCCACTGGTAGAACTCGCGCTGCTGCACCCGGATCGAGGGCAGTTGGTGTGCGTCCGAAGTGGCGACGCTGTTGGCATCACGGTCGAGCACCACCAGGCGCTTGATCGAGGCCTTTTCGGGCAGTTCGCGGTCGAGTTCTCGTTGCAGCGCATCGGCGCTGAAACTGCGCGGGCCGCCGTTGCGCTCAATGAGCACGGCAGCCGCGCGCAGCGTGTTTTTGGCGGCGCGCAGGGTTTCGGCGACATGCTCGTCGAGATTGAGCGCAATCGTCTCCGCCACCTTCACGCTGGCGGCGCGCGACAAATCGCGGTCCTGCACGATGCTAAGCCACGTGAAGATCCAGCTCACGACCGCCGTGAGCACGGCGAGGCCGATCAGCCAGAACTCCGGACGCGCACTTCGCTTGGTCGCGACGGCGGAACGCAAGTCCATGTCCCGTTTCCCTTCGCTGTTGAGTGAGACCAAGCTTACCTGCAGGGCGCACCGCACACGCTAGGCCAGATGGCCTAGCGTGCAGCGCGTCAGGATCAGAATTGTCTGCCTCCCGAACATATTTCAAATCCGTGCCAGGTCGCATGGTTCTGCGTCCGGCCTGTCGCGGTATCGCGTGTATCCGATCGTCCGGACCGGGCCGCGTGTCTCCCGCGTCCCACTACGCCCGGTTTATATGACCGGCGTGCGAGGGGTGGCGCTGGAATGGCGGTATTGGCCGGAAAGCCGCGCCGGTCGGGCGTTTCCAACAGATCAATCCAATAACAGGGATGCGCTCGCGCCGTGGTGCAGCATTTGAAGAACAGGCTCACCCGTTGAGCCTGCAGGCTTGTTAAAGTAGCCGGCCATGACAGCCGCGCCCATCCCCAAAAAAGAACTGCTCGCCCGGCTGGCGGGCGGCCTTTCGGCCGGCATCACGGTGGTCACGCCCAACATCCGCCTGGCGCAAGCCCTCGCGCGCGAATTTGACGACGCGCAGGCGGCGGCCGGGTACGAAAGCTGGGAGACGGCTGACATCCTGCCGCTCACCGCCTTGTTGCAGCGCTTGTACGAAGACGCGCTGTATTCTGATTTGGCGCCGCAGGTGCCCCTGCTGTTGTCGCAGGCGCAGCAGGCGGCGCTCTGGGAGGGCGTCATCCGTGCCTCCGATGCCGGTGAGGTCTTGCTTGCCGTGCCTGAAACCGCAGCCCTTGCCGCCGATGCCTGGAAAACCGCGCACGCATGGCGGCTGCTCGACAGCCTGCGCGCGCGCGACATCAACGAAGACGCCGCGGCGTTTCGCGACTGGTGCGCCGAATACTCGCGGCGCTGCGCCAAGGAAGGGCACACCGATCCGGCGCGCCTTGCCGACCTCGTCGTCACCCATCTCGCACACGCCGCAATGCGCAAGCCCAAAACGCTGGTGGTGTTCGGTTTTGACATCCTGACGCCGCAGCAGCGCGCGCTGTTTGCCGCGCTTGGCGCCTGCGGCACCGAAATCTGCATCGCCGCACCCGAGGCAATTCCCGCCGCTGCGCAGGCCGTGCAGCGTCGCCCCTGCGCCGATGCGCGCGATGAAGTGCGCCATTCTGCGGCCTGGGCACGCGCAAGGCTGGAGGCCAACCCGGCCGCGCGCATCGGTATTGTGATCCCCGACCTTGCCGCAAGGCGCAGCGCCATCGCGCGCGCCTTGCGCGTGGCGCTCGCACCGGCGTCCATGTTGCCCGGTCATGCGGTGGCCCCGGATGCGCAACCGCTGCCCTTTAACGTGTCGCTGGGCATCGGTCTTAACAGTTACCCGCTGGTGCAGGCGGCCTTCCTGGTGCTCGAACTCGCCGGCCGCGAATCCGAGTTCAGCCGCGCCAGCCTGCTGACGCGCTCGCCCTTTATCGTTTCAGGCGAAGCCGAAGCGGCGGCGCGTGCGCGCCTTGACGTCGAGTTGCGCCGCCGCGCCGAACCGGCGATCACGCTCGACCGGCTGCTCGATGTGATTGCCGCCGCCTCGGTCGATGCGCCGGTGTTCACGCAAACCCTTCGCCAGCTGGCCGAATTCCGCCGCTCGGATTTGTTTGCCGCACGCACGCCCTCGGGCTGGGCCAAGGCCATGGACGGCGCGCTCAAGCTGATGGGTTTTCCGGACAAGGGCCGCAGCCTCGATTCGGCCGAGTACCAGACCCTCAAAAAATTCCACGAACTGCTCGCCGGCTTTGCCGCGCTCGACGCCGTGTGCGCCAAGATGGGCTATGGCGAAGCCTTGTCGCGCCTGCGCCGCCTTGCCGCCGAAACCTTGTTCCAACCCGAGGTGGTGGATGCGCCGGTGCAGGTGCTCGGTGTGCTCGAATCGGCGGGCATCGCCTTTGACCACCTGTGGGTGATGGGGCTCTCTGACGATGCCTGGCCGATTCATCCGCGGCCCAATCCCTTTTTGCCGCTCGCGGCGCAGCGCAGCGCCGGCGTGCCCGAGGCCACGCTTGAAGCCACGCTCGCGCTCGATGCCGCGATCACGCTAGGCTGGTGCGGCGCCGCGCGCGAAGTCGTGCTCTCGCACCCGCTGATGGACGGCGATCGCCGCCTGCTGGTGAGCCCGCTGATTGCCCACATTGCAGCCTCCGACGCGCCGATTGCAGCGCAAGAGAGCCACAGCGACCTCATTCATGCAGCCGCGCGCACCGAGACCATCACCGATGCGATGGCGCCGGCGGTGAGCGCGGGCGCTGCATTGCGCGGCGGCACCGCCGTCATCACCGACCAGTCTGCCTGCCCGTTTCGCGCCTTCGCGCTGCATCGCCTGGATGCGCGCCAGCCCGAAGAACCGCACGCCGGCCTCGATGCCATGGAGCGGGGCATTCTCGTGCACCGCGTGCTTGCCACCGCCTGGGACAAACTCAAAACGAGCGGCGAACTCGATGCCATCACCGACACCGACCTCGATGCGCTGCTCGATGCCGCCGCCGCCGAGGCCGTCGCGCGCGTGCGCCGCGACCGCCCCGCAACGCTGGCCGGGCGCTTTGCCGATGTGGAGCGTGCACGCCTCGCGCGCTTGGCGCGCGCCTGGCTTGAAACCGAGCGCGAACAGCGCGGCGACGATTACACCGTGGTCGCCGTCGAGGACAAGCGCACGCTGGTGATGGGCCCGCTCACGCTGCGCGGCAAGATCGACCGCGTAGATGAACTCGATGATGGCCGGCGCATCGTCATCGACTACAAATCCACCGCCAAGGCCGCGACCGCGTGGCTGGGCGAGCGCCCCGACGAACCGCAGCTGCCGCTCTACCTCGTGGCCAGCGAAGCGGGCGCGCAGGGCATCGCCTTCGCGCAAGTCAAGGCCGGTGCGCAAAACATGAAGTTCGTCGCACTCGCCGCCGACGAAACGTTGCTGCCGGTAAAAAAAGCCGCACCCGAAGCCGGCTGGGACGCGCAGGTCGCCGAATGGGGCAGGGTGCTCGAGCGTCTTGCCACCCAGTTCGCAATTGGCGAGGCCGCCGTCCAGCCCAAAAAGCCCGGCCTCACCTGCCGCAACTGCGACGTGCAACCCCTATGCCGCATCCACGAACGCATCGGCGCGCCCGATGAAGACGGCGCCGAAGAAACGGATGAAGCCGATGCGTCCTAGCGAACGATTGCCGACAGCCCTAGGCCCAGACCGGATAGCCCTTGGCCTTGCGCGCGTATTCGCCGTGCAGGTCGAGCATGCGCTCGCGCCAGGCGTACACCGGGTCGTCGGGTTCGAGCAGGCGGGCGGGGGACATGCTGCGCGCAAACATGAAGGGCCCGAACAAAATGTAGTCGGCAAAGCCGGGTGCGGCGCCGCAGACAAACGGCTGTGCCACCAGCACCTGGCGCACCGGTTCGAGCGCGGTGCGGAACGCCGCGGTGGCGGCGGTGCGGTTGCCGCCCACTTCTTCGAGGGTCTTGCCGAAGCGTTTTTCGCGCGAGGTCCTGAAGTAGTCCTTGTCCTTGGCGTGCAGGTGGCCGAACAAATCCATGATCACCACCGGCATCACCGGCAGCGAGCGCTCCGCCCATTGCTTGAAAAACAGCGCCAGCGCAACCGACTGCGGCGAGTCAAAGAGCTTAGGGCGGTCGGGGTAGGCCGCATCGAGGTAGAGCGCGATGTCCCAGCTGTCTTTGACCGACTTGTCGCCATCAACCAGCACCGGCACCGTGGTGGCACCTGCAAACTTGAGCGCCTCGGCCTCGGTAAAGCGCCACGGCACCGTCGTGACCGCAAGCCCCTTGTGCGCCAGCGCCATGCGGATGCGCCAGCAATACGGCGAGAACTGGCGGTCATCATCATCGCCGGTGAGTTCGTAAAGTTTGATCGACATGCGGCTCCCCTTGGTGTCTGTTTGTTGTTGGATAAGACGATGCGATGCTACCGCAGGCTCCGGCCTTGCGCTGCCGCAGCGTCGGCGCATTCGCATCCGAAAGCACACCATCGACTGGAAAAGCCCGTCTGGTGCGGATCTCCAGCCGATGGTGTCTTTACACTTGAGATGGATGTGATCTCGGTTCCCCTCCCCCTCTGCGGGGGAGGGGGCAGCGGAGAGGGGGCAAGTCATCGACGTGACGTAGCCCGCATCGTTTCACCCTCTCCCCAACCCCTCTCCCGTCAAGGGAGAGGGGCTAGTCTCTCGCGACGACTGTCAGCTACGGTTCCCCTCCCCCTCGGCGGGGGAGGGGACAGGGGAGAGGGGGCTGCATGAGCGCCGATAAACTCATCCCCGATGCCGCCGCACGAGAACGCGCGCTTGCGCCCGAGCAGTCCTTCATCGTCCAGGCGCCTGCCGGCTCGGGCAAGACGGAGCTGTTGATCCAGCGCTACCTCGGCCTGCTCGCGACCGTGAACGAGCCTGAAGAAGTGGTCGCCATCACCTTTACCAAAAAGGCCGCCGCCGAAATGCGCGAGCGGGTGCTGGAGGCGATTGCCGACCTTGCGTCGGGCAAGCCGGCCGAGTCGGCACACGCCGAACGGACGCAGCAGCTTGCGCGCGCAGCCATGGCGCGCGACAAGGCGCTCGGGTGGCGCATTCTCGAGAGCCCGGCGCGGCTGCGTATCCAGACGATCGATGCGTTGTGCGCCTCGCTCACGCGGCAGATGCCCATGCTCTCCAA
>CAITSH010000490.1 GCA_903895005.1 uncultured Pseudomonadota bacterium
AAAAAATGCACGAATTGATGCAAGCATGAGTTCTTCACAATTCATCCTCAGCAATTCAGCCTTTTAATACTTGTTCCAAAACATGGAAGTCCCGGTTCATTATTGAGTCTTTCTCGCGAAGAGACGCGATTGTCCGGCATGCATGCAGTACTGTTGTGTGATCACGATTGCCAAAAGCTTCGCCTATTTCGGGAAAACTCATGGATGTAAGTTCTTTCGCTAGAGCCATTGCTATTTGGCGCGGTCTGGCGATGTTGCGGCTACGTTTTTTTGAATGCATATCCGACATTTTGAGTTTGTAATAGTCGGCAACTGTTTTCTGTATGTTTTCGATCGAGATTTGGCGGTGCTGGAGGGACAAAAGATCTTTGAGGGCCTCTTTTGCGAGATCAAGCGTGATGTCTTTGCCTGTAAATCTGGCGAACGCGATAACACTCTTGAGGGCACCCTCAAGTTCGCGTACGTTTGACCGGATATGTTTTGCCACGAAAAAGGCAACTTCCTCCGGTATAGACAATCCCACGGCTTCAGCTTTTTTCAAGACAATGGCAACGCGCATTTCCTGTTCCGGAGGCTCTATGGCAACAGTGAGCCCCCAGGAAAAGCGCGATTTAAGTCTCTCCCCTAAGCCGGCGATGTCACGAGGATAGGTATCGCAGGTGATGATGACTTGCTTGCGAGACTCGATAAGGGCGTTGAACGCATAGAAAAACTCTTCTTGCGTTCTGTCCTTGCCGGTAAAAAACTGTATGTCGTCGATCAGTAGTGCATCAAGGGAGTGATAGTAGCGCTTGAATTCATCAAACGATTTTTGCTGATACGCTTTCACCACATCAGAAATGTATTGCGCCGCATGAAGATACCGAACCTTTGATCCTGGGAAACGGGCGGTGACGTGATTCCCCACGGCATGCATTAGATGGGTCTTACCTAGACCGACACCGCCGTATATGAATAGCGGGTTATAGGAGGTCCCCGGGTTGTCGGCTACCTGCATTGCGGCTGCTCGAGCCAATTGGTTGGCTTTTCCTGGAACAAAGTTATCAAACGAAAAGTCCGTTATTAAACTGGACCGATCCACCGCAGGTTTTGCAGCTAGGCTACGTGATGGCGTTTTTTTAGATGGAACCGTGTCTTCCTGCGGCGTCCGTGACGAGATTAAACGGGCGGGTTCCTCATCGGTTGCCGTCAGTGTCATAAGCAGGCGCATGGGAGAGCCGAAAAACTCGGCGGCGAAGTGCTCTATTCTGGAAGCAACGCGCTCGTTTATCCACTGCAATACGTATCTATTGGGGGCGAGCAGGGTTAGCTCGCCCGCAACAGGGTCGGCAATGCCCATGCGAAGCGGGCGAATCCATGTGTTAAATTGTTGATTTGGAAGCTCTTTTTCGAGCTGTGTGACACAAGAAGACCAGAATCCGTCTGTCATTTTTTATGCGCGGTTGCCCCGCAAATGAGGCACCAAACCCGGTACGGATTTTAACTTCTTTAAGAATAGTTATCCACAGGCAATGGTAAAAATTAACCTTGACGTCGCGGGGACTTAGCACGTCTAATATCGGGTTTGGTTCAAGCAAGAAAGTTGAATTATGAAACGTACCTACCAACCTTCCGTTGTGCGCCGTAAACGTACCCACGGTTTTCTCGTCCGCATGAAGACCAAGAGCGGTCGCGCGGTTATTCGCGCGCGTCGTGCCAAAGGCCGACACAGCTTGGCTGTTTGAACGAGCGCCTGTTCTATCCAAGGAGCAGGCGACTTGACGAATCGCATGTCGCTGCAGCGTTTCGCAATAAGCCTGTGGCGCGATCCCGTTACTTCCTCGCGTATAGGCGCAGCAACGGGCATCCGTTTCCGCGTCTTGGGTTGGTCGTACCCAAGCGGCTTCTAAGCCGCGCGGTCGATCGCAATCGTGTCAAACGATTGGTTCGGGAGCGATTTCGCCTGATACAGCGTGAAATTGCGGGAAACGACTGGTTGGTCCGCTTGGTAAGGGCGCCCTTGGGGTGTGGGGAGATTTCGGGCGACGTAGACGCGTTGTTCCGCGATGCCAATGCTGACTAGGTTTTTTGTTTTGTTGATTCGAGCATATCAATACTCGATTAGCCCCATGTTGGGCAATCGCTGCCGCTTTGCGCCATCCTGTTCGGCTTACGCCGAGGAGGCGATCGTACGTTATGGCTTCTTAAAAGGCGGATGGTTTGCGATTCGCCGGATTTCTCGATGCCATCCTTGGAACCCCGGCGGCTACGACCCCGTCCCGTAAGAGAACCCTGCCCGATGGATACTCAGAGACTGGTATTGTTTTTCGTGTTTTCCTTTTCACTTCTTATGCTTTGGGAGTCTTGGCAAAAGGAAAATCGCCCGCCCGCCCAAGCTGTAGCGCAAGTTGCTGCTCCTACGACCTCAGCGGGGGTGCCGAGCCCCACAACAGGCGCACCCACTGGATCAATCCCCGCACCCTCAGCAAACGCGCTGATTGCGCGTCCTGATGCCGTACCTGGAGCGGTTGCTGCGACCAAGTCGGCTGTTCGCGAGAAAGTGCGCGTGCGCACCGACGTGTTGGTAGCAGAAATTGACTCGCAGGGTGGCGACCTGGTTTTTCTCGAATTCTTGAACCAGAAAGACGTGGTAGATCCGAAAAAGAATCTGGTTCTATTGTCGCCGGAGCATCAATATGCAGCGCAAAGCGGTCTGATTGGCGCGAGTCTGCCCAACCATCGAACGATGTTCTCCGCTTCCGTTAAAGAGGCGGTCCTTGCCGATGGTCAGCAATCAGTCGAACAAAAGCTTGAAGCGGTGACTGCGGACGGAGTAAAAGTCACAAAGACGTATGTGTTTCACCGCGGTAGTCATTTGATCGATATGCGCCAGGACATCACAAATGGCACCGGCAAACCGCTTGTAAGCCATGCCTATTTCCAGATAACCCGCGATGGAAGCGCACCGCCGGGGGATTCGGCAATGATGCAAACATACACGGGTGCCGCCGCCTACACCGAACAGGAAAAATTTCTCAAGGTGGCGTTTAGCGATATAGAAAAAGGCAAGGCGACATTTCCCAAAACACCCGATAACGGATGGGTGGCAATTCTTCAGCATTACTTTACAACCGCTTTGGTGCCCAGCCAGAAGCAGCGTGAAGTGTATATGCGCAAATTAGATGGAAACCTTTTTGCGGTCGGCGTAATCCTGCCGATACCAGTCCTTGCGGTCGGCGAGTCCGCAAGCATTTCGGTACCTCTTTATTCTGGACCTAACGATCAGGATAAGCTGAAATCCATTGCTCCGGGCTTGGAGCTGGTCGTGGATTATGGTTGGTTGACGGTTATCGCGGCGCCGCTTTTTTGGGTGCTGCAACATTTTCATAGCTGGGTAGGAAACTGGGGGGTGGCGATTGTCTTGCTGACTCTCGGGCTGAAGTTGTTGTTTTATCCGCTTTCAGCTGCCAGTTATCGATCGATGGCGAAAATGAAGCTGGTCGCGCCGCGCCTTGCAAAATTGCGGGAGCAATACGGCGACGACCGGATGAAGCTGAACCAAGCGATGATGGAAATGTACAAGCAGGAAAAGATCAATCCCCTCGGCGGATGTTTGCCTATCGTTGTGCAGATCCCGGTTTTCATTTCCTTATATTGGGTCCTGCTTGCCAGCGTTGAACTTCGCCAGGCGCCTTTTTATGGCTGGATACATGACCTTTCAGTGCAGGATCCGTTCTATGTTCTGCCCGCGCTAATGATGGTGTCGATGGTGTTCCAAACCAAAATGAATCCGACGCCGCCCGATCCCGTTCAGGCGAAAGTGATGATGATCATGCCTTTTGTGTTTGGTGTGATGTTTTTCTTCTTCCCTGCGGGCTTGGTTCTGTACTGGTTGGTTAACAACGTCCTGTCTATTGCTCAGCAATGGCAGATTACTCGCATGGTCGAAGGTGCAAGAAAACCAGCGGCTGCAAAGCGCTGAGGGACAGAACGCATGATCGCCCCCGCTGACACCATTGCGGCGGTGGCGACGGCTCCCGGGCGCGGCGGGATTGGTGTGGTTCGAATTTCCGGGACTAACCTTGGTCCGTTTTTAACATCGCTTACCAACGCTATTCCTGTGCCACGTCATGCTATGCGCGTGGTGTTTTTGGCCGCCGACTCCAGTCAAATCGACGATGGAATCGCTTTGTATTTTCCCGGCCCGGCGTCTTTTACAGGTGAAGACGTTCTGGAGCTTCAGGGACATGGTGGACCGGTTGTGCTTGGGATGTTGCTGCGGCGATGCGTGCAGTTAGGTGCCCGACTGGCAGAACCCGGTGAGTTTACCCGTCGTGCATTTCTGAATGACAAGATCGATCTCGCTCAGGCGGAGGCCGTAGCAGACCTTATTGATGCTGGTTCGGAGCGGGCCGTCCGCAGCGCACGACGTTCTCTAAGTGGTGAGTTTTCAGCCCAGATACTGCACTTGGCGAGCGCGATAGTGGATTTGCGCATGGGTGTCGAGGCGATGCTGGATTTTCCCGAAGAGGAGATCGACAACCAAGACAACGAACGCGTGTTGCTACAACTCCTAGTTTTGCGATCTGCCCTCGCAGACACCCTTAGGAAAGCACGCCTCGGCAGCGTCTTGCGGCGGGGCCTCAAGGTGGTGCTGGCGGGTAAACCAAATGTTGGTAAATCCAGTTTACTCAATTGCCTTGCTGGCGCGGATATCGCAATTGTTACCCCGGTTGCCGGAACAACGCGTGACAGCATTCGCGAAACGATAAACCTTGACGGTATTCCGTTGGAGATTGTTGACACCGCGGGCTTGCGAGAAACCGAGGATCTGGTGGAAAAATTTGGTGTGGCACGAAGTTGGCGCGAAATCGGTGAAGCGGACGTTGTATTGTTGGTGTGTGATTCGCGGATCGGGCTAACAGATGAAGAGCGTGCGATTCTTTCAACTATCCGGTCAGGTGTGGCGCGTATTGTTGTATTTAACAAAATAGATATCGAAGGCTTGTCGGCCAAAGTTGCCCAATTCGAGCAGCGTACGGAAGTTTGGCTTTCGGCAAAGTCCCAGGACGGCATGCAAGGCTTGCGCGACGCGTTGCTATCCGCAGCTGGTTGGAGTGAGCCAGGGGATGATGTGTTTCTTGCTAGAGAGCGCCATATTTCGGCGTTGCTCGCCGCGAGTAACTTCCTTGACGCGGCACAGGTTGCCGTTGCACGGCCCGAGTTGTTCGCAGAGGAATTACGACTTGCGCATGCTCAGCTCGCGACTATTACGGGGGAGTTCACCGCCGATGATTTGCTCGGAGAAATTTTTGCCCGTTTTTGTATCGGCAAGTAGACTGGAAGAAGGTCGCCGCTGAATGGGGCTGGTCTGCTATCTGCCAAGGTTATAAAGGAGGAGTGAAAAGTGAAAAAAACATTGATTGCCGTATTGTTCGCTTTAGCCGCGGTATTACCTGGTGCGGCACAGAGCCAGCAGTACCCGACGAAGCCGATCCGATTAATCGTACCGTTTGCTCCGGGCGGTGGCAGTGACCTGATCGGGCGATTGATTGCCCAGAAGCTGACGGAGCGTCTTGGGCAGCAGGTTGTCGTCGAAAATAAACCAGGTGCTGGCGGTAATCTCGGTGCGGAGCAGGCCGTACGTGCTCCCGCGGACGGATATACCCTTTTGCTCATCGCTGGAAGCTATACGGTAAATCCGAGTCTCTACAAATTGTCATGGGACTCGGTGAATGATATTTCGCCCATCGTCCAACTCTCCCAAGGACCGTTCCTGGTCGCCGTGCATCCATCGGTACCGGCGAAGACATTGAAGGAGTTCATCGAGTTGGCGAAAAAGCAGCCGGATAAATTTTCATTTGGCACGGCCGGTTCTGGCAGCATTACGCATTTGGCCTCCGAACTATTTCTTGATATGGCCAAGATAAAAGCGGTTCATGTTCCCTACAAAGGCACGGGTCCCGCGCTAAATGATGCCATTGCAGGTAACGTCCAACTGATTTTTGGCAGCGTTTCGACGTCGCTTCAGCATGTAAAATCAGGCCGCTTGCGCGCGCTCGCTGTGACCACAGCGAAACGAATTCCGGCAGCACCCGAGGTCCCGACGATGTCCGAGGCGGGGTTACCCGGCTACGAGGTGATCCTTTGGCATGGCTTGGTGGCGCCCAAAGGTGTTCCAAAGGCGATAGTCGATAAAATAAATCTCGCAGCCAACGAAGCGCTTAAGTCGAAAGATACCGCGGATCTACTTGCGTCAGATGGTGTGGCTCCTGCAGGCGGGACACCAGAGCAGTTCCAGGCAACGATCAGGTCTGATATTGAACGTTGGCGGAAAGTGGTTCAACAGGCCAACGTGAAAGTGGAGTGATGCAGGCATTGGTTGCAAGACTCAAATCACCTGGGGTTTTCCGGCGTCCGCAAACGGCAGCTTGCCTTGTCGTTTCGTGCGTCACCTGGGCGTGAATCAAAGGCTTGAAGCTACGATAAAGGCATTGCTCGCCTGTGGTTTTGGCGGCGCTCTTTGCCAGGTTATGCACACCCCGCTACCTTGGATGATCGGGCCGCTGTTTGCGATGGCGGTATTCAAATTTCGAGGTGTTGAACTTGCCGCGCCCAAAGGGGGCCGCGAAGTGGGGCAAGTCATCATTGCAAGCGCGCTAGGTCTTTATTTCACACCGCTGGTCGCTCGCGAAGTCTTAGCAAATTGGCCTTTGCTTGTCGCCGCAGCGGTTTTTGCAACGCTGCTCTCCTACGGAGGTGCCCTCTTTCTTTGGCGTTTTGCAGGCGTGGATCGCACTACGGCATTTTTTTCGAGTGTTCCTGGTGGAGCGGCCGAAATGTCCAATCTGGGCGAACGCTATGGCGCTAAAACGGACCGCATTGCCATTGCGCAATCGTTGCGAATCGTTTTTGTTGTGGTGCTAGTGCCGATTGCGATGACCTTGTTGGGCACACACGGGTCCGATGCGTACCTCCCTTCCGTTCATCCGGTCGATTTCAAAGGGTTGTCGTTACTCCTCGTGTGCGGCGCTTTGGGCGGTATGACGATGCGAATATTACGCATGCCAAACCCCTGGTTTCTCGGGGCACTGGCGGTTGTGACGTCGCTCACGGTTCTTGAGATTCATTTGTCGTCCATGCCAAGTGTATTAAGTAATGTTGCTCAACTATTAATTGGTTGCTCGCTGGGTTCGCGGTTTGACGAGAAATTTTTGAAGCGCGCGCCACATTTTGTTTTCATTGTTAGCGTAAGCATTCTGGGGGCGATCTTTTTGTCAGCGCTTTTCGGCGCGGCACTTGCAAGCTTGGGGGCGCTTTCCCTGCCGACGATGATTCTTGCGACGGCGCCAGGTGGGGTGGCTGAGATGTGTATCACCGCAAAGGTATTGCAGTTGGGTGTGCCTTTGGTTACGGCGGCTCAAGTCACGAGGGTTATCATTCTTGTGACGACCACGGGACCACTGTTTCGCCTCGCGCGTGCGCTAGCTTGTCGCCTGGGGGTTTGATAGAGATTTAAATTCATGGGCTTAGCGACAAGTGTGATGTCGTATTTCCGCCTCGCCGCCTTCGGCGTAAAATATCGGTAAGAAAACTAATACGGCCCTGTGCCTACCCGGGTAAATCGCAGTTCGCCCGCAAATCCCCTAACAGCGAGGATCCATGAATCAACCACGTATTCCACATGCCATTGATCCGGCAGCGCCGGCCTATGTTCGTCACCAAAAGCTGAAAGAATGGGTCGCAAAAATTGCGGCGTTGACGAAACCGGAACGCATCATGTGGTGCGATGGTAGTGAGGCAGAATATGACCGGCTATGCGGAGAGATGGTCGAGACCGGGATGATGAAACGACTGAACCCTAAGTTGCGCCCCAATAGTTATCTTGCCCTCTCAGATCCTGCCGATGTTGCGCGTGTCGAGGAGCGCACGTTCATCAGCTGTGAAAATCAGGATGACGCGGGGCCTACTAACAACTGGATCGCGCCAGCTGAGATGCGCAGTACGATGGATCGTTTGTTTGATGGTTGCATGCGCGGGCGCACGCTCTATGTGATCCCGTTTTCGATGGGTCCGCTTGGTTCGCATATCGCGCACATTGGTGTAGAGCTGACGGACTCGCCATACGTTGTCGTAAGCATGAAGATCATGACGCGGATGGGGAAAGCAGTTTACGACATTCTTGGAGACGATGGCTATTTTGTGCCCTGCGTCCATTCTGTCGGCATGCCGTTGAATCCGGGGCAGGCTGATGTTCGCTGGCCATCAAACAAGGACGAGAAATGGATCGTCCATTTCCCTGAGACCCGCGAAATTTGGTCTTACGGGTCCGGATATGGCGGTAACGCACTTCTCGGCAAGAAATGCCTTGCTTTGAGAATTGCTTCGATCATGGCTCGGGATGAGGGGTGGTTGGCCGAGCATATGTTGATTCTTGGGATCACTAGCCCGAAGGGGAAAAAGGCGTACCTGGCGGCCGCGTTTCCCAGCGCCTGTGGAAAAACAAATCTTGCCATGTTGGTTCCGCCAAAGGGTTTCGAGGGTTGGAAGGTTGAAACGGTCGGTGAAGATATCGCCTGGATTAAGCCTGGCGATGATGGTCACTTTTATGCCATCAATCCGGAAGCAGGTTACTTTGGGGTAGCGCCAGGGACCAGCATGCAATCCAATCCCAATTGTATGGAGGCCATCAAAGGGAATACGATTTTTACGAATGTCGCGGAAACCCCTGACGGTGATGTTTGGTGGGAAGGGATGACTGAGGTCCCGCCGGCCAATCTCACTGACTGGACCGGCCAGGCGTGGACTCCGGGTTGTGGTCGTGTTGCTGCTCACGCAAATGCCCGCTTTACCGTCGCCTCTACGCGATGCCCGTCGCTTGATCCGTTGTGGGATGACCCAAATGGCGTCCCGATTGCAGCGTTCCTGTTTGGTGGTCGCCGTACTAATACTGCGCCGCTAGTCGTTGAGGCGTTTAATTGGGAGGACGGAGTTTACAAAGCGGCGACCATGGGCTCGGAGACCACGGCGGCGATCGTTGGACAGGTTGGTGTGGTTCGTCGGGATCCGTTTGCCATGATTGCGTTCTGCGGTTACAACATTGGCGATTACTTCAAACATTGGCTAAAGATGGGTAAGACTGTAAAGCACGCGCCGCATATCTTTCAGGTTAATTGGTTCCGTAAGGATGCGAGTGGCAAGTTTGTCTGGCCGGGTTTTGGCGAAAACATGCGGGTATTGCGCTGGGTAGTCGAGCGTTGCCAAGGTCAGGCGCATGCGCGGGAGACGGCGATCGGATGGGTTCCTGATTTCGGCGATCTGTCTTGGCAGGGCCTCGATTTTGGCCCGGATAAATATGCCACGGTTACAGATATTGATGCGGCTGATTGGGCCAAGGAACTTGGTTTGCACGATGAGCTGTTTGCTAAGGTCAAGGATCGTCTACCGCGAGAGTTGGCGTTAAGCCGCGAGTTACTAGGAATGCGCCTCGGGAGTTGAACCGGCTCCGCGGGTCAATAACCGCCTTCGGGCGGTTTTTTTTCGTTAATCAATTTGATGATCGTGAACATAATGCAATTGATATTGATGGATGAAAGTTCCCCGCATATAAATTATGCATTCGTCATATTTTGGGGCTGTCCGTATATCAGCCTAATCGTGATCGATATTTGAGATCCGTTAGGAAATTTTTCCAATCCTGCATTCTCCTAGGCGAGTTTGTGTCGAATTTTGGCCCTCTTGGGCGGATCATTGTGTTTAACGACGTACTACCGACTCTTTTCGGTACCCTAAGGCTGAGTGATCTCTTGTCGGCATGTTAAAGGGCACATTGCCTGGTTTCCCGCTTGTTTCACGTGAAACAAGCGGGAAAATCCGATGACAAACTGTTCCACGTGAAACATTGGTTTGCTACCGCGAAAGGGGCTAGAATTCGCCTCCTTCCAGTGACTTGCAATGCTCAAGCTCGATGCAATTTCAAACGCAATTTGATGTCATCGTAATTGGTGGTGGCCATGCCGGAACCGAGGCTGCGCTCGCCGCCGCACGCTCCGGATGTAAAACCCTGCTGCTGACGCACAACCTGGATACCCTGGGACAAATGTCCTGCAATCCGTCGATTGGTGGAATTGGAAAGGGACATCTGGTTCGAGAGGTGGATGCTTTGGGCGGCGCGATGGCAATTGCGACAGACGAAGCCGGAATCCAGTTTCGCACGCTCAATTCAAGTAAAGGACCTGCCGTTCGTGCTACGCGCGCCCAAGCCGATCGCGTCCTATACAGAAAGGCGATTCGCGCACGACTCGAGAATCAGGTCAATCTGACCTTATTTCAGCAGGCCGTGGATGATTTGATTCTGGACGGAGATCAAGTCACCGGAGTCATGACGCAACTCGGGATTCGTTTTTCCGGACGTACTGTTGTGCTCACTGCTGGGACGTTTCTAGCAGGATTGATCCACGTCGGTCTTTCCAATTACGAAGCGGGAAGGGCGGGGGACCCGCCCGCAACCAGCCTTGCCGCACGCCTGCGCGAGCTAAAACTTCCGGTCGGCCGATTAAAAACGGGTACGCCGCCGCGAATTGATGGTCGTTCTGTCGATTTTTCAGTGATGGAACAACAGCCGGGAGACTCGCCTGAGCCGGTCTTTTCATTTGTCGGGAGCCGCAGCATGCATCCGGCACAACTCCCGTGCTGGATCACCCAAACCAATGAGCGTACCCACGAGATTATTCGTGGTGGGCTTGACCGCTCACCCATGTACACGGGCGTAATCGAGGGGGTCGGTCCGCGATATTGTCCTTCTATCGAAGACAAAATCCATCGGTTTTCTGGAAAATCGAGCCATCAGATTTTTCTCGAGCCCGAAGGCCTTGGAACCCATGAGATTTATCCGAACGGGATCTCTACCAGTCTGCCGTTTGATGTACAACTTGAATTGGTCAGAAGCATCCGCGGGATGGAAAACGCACATATCGTGCGTCCCGGATACGCTATCGAATATGACTATTTTGATCCGCGGGCACTAAAGTCATCGCTAGAAACCAAGGCTATTAGAGGGCTGTTTTTCGCTGGACAAATCAATGGGACGACCGGCTACGAAGAGGCGGCCGCACAGGGCTTGCTTGCAGGCATCAATGCAGCGCTCTTGGCGCGAGATAAAGACGCGTGGTCGCCCCGCAGGGATGAAGCCTACATTGGTGTAATGGTCGATGACTTGGTTACGCGTGGCGTTGCGGAGCCATACCGGATGTTTACCAGCAGGGCGGAATACCGGCTGATGTTGCGTGAAGATAATGCCGATCTTCGATTGACCGAAGCCGGCTATAACCTTGGTCTCATAGACCAGGTTCGATGGGAAACATTCGAACGCAAGCGCGATGCCATCGCGCTTGAACTCGAGCGGTTGAAATCCACTTGGGTGAATCCCAAGACGCTCCCCATTGGGGACGCGGAGCGAATTCTAGGAAAAGGCATTGAGCGCGAGTATTCGCTCGCAGATTTGCTGCGGCGGCCCTGCGTTTCATATCGGGAATTAATGACTCTCGCCGGGTTGCCTTCAGGGGTGTCGGAGTGGGATGTAGCCCAGCAGGTCGAGATCCAGACTAAGTATCAGGGCTATATTGACCGGCAGCAGGACGAGGTCAGTCGCCAAGAGCATCATGAAATGACGCGTTTGCCACATAACTTAGACTACCGAGAAGTGCATGGCTTATCGGTCGAGGTGCAACAAAAACTCAATAAGTACAAGCCTGAAACCCTCGGTCAAGCATCTCGAATTCAGGGAATTACCCCGGCGGCGATTTCGCTGTTGCTAGTTCACATCAAACGGGGCCTTAAGCCAAAGCAGGAGCAATCGGCAGCATGAGTATCCCTGGGAACGCGGTGCCAACATTACAGACGACACTCGCCGAAGGCTTGTCAGCGCTTGATCTTCCGCTCGGTGACGATACGCAAGCGCGCCTGATCCAATATTTGGATTTACTCGAAAAGTGGAATCGCGTGTACAACCTTACGGCCATACGTGATAAGGACCAAATGGTAAGTAACCACTTGCTCGACAGTTTGGTCATTGTTCCGTTCGTCCACGGTGTTCGCGTCTTGGATGTGGGAAGCGGCGCTGGATTACCAGGTATTCCACTTGCCCTCGCCAGACCACAACTCCAAATAACGCTCTTGGATAGCAACCACAAAAAAACGGCGTTTTTGCGCCAAGCGTCTGCAGAGTTGGCGCTTACTAATGTGTCAGTCGCCTCTGAGCGCGTGGAATCATGGCAACCCGTGCAAAAATTTGATTGCATTGTCTCCCGTGCATTCGCTGAACTTGCCGAGTTTGTAAATCTTGCGAAGCATCTACTGGCACCAGGCGGTTACTTTGCTGCAATGAAAGGCTTACATCCGTACGAAGAAATCGAAAAGCTCCCTGCTGGATGGCGTGCGCGGGAGGTCCGGGCTTTAACGATTCCGGGGTTGGACGTCGTGCGCCATTTGGTTTTGATTGAAGCCAGCGCATGACAATGATACTGGCGGTGACCAACCAAAAAGGTGGCGTGGGCAAAACCACGACAACCGTCAACATAGCCGCCGGTCTGGCCGAATCGGGGAAACGCGTTCTACTCGTCGATCTTGACCCGCAGGCGAATGCGACCATGGGGAGCGGTGTTGATAAGCGAACGCTTACTGCCACCGTATATCATGTCTTGCTTGGACTCTCCACTGTTGAATCCGTGAGGCAACGATCATCAATCGGTGGTTACGATGTCCTGCCCGCCAATCGGGATTTGGCCGGAGCCGAAGTCGAGATGGTCGAACTAGACCAACGTGAGACTCGTCTCAAATCTGCGCTAATTACGGTGCTAAACCAGTACGATTTTATTCTGATAGATTGTCCGCCGGCTTTGAGCTTGCTCACCCTCAACGGATTAGTTGCAGCGCATTCGGTAATGATACCGATGCAGTGTGAGTACTACGCCCTTGAGGGACTGTCCGACTTGGTGAATACGATCAAAAAAGTGCGGGCCCACTTGAATCCGAGTCTTGAAATCGAGGGTCTATTACGGACCATGTTTGACCCGAGAAACACACTCGCCGTACAGGTCTCCGACCAGTTAAAAGAGCATTTTGGAGAAAAGGTCTACGCGACCATTATTCCACGCAACGTCCGGCTCGCTGAAGCGCCAAGCTACGGTACGCCGGCGATAAATTTCGACCGTGCGTGCAAAGGCTCCCAAGCCTATATCGCACTGGTTTCGGAAATTCTGGTGAGACAGGGTGCCAATACAGCACCCCTTACCGCGACTGACTGAATAACCTGGACGAACAATGAAATCAAAGGGACTTGGCCGCGGGTTGAATGCGTTGCTGGAAAAAGACGATGACAGCCCGCGTTTGCCGGAATCACAATCCACGGTGAAGCTCGATCAGCTTCGCCCAGGAAAATATCAGCCGCGCACGCGCATGGATGATGCCTCGCTTGCAGAACTTGCCGCGTCAATCAAGGAACAAGGATTGATGCAGCCGATTCTCGTACGGCCGGTCTCAAGCGATGGCAATAAGAAACGATACGAAATAATCGCCGGTGAACGGCGTTGGCGTGCAGCAAAAATTGCCGGTCTCTCCGATGTACCTGTCCTCGTGCGGGAGGTTCCGGACAAGGCTGCGCTTGCCATGGCGCTGATCGAAAATATCCAACGCGAAGACCTCAATCCCCTGGAAGAGGCGACGGGCATCTATCGCCTGGTGAATGAATTCAAGCTTACGCACCAGGAGGCCGCGGATGCCCTCGGCCGGTCCAGGACAGCAACAACGAATTTACTCCGCTTGCTGCAACTTACGGAGCCGGTTCAGCGCTTGATTTTCGATGGCAAGCTCGACATGGGCCATGCTCGTGCCCTTCTTTCTCTGGATGTGGCGCGGCAAGAGAGCACCGCCCGAAAAGTTGCGGACGAAGGGTTGTCCGTGCGCGAGACTGAACAGTTGGTCTACAACCTCCTTCACCCGAAGAAGCTCAAGATGTCGCCGCCGGCCGCGCGAGGAAATCGTGATGTCCAGCGTCTCGAAGAGGAACTTTCCGAGGCGTTGGGAACAACTGTGAATATCAAGGCCGGCAAAAAGGGCGCGGGCACGCTTGTCATTCATTACGCCAATGCCGAGCATCTTGAAACGGTTCTTTCCAAAGTCCGTCGTTAGCCAGCGCTCGGTTGTAAATTGCGTAGCACTCCATGGGTCAAGAAATTTTTTCCGCGAAGCGCCAGTCGCATTCTCTACCCCCCCTCTCCCCTACTCCTGCGGGGCAAAGCCTGTCCCTGAACTCTTGACGCGGCTTGTTATTAAGTATTTACTAACAAAAATTTTCTGAGCCGGAGTTTTTTACACATGATTGATCCCCTGATCGTAGAAAGCATCATCGACCGCGCCTTGGCGGAAGACATTGGTTTTGTCGACCTCACGAGCGAATTGGTTATTCCCTTCGGCGCGACAGCCAGGTTGGCTATTAATGCGCGGCAGGAAATGGTCATCGCCGGAATTGATATTGCCGGTCAGATTTTCCGTCGCCGCGTACCAGACTGCCATTATGAAAGTAAAGTTTTGGACGGCGATAAAGTCGGCGCCGGGGCTGTGCTGGCACTCATTTCAGGTCCGGCACGAGGCCTTCTTACAGCAGAGCGCACTGCGCTTAACATGCTGCAACACCTGTCGGGAATTGCCACGCTCACCGCGCAATACGCCGAAAAAGTCAAAGGTACCAAAGCGGTGTTGATCGACACCCGGAAAACCATTCCGGGCCTTCGCGCCCTGGCCAAGCATGCCGCCCAGGTTGGCGGTGCGCGAAACCACCGTCTGCGTCTGGATGACGGCGTGCTGATCAAAGACAACCATATTGCGGTTTGTGGCGGGATTCAGGCTGCGGTTGCGCGTGCGCGCGCCGGGACGCCGACCCTCACGAAGATCGAGGTCGAATGCGACACGATCGACCAAGTACGTGAAGCACTGGCTGCCGGTGCCGATTGCCTGCTGCTCGATAACATGACACTCGAGCAGTTGCGCGAGGCGGTAAAAATTACCGGCGGCCGCGTTCCGCTTGAGGCGTCTGGTGGGGTGCGTCTGGATACGATCCAAGGTATCGCTGAAACCGGTGTCGATTTTGTTTCCGTCGGCCGGATCACGCAATCGGCTCCGGCTGTGGATATCGGACTGGACGTCGCTATCGGCGTATGACAGTCCGGGCAAGTATCGGACTCTTCTGCGCGGCTTCGGATGCGCTTCCCGAAGCCACAAAGAAACTCGCGCGGCAGTTTGGTGAGCGTTGTGCGACCGAAAACTTCCGTCTCATTTATGGCGGGGGTTCCCGTGGACTCATGGGGGAGGCCTCACGAGCGGCGTACGCCGCGGGGGGACAAGTGCGCGGCTTTATACCGGCATCTTTGATGAAGCGCGAGCAGGACGCCGGTGCTGTCAAAGGCGAGATAGAAATCGTTGAATCGCTATCAGAACGTAAAAAACGCATGGCAGACGAATCTGATGCGTTTGTCGCGCTTCCCGGCGGCGTGGGGACGCTTGATGAGTTGTTTGAGATGATCACCTGGAACGATCTTTGCCTCCAAGACAAAGCTATCATTCTTTGTGACGACCATGGGTTTTGGGATCCATTACTCACATGGTTTGCAGGCGCGAGCGCTAAGGGCGCAATCCGGCCCGGTGCGACGCGGCGGTTTTATAGCGTTGCATCGCTCGACGCGTTGTTTGCGCTGTTGGAAACGGAGCTGCAAATTTCGCGCGCAACGACAACGTAATCCTAATATCCGAATAGGGGCTCACAGTGATCAATCTGAAACATGCACGTTTAGCGGCTTTTATTGCGGCTAGTCTGGTCGCAATACCCTTGTTTGCGCAGTCGTTCCCGTCCAAGCCCATCCGTTTGGTTGTGACGTTTCCCCCTGGCGGGGGCACCGACGCCATCGCGCGCCTTCTTTCAGTACCCCTTTCCGAGGCGATGGGTCAACAGGTCGTGGTCGACAACCGGCCAGGCGCAAGCGGGAATATCGGCGCAGAAATCGTCGCCAAAGCACCGGCTGACGGCTACACCTGGCTGATTGTAAACAGCACGTATGCAATGAACGCCGGACTGTTTCCGAACATGCCTTTTGACTCGGAAAAAGACCTGACGGGTGTTGCCACGATTGCGTCCACACCGATCATGCTGGTGGTACCCGCGACGTCGCCGGTAAAAAATGTGAATGAGCTCGTTGCGCTGGCCAAATCAAAGCCCGGGCAGCTAACGTACGCCTCCTGCGGAAACGGCACGCCGCAGCACCTCGGTGGGGAGCTCTTTAAACGGATGGCCGGAGTCGAGATGGTGCATGTTCCCTATAAGGGCTGTGCACCGGCGCTTCAGGATGGACTCGCCGGACGACTGGATGCGCTGTTCAATACCGTTCCCAACTCCGTTCCGCATCACAAGGCCGGACGCATGCGCGCAATCGGCGTTGGTTCCAAAAAGCGCACCGCGGGTGCCCCCGATGTTCCCACTATCAATGAGAGCGTGCCCGGTTTTGACGTTGACCAGTGGTATGTCATCCTCGTACCGAGCGCTACACCTCGAGATGTTATCCAGCGAATTAACCGCGAGATTGATCGGGCCGTTGCGCGCCCCGAAATACGGGACCGCCTGATAACCCAGAGCTTCGATCCCTTGAGCATTCCGCTTGACGACGTTCAGCCGCTGATTCGTACCGACATCGCGCGGTGGGGCAAGTTGATTCGGGAGCTTGGCGTAAAAGTTGACTGAGCGCGATGCGATTTGGTGCTTGGTGGGGACTCGCCAAGTTCGGTCGGTTCAGGCACGCGTTTGCAGCATGAAGTGATCCAATATATTCAGAATGAGTGGCTTGGAAGCTGTTGGGTGCGGCCAAGACAAACTTCGGGCTAAAATCGTCTTTGTGCGGTTGCGGGCAGGGCGCTGACCCGTTGCATTTCCGCATCGGAGAAAAGTGCCGGGTTTTCCCTGTAGTCCATGTATCTGGCGGTGTTATCCATTCCCCAGAAGATCTGCCCGTCTACTACAAAGCTAGGCACGCCGAAAACCCCGACAGTGAGCGCCTCCTCACCATTGCGGCGCAAATCACTTTTGATCACGGGATCCGAAATCAGAGACTCCGCATTCTGGACCCCTAATCTCGTGCAGAGCAACGCCCAGTCTGCGTCAACTGAGTGTCCATCTTTCCAGATGAAATCGAAGATCTCGCGCACGACATTTGCGGTACAGCCAAGGGCCAACGCGAGTCGCAAGGCTGGAACCGGATTAAACGGATGCGCCGGCGGCATTGAAAATGGAATTCCGAGTTGTCGCGATTGCCACACCAAGGCTCGATAGGTGTGTATGCGCTTACTGGGTATTTCAGCAGGTCCTTTGTGGCCCCAATGTGCTAACAGACCCGAAAACACCACCGGCTTTAGCGTGACCTCAGTGTCCTCAAAAATGGCTGGAAAAGTCGAAAACTGGAGATAGGCATAAGGCGAAACGAAGTCAAAGTACCAAACCGGATTTGGCACGGGCTAGGTCCGGACTTCACCGTGGCCAAACACAACATACTTCAGCGAAGTGAGTCCTTCCAAGCCCACAGGCCCACGTGCGTGAAGTTTGTCGGTTGAGATTCCGATTTCCGCGCCGAGGCCATACTCAAAACCATCTGCAAAGCGCGTCGATGCATTCACCATGACCGAACTGGAATCCACCTCTCGCAAAAACCGCTGCGCCCGAATCGGGTCTTCGGTAATGATCGCATCGGTGTGCTGAGATCCATAAAGGGCGATATGGTCCATGGCCGCATCAATGTCTTTTACCAGCCGAACGGCGAGAACCGGGGCGAGGTATTCCGCGTACCAATCTTCTTCCGAGGCCGCAGCCATTCCGGTGACAAGTTGCCGAGCACCCGCATCTCCGCGCAGCTCGACCCTCTTATCGGCGTAAATTTTGGCCAGCGCCGGGAGCACCTTTGGCGCAATTTTTTCATGTACCAAAAGCGTTTCCATGGTGTTGCAGGTGCCGTAGCGCTGAGTTTTGGCGTTGTCTGCTATGCGTATTGCCTTGTCAGGATCAGCCGCCTCGTCGATATAGACATGGCAAACCCCGTCGAGGTGCTTGATCATCGGAATACGCGACTCGGCCATGATGCGGGCGATCAGGCTTTTCCCGCCGCGCGGCACAATGATATCGACGTATTCGGGCATGTTCAGCAGCGCGCTGACCGCTTCCCTGTTCGGGGTATCCACCACCTGAACGGCGGCGGCAGGCAGTCCCGCTGTTTTAAGGCCTTCATGGACGCAAGCAGCAATGGCGAGGTTTGAGCGCACTGATTCTGAGCCGCCCCGGAGAATGCAGGCGTTTCCCGATTTTAGGCAAAGCGCCGCCGCATCCGCAGTGACGTTCGGGCGTGACTCGTAAATGATGCCGATGACACCGAGCGGCACGCGCATGCGGGCCACTTCAATGCCCGAGGGCTGAATGCGCCGCTCCCCGATCGCACCAATCGGATCAGCGAGGGAGGCGACTTGCTCAATACCCAGGGCCATGGATTCGACCGATGCAGGCGTCAGGGTCAGGCGGTCAATAAACGCGTTGTCTCTGCCGGCCGCTCCGGCAGAAGCAATATCCAGCAGGTTCGCAGCGATAAGTTTTTTGGAATCCCTGCGGATGGCCGCTGCCATTGCTGCAAGCGCCTGATTCTTGGTCGCTTCATCGGCGCGTGCCAACACACGGGCTGCCGCGCGTGCTTCGCGGCCCAAGCCATGCATGTAGCTTGTTATTTCGTTCGGGGCATTCATCGCATTCCGATTTTACGCTTTATGGCGCCATAGGCGAATCTGTAGCGAACTCACGACAAAAGTCCGCAATGGTTCAACGGGCGAATCGCATGCCCAATTGCAGCAATTCATTCCAGGGGTCGCCGTCCCCGACGCCTTTTGCCATGCGGTCGATACGGGCGGCGTGGCGCAAGGCGTTGCGCACGGCCGCCGGCGGCACTGTGCGCGCGGCTCGGGAAATCAGTGTTTTACGCGGTTCCCGCCAGACCCGCGCTGTATTCAATAAATCCTGCAGTGCCTGCCCCCCGGAAAGGCCGGTTTGGATCCGGGCGAGTGCTCGAATTTCCTCGGCGAGTACCCACAGCACCCTGGGCAGGGCTTCGCCTTCCCCCTCCAACCCCTCAAGAATGCGCGCCAGCCGCGCGGTGTCCCCGGCGAGTAAGGCGGCAGACAAGTCGGCGACGTCATAGCGCGCAACGTTCAATACGGCGGCGCGAATCGCCTCGTCGGAGATTTCTCCGGCCGGATGCAACAAGCCGAGTTTCTGGATTTCCTGATGGGCCGCAAGCAAATTGCCTTCAACGCAATCTGCGATGAACTCGAGGCTTTCGCGTGCGGCTTTTTGTTTTTGTGCGGCCAGCCTTGCCGAAATCCAGTCGGGTAACCGGGCGCGTTCTATCGTGGCAATGGTAACGACGACCGCTGTGGCGGTGAGCGCGTGGTACCACGCTGTATCCTGTGATTTTTTATCCAGGCTGGGCAGGAGCACCAGGGTTACTGTGTCCGGCGCGAGGTTCGCGCAGTAGCTCTCGAGCGCCTTGGCGCCCTCTGTGCCGGGTTTGCCCGTCGGGATGCGCAATTCAATCAAGCGCTTTTCGGCGAACAACGACATGCTGGCACCCGCCGCAGCCAACTGACTCCAGTCAAAATAGCGTTCAACAGAAAGCACTTCGCGCTCGCTGTGTCCTTGACTTCTGGCCTTGGCGCGGATGGCATCGGCCGCCTCCAGGGCTAACAGGGGCTCGTCCCCCTGTACAACGTAGAGCGATGAGAGCGCGCGCGAAAGATGCTGCGCAAGCTGCTCGGACCGGAGCAGCATTATTCCTTTGCTGCGACCGGCGGCTTCGCGGCGGCGATCCGACGCAACACTTGCTGCACCATGTCGGTTTGCATGTCGCGGTACAGCAATGCTTCTTCGTTTTCTTTTGCCAGCACCTGTGAGTCGTTAAAGGTGATGTCGCGCGTCAGCAGAATCTCATTTGAGGGTAGAAAATCCATTCCCTTTGCGTCCGCAACGCGAAAACGATAGCGATACCGCAATTGGTATTCGCGCACTCGACCACCCGAATCCAGACTCAGGATCGACTTTTCTTGGGCGTCGGCCTGAACAGTCAAGATCGCCTGGGCCTGCTTGATATCTTCGACCAGCCGCGTGTTTGTTCCAGAAACGATGTTTCGCTTTAGCGCGATCGCCATGGGATGCGGTGTAACGTACAAGGTGTCAAACGGGAGGGTGGCCTGCCCCCGTAACTGAAATCCGCAGGCGCCAAGCGCGATGCAAAGGGCGATCGTGAAGAGGGCTTTCGTACGAGTCAGGGCCCGTACGGGCGCAGTAACTGATGAACCTGGATCCAGGAGAGTAGTCATGCCATCGTCCTCGCGCGTCATTCGCTAACCCTTTCTACACTACCACGTTGACTAGCCGGCCGGGCACAACCACGACCTTCTTTGGTGCCTGGCCGTTGGTGTGTTTGAGCACGACTTCATGCTTCAGCGCAAGCTGCTCGAGCGCGGCATTGTCGGCGTTGTGGGGCGCGCGCAAATGGCCGCGCAATTTGCCGTTGATCTGCAGCACTAACTCAATTTCATCCTGTGCCAATGCGGACTCGTCCACCTGCGGCCACGGGGCGTCCAGAATCTCCCCCTCTTTCGCCGCAAAGCCCAGCTCCGTCCAGAGTGCATGCGCGATATGGGGGACAACCGGATAGAGCACGCGCACGAGAATGGAAAGGCACTCCCGCAACACCGCTGTCGTGGCCCCGCCTTCTGGTAGCTTCGCAGACTCAAGCGCATTGAGCATTTTCATGGTCGCCGAGACCACGGTGTTGTATTGGATGCGTTTGAGGTCGAAATCGGCCTGGCGCAGTCCCAGGTGAATCTCGCGGCGCAATACTTTGTGTGCATCGGTAAGTGCGGTGCCATTGGCAGGATCGGCCGTGACAGTTGCGTGTTGCTTTTGCGCAAACGCCCAAACCCGTTTCAGGAACCGATAGGCGCCGTCGACGCCGGAGTCCGACCACTCCAGTGTCTGCTCGGGGGGGCTTGTGAACATGACGAACAGGCGCGCTGTATCTGCCCCCATCTTGTCTATGAGTTCCTGTGGGTCGATACCGTTGCGTTTTGATTTGGACATGGTGCCGACACCACCGTAGTCCACGGGCGAACCGTCGCTCATGAGCATCGCTCCGGTGACCTTGCCCGCTTCGTCATGTGCAAGCTTTACTTCCTCAGGCGCAAAATACGTGATGCCACCCTTGTCGCTCTTGCGCGAGAAGATGTGGTTCAGCACCATGCCCTGCGTGAGCAACTTGGTGAAGGGCTCGTCGAATTTCACCAGGCCCATGTCCCGCATGACCTTGGTCCAGAAGCGCGCGTACAAAAGGTGCAGCACGGCGTGTTCGATGCCGCCGATGTACTGGTCCATGGGCATCCAGTAATCGGTGCGGCTGTCGGTCATCGCGTTGGCGCTGTCCGGCGAGCAGTAGCGCATGAAATACCAGGACGAATCGACAAACGTGTCCATGGTGTCTGTTTCACGCCGGGCCGGCTTGCCGCACGTGGGACAGTTGCAGGCGAGGAAGCGTTCGTCTTTGGCGAGGGGATTTCCCGAACCGTCGGGTATGAGGTCTTCAGGCAGCACAACCGGAAGGTCCTTTTCAGGCACTGGCACCGGGCCACAATCCGGGCAATGAATAATCGGGATGGGTGTACCCCAGTAGCGCTGGCGCGAAATGCCCCAGTCGCGCAGGCGATACGTGGTGCGTTTTTCGCCCAGTCCTTTTGCGCTGAGCGCGGCTGCGATTGCGCTGACAGCGGCCTTAAAGTCGAGGCCATTGTAACTGCCGCTATTAACGCACTTGCCGACCTGTTTGTTCGCGTACCACTCGTCCCAGGAGGATGTGGAGAAGGTTTTTCCCTCGAGGGCGACCACCTGCTGGATCGGCAGGCCGTATTTTTTCGCGAAGGCAAAATCACGCTCATCATGCGCCGGCACGCCCATCACCGCGCCGTCTCCATAGCTCATCAGCACGTAGTTGCCGACCCAGACCTCGACGTTCTCATTGGTGAGGGGATGGGTCACGAACAGCCCGGTTGGCATGCCGGCCTTTTCGCGCAGGGCGAGTTCCGCCTCGGTGGTGCCGCCCTTTTTGCACTCTTCGATAAACGCGGCCAGCGTTGCATTGCTCGCGGCTGCATGTTCGGCGATCGGATGTTCGGGGGCGACGGCGCAAAAGGTCACGCCCATGATGGTGTCGGCGCGGGTGGTGAACACGTACATCCGCCCGTCCTGTATCAGTTTGCCGTCCTCGCCCGCGATCTGGTGGGGAAACGCAAACCGCACGCCCTCGCTCTTGCCGATCCAGTTTTCCTGCATCAGGCGTACGCGCTCGGGCCAGCCCGGCAGCTTGTTGGCGACCGACTCGAGCAGCTCGTCGGCGTATTTGGTGATGGCGAGGTAATAGCCGGGAATTTCCCGCTTTTCCACCGGGGCGCCGGTACGCCAACCGCGACCGTCTATGACTTGTTCATTGGCGAGAACCGTCTGATCGACCGGATCCCAGTTCACCACCTGGGTCTTGCGGTAGGCGACGCCCTTCTCAAGCATCTTCAGGAACAGCCACTGGTTCCATTTGTAGTAGTTCGGATCGCATGCGGCCATTTCGCGCGACCAGTCGATGGCGAGGCCCATCGACTGCATCTGCTTCTTCATGTACGCGATGTTGTCGTAGGTCCACTTCGCTGGTGCAACCTTGTTCGCCATGGCCGCGTTCTCGGCCGGCAGCCCGAATGCATCCCAGCCCATCGGCTGCAAGACGTTGTACCCGTTCATGCGCAGATAGCGGTACATGACATCGTTGATGGTGTAATTGCGCACATGGCCCATGTGAAGCTTGCCCGAAGGGTAGGGCAGCATGGAGCAGGCGTAGTACTTGGGCTTTTCCTTTCCCGATTTGTCCCTGGCGTGCTCGACCGCGCGGTAAGCGTCGGTGTCGCGCCAGTGCCGCTGGGCATCGCGCTCAATATCGGTGGGGCTATACTGGGGTTGCATTGTTGTTTTAGCAGCGTAAATTGAAGCTCGCAATTATAGCCTGCGAGGGGCGTAAACCTGAACCTGGCCGCCCGGCAAGGCCGTATAACACGGCATCGGAACACCAACCCGCGGGAGGTACAGAACCATGACGCAAATTTCACGGATTTTGATGTTGAAGCGGATATTCGCCGGCGTGACCCTGGCCGCAGCCCAGCTTGGCTATGCGGCACCCAACGCCACCGTCGAGGCGGTGCAAATGCCCGCCTGGGTGGAGCGCGACAGCGCGCGTCTGCCCGCCGCGCCGGGGATGGAATTGCGCAATGGCGACCGGCTGCTTACCGGGGTGAACTCGCGTCTTCTGCTGCGGACTGCCGATGGCAGTTCGGTCAAGCTGGGCGAAAATGCCAAATTCCTGCTGAACGACATGAAGCAGCAAACCGACGGCGTGTTCACCGCGGCGTTGTCGGTCGGGGAAGGGGCTTTTCGTTTCACGACCGATGTGTTCACCAGGGTGCGCGGCAAGCGCCTCGTCAATGTCTCGGTCGCGACGGTGACCATAGGCGTGCGCGGTACCGACCTCTGGGGTAAGTCCGACACGAACAAACAAATCGTCTGTCTCATCGAAGGCAAGATTGACGTCACTCCGCCCGGCGAACAGGCGATCATCCTGGATCAAGCTTTGCAGTTTTACATTCGTGACAACGGCCGGTCTTTGCCTGTTGCTGCAGTGGATCCGAAGCAACTCGAACAATGGGCCGCTGAAACCGAGGTGATGCCCGGGGCGGGTGCCGTACGCCGTGGCGGCAAGTGGAAAGTAGTC
Organism: uncultured Pseudomonadota bacterium; assembly: GCA_903895005.1. Next base: position 23,913 of record CAITSH010000490.1, read on the forward strand.
CTTGCGAGCGTGGACACGCAGGCCGACGCGCTCAAAGTTTACGATGACCTTCGCAATGCCGGTTATCCAGCCCAGATCCAGCCCCGCATTGAAGGGGAAAAGCGGTCCTACAATATTCGGGTTGCCAACCTCGCTTCCAAAACCGAAGCAGCGGCGCTCGCCGCCAGTCTCAAGGGCAAGCTGGGCATCAGCGATCCCAGGGTGTCGATGTAAGCGCGGCCCAACGCAGGGGCTTGTGCAGTCCAGACGCGGACGCCGGTCTGTAAATTAATGTGTGAAGTGGCATCCCGCCACGACGACCCCCAAAAGCATATCGGCGGGAAAGCCAATACTGGCGTGGCTTTCCAGCCTATGTTGTTGCCGGGCCTCGATATTGCAGCGTGCTGTTGCACGGGTCATCCGGCTTGCGAAAGCGCAGGACGCCCGAATGCCCTGCGGTAGAATGCGCGCAGACTTTACTGCGACCCGCAATGTCCTCCCTTCTCGAAAATCTCAATCCCGAACAACTGGCCGCTGTAACGCTGCCGAACCAGTGCGCGCTGATTCTGGCTGGCGCCGGCTCAGGCAAAACGCGGGTGCTCACGACGCGTATCGCCTGGTTGATCCAGACCGGCAACATCAGTCCCAACGGACTGCTCTCCGTGACCTTCACCAACAAGGCGGCAAAGGAAATGCTGGTGCGCCTGTCGGCCATGATGCCGATCAATACGCGCGGCATGTGGGTGGGGACTTTTCACGGGTTGTGCAACCGCATGTTGCGCGCGCATTACCGCGATGCGGGTCTGCCGCAAACCTTCCAGATCCTCGACACCCAGGACCAGTTCTCGGCGGTAAAGCGCGTGCTCAAGGCGCTGAATGTGGATGAGGACAAGTTTCCGCCGCGGCAGGTGCAGTGGTTCATCAACGGCGCCAAGGAGGCCGGTGATCGTGCGGACAAGGTGGAAGTATTTGATGAATTTTCCAAACGCGCCGTGGAGCTTTACGCTGCCTACGACGCGCAGTGCCAGCGCGAGGGTTCGGTTGATTTTTCCGAACTGTTGTTGCGCTGTTTCGAGTTGCTGTCGCGCAACGAGATCCTGCGCGAGCACTACCAGGCGCGCTTCCGCCATATCCTGGTCGATGAGTTCCAGGACACCAACCGCCTGCAATACCGCTGGCTAAAGTTGCTGGCCGGGCATGGAACCATGCGGCCGGGTGGTGGCAACGCGATTTTCGCGGTCGGCGACGATGACCAGTCGATTTACGCTTTTCGCGGCGCCAACGTCGGCAACATGGCCGATTTCGAGCGTGACTTCGATGTCGGCAACATCATCCGGCTTGAACAAAATTACCGTTCGCACGGCCATATTCTTGACGCCGCCAACGCGCTTATCTCGCACAACAGCAAGCGCCTCGGCAAAAACCTCTGGACCGCTGCCGGCCACGGCGAACCACTGCGCGTATTCGAAGCGCAAACGGACGGTTATGAAGCCCACTGGATCGCCGAGGAGGTGCAGTCGCTTGCGCGCGAGGGCATGGCTCGGCGTGACATGGCGGTGCTGTACCGCTCCAATGCGCAGTCACGCATTATCGAACACGCACTGTTTTCGGCCGGCATTCCCTATCGCGTTTATGGCGGCCTGCGCTTTTTCGAGCGTCTCGAAATCAAGCACGCCCTCGCCTACCTGCGCCTGCTCGCCACCCCCGAGGATGACGGCGCTTTTTTGCGCGTGGTGAACTTTCCGACACGCGGTATCGGCGCGCGGTCGCTTGAATTGCTGCAGGACACGGCCAAATCACAGGCCAGTTCGCTGTACGCGGCGGTTGCGGCGCTCGATGGCAAGGCCGGCGCGGTACTGTCGGCCTTTACCCGGCTGATCGATTCGCTGCGTACCGAGACGCAGGGGCTGCCGCTTCCCGAAATTGTCGAACACATGCTCGAGCGCAGCGGCTTGCGCGCGCATTACCAAAAGGAAAAGGACGGCGCGGACCGCGTCGAGAACCTTGATGAACTGATCAATGCCGCCGCCGGCTTTGTGCAGGAGGAGGGCCTGTCCTCCATCATGGTTGAAACCATCGCCCTGGCGCCGGTGCCTTTGGATACGACCGGGGGGGCAGCGCAGCCCGGGTTTGACTTTGACGCCGCGCCCGAATCGGTCTCCGCCGAGACGCGCGAACGCATAGACCCGCTGGCCAATTTCCTTGCCCATGCCGCGCTCGAAGCCGGTGAGCATCAGGCCGGGGAGGGCAGCGACGCCCTGCAACTGATGACCGTGCATTCGGCCAAGGGGCTGGAGTTTCAGGCCGTGTTCATCACCGGCCTTGAAGAGGGCCTGTTTCCCCATGAACAAAGCACCGCGGCCGACGACGGACTGGAGGAAGAGCGGCGTCTCATGTACGTGGCCATCACCCGCGCGCGTCAGCGGCTCTACCTCACCTTCGCGCAAACGCGCCTGCTGCACGGGCAGACGCGCTACAACGTGGCAAGCCGTTTTCTCGAGGAGATCCCGGCTGAATTGCTCAAGTGGTTGTCCCCGCGGCTGGGGGTCGGAATACCCTTGCACGATCGCGCCAGGGACCAGGCCTGGCCGGCGTCCCCGGCAAGGCCGGTGGCGAGCGCGCACAACGATTCGCCCTGGCGCATCGGCCAGAACGTCAGTCACGCGAAATTCGGTCAGGGCGTGATTGTCAACGCCGAAGGGCGTGGTGCCGAAGCGCGTGTGCAGATCAACTTCGGCCGGCACGGCATGAAGTGGCTGGCATTGGAATACGCCAACCTGACCGCGGCCTGAGTAGCAATTCGCGCTACGGTGTGCGCGCCGCTTAGTCGTCGAACAAACCCAGCTGCTTTACGCCCATCTCGGTCAGTGATTCCACCATGCGCTTGGCGTCGATCAAGGTCATCGATTCGCCGGAGCGGTTGCCCGCCTGCCAAAGGTAGCGGGTCTCGCCCCCACCCTCACTTTTGGGCGACATGCGTACATCGCCGCGTTTTTCCTTGCCCAGCCAGTAGCCGTGTGAGTTGTAACCGCGTTCCCATTGGGCTTTTTTCAACGCCCGCCCTGATTTTTTCGCCAACATCCTTTCCTCCTACAGACTTGCGCCCTGCGCCACGACCCAATATCGGGCTAGACGCCCCGCTGCCTGAAACACCGCCACGGCGGGCCAGTTCAGTTTAAGCCATCCTGCGGCCACACACAGCGCGTCGCCCACCACCGGAAGCCAAGCCAGCAGCATCGCCGGCGCGCCCCAGCGGCGCATGCGCTCGAGCTGGGTCAGGGGCTTTTTTTGCGCGATGAACCGCCCGATCAGGTAGGAGCTCATGCCTCCCAATGTATTGCCCAGCGTGGCCACGGCGATCGCCGGCACCAACAATTCCGGATGGACCTTGAGTACCGCAAACAACACGGCCTCGGAGGAAAGCGGCACCAGCGTCGACGCGATGAACGACGCAGCGAACAGGGACCAGAGGCTGGCCTCAGGGGTGAACCATTCGAGCATAGGAAAAGCCTACACAGGTATGCGTTTTGGGCCGCGCCGTGTAAGTAGTGCGGCGTGCGATAAATTGTTTGAAGTGGCGATTCCCATTTGGAGCCGGTGCTTCCGTAGCGCGAGAATAGAGTGAAAACGGTCCCCCGTGTGGGGGACCCGGCCGGGCCGTGCAAAGGCACGGGTACATGGGCCACAACGAAGCGCACAACACAGCGTACAACATGGACCTCAGTCGAACGGCAGGAACTTGGCCAAGGGCGAACGGCCATAGTATTTTGCCCGTCTTCGCCCCCTGGGTTATCCTCGCCCTCATAAGAGCGACAACAAGCCCCAGCCGACTTCGACTTCTAGAGGACGCGGCGTGGCCATATCACCATTCAGGAGGAAAAAATGTTCCGCGTCAGGTCAATATTGGCGGCCTTTGCCTTGTTTGCTGCTTCCGCGGCGTTTGCGCAGCAATATCCCAACCACGCCGTTCGGATCATCGTCGGCTTTGCGGCCGGCAGCGGGCCCGACATTCAGGCGCGCACGGTCGCCCAGCAACTGACGGTCGCGCTCGGGCAATCGTTCTATGTCGAAAATAGGCTCGGTGCCAACGGCATGATTGCCGCACGCGCCGTCACGCAGTCCACCCCGGACGGCTACACGCTGCTTTTTTCAAGCTCATCCATCACGCCATCGCCTTACATCTACAAGTCACTCGGCTTTGACATGCTTACCGATCTCAAGCCGGTGGCCACGGTGGGCATCCTGGACGGCCTGCTCATGCTGGTTGATGCAAGGTCCCCGATAAAAAGCGCGCCTGAATTCGTTGCCTACGCAAAAAAAGAGCGGGCGATGTACGGCTCCCCGGGAATCGGGAATATCCTGCACCTGGCAACCGAGATGTTCAACCAGAAGGCCGGCATTTTGATGGATCACATCCCTTACAAGGGCGCCTCGGAAGTCATGACCGGCTTGCTTGGCGGCAGCGTACAAGTCATGTTCGTGACCCCGCCATCGGTGATGGGCTTGATCAAAGACGGGCGCGTGAGGCCGCTGGCATTCACGGGCAGCAAGTCATTTGCGCCCTTGCCCGATGTGCCCTTGTTGAAAGACCTCCTGCCCGGCTACGAGCCGATGGGGTCCTGGGGCATGTTTTTTGCGCCCGGCAAGACGCCCGATGCCGTCGTTGAAAAGCTCAATGCCGCGATTCGCGAGGCCCTTCAGGTGCCGGCGGTTTCCGCCATCATGCAACGGGACGGCTATTTCCCGGACAATCGTGGCGCGCGTGAAACGGCAGATTTTTTTCGCAGCGAAGTCCGCCGCATGAAAGAGGCGGTCAACGCGGCAAAAATCGAACCGATCTGACCGCCCGGGCAGTCCCGCGGATGCTAACCGATGGCATCCAAGAGCTTGCCGCCAACGCGTACGGGGTCGGCGCTGACCAGTACGAAGGCGATGACGCAGTCTTCTTTGCCGCGGTTCACCCAGTTGTGGATGGTTCCGCGCTGGACCAAAAGATCGCCTGCGCGCAACTTGACGATCACGCCGTCATCGAGCTCCATTTCAATTTCGCCGGAGATCACCACGGCATAGTCAATTGAATCGGTGCGGTGGTTTCGCGGGGTCACGCCCGGCTCGTAGTGAACGACGCGAAAAACGCTGCCGTTTTCCTCGGTGGTTTTGAATGCCGATGTCGTCGGGTCGGTGAAGCCGTCGTTGTTGACGGGAAATCCCTTGGTTGCCCAGATAACGGCCGAAGAAGCCCCCGGGCGGTTGGAGATCACATTTTTTGCCAGATCGTCGATTTCGACCTTGGCATGCCCGCGCTCATCATGTCCGGTGACCACGCGGCGAATTTTCAAACTCATTTTAGATTCCTTTTTGACTGTGAATGTCTGTTGATCTTGTCGGCGAAGCCGGATTAATGGATTTGCTTGCGTTGCATGAATTCCGTGAAAATCTGCGCAATACGCGGTTCCGCATCACGCCATTCCTTGCGATCCCATTCCTCGAGCAACTGGTCGTCTGCGCGTTTTTGCACAACGTCATCGTGCAGTTCGCATTGCGGGATGAGGCCCGCGGCCTTGCGTGCGGTAACCGGCGTGTGGATGATATCGTTGCCGGCAATCAGGCAGGCCGGTGCGACGATGGACCGCAAATCGGCCTCGGTCGCGCCGACAATGGGCAGGCGTGCGGACTCCAGAAAACGTTCACGCCAGAAGGTCATGGCTTTGATGAACTGCCCCAGGTCCTGGGACATCAACCGTTCGCGGTTGGCGGGCCTTGATGCGATGCACTCCTTGAAATGCTCGCTTTCACAGATGGCGGCCATGCCCCCCTGGTTCGCCAGCTTGATGAACTGTCCGTAGTAATTTTCCGCCAACTTATCGACCGCCTCCTGGCCGCCCGTCAGACGCCACAGCAGTAGTCCGTTCAGCGCATCCGGATGCCGTATCGCGAACAAAATGGCGAGGCGCGCCCCCGCGGAAGAACCACCAACGATGAGCTGATCGGCACCGAGCTGCCGCCCGAGTTCATAAAGATCATCGGCCCACACTTCGTGCTCCGAAGCCGACCCATCAAACGCGACCTCGGATGCGCCGCAGTTACGGCGGTCGTGAAGCAGCACCCGATACCCGGAGGTCGCAATGTCCTTGGCGAGGTTGATCAACTCACCATAAGCGCGCCGGCTCCCCGGGGTCAGGGCAATCCAGGGGCCGGAATGCCCGATTACTTCGTAATTGATACGAATATTGCGAACCATCGCTTCAGGCATCGCCACTCCAATTTTTTGTAATTTTTCTGCGAAAGATAGAACAACCGGTCGCTAAAGCCTATCTCGCAGTCCGCTGGTTTTTGGGTGGCGAGGGCAGGCGTGTACACGGAATTAGTCAGCGCGCAATTTTAACAGCAAGCAGAAGGCGTTCGTCCGGGTGCGACGCATTCGGGGGAAAACCACGCAAGCGAGGGGGGAGCGTAGAGGCAAACGGGCCGCTCGTGTAGAGTAGCCGGCTTGGCTCGGACGGGACACCCGCCGCGGGCATCGCCGCAAAGACGACATCATGACCATCGATTATCTCGAGAAAATCCTCAACGCCCGTGTCTACGACGTGGCCATTGAAACGCCGCTGGACCTTGCGCCCAATCTGTCCGCGCGCCTGGGCAATAACATCATGTTGAAGCGCGAGGACATGCAGCCGGTGTTTTCCTTCAAGTTGCGCGGCGCCTATAACAAGATGGCCTTGTTGCCCACGGCCGTGCTCAAGCGTGGCGTCATCGCCGCCTCAGCCGGCAACCATGCCCAGGGCGTCGCGCTTGCAGCCCAAAAGCTCGGTTGCCGCGCAGTGATCGTCATGCCGGTGACAACGCCGCGCATCAAGGTGGACGCGGTGGAGGCGCGCGGTGCTGAGGTCGTGCTGGTAGGTGATTCCTACTCCGACGCCTACGAGCACGCGCGCAAACTCGAAAAGCGCAGCAAGCTGACATTTGTGCATCCTTACGATGACCCCGATGTGATCGCCGGGCAGGGCACCGTCGGCATGGAAATCCTGCGCCAGACCAAGCGGCCGATCCACGCGATTTTTGTCGCCATCGGCGGCGGCGGCCTGATCTCGGGTATCGCCTCGTACGTCAAGCGCCTGCAACCGGGCATCAAGGTGATAGGAGTGCAACCGGTCGACTCGGATGCCATGGCGCGCTCAATCAAGGCCGGTCGGCGCATCACGCTCGAGCAGGTCGGCCTTTTTGCCGATGGTGTCGCGGTCAAGCAGGTCGGCGCCGAAACCTTTCGTATCTGCCGCGAACTTGTGGATGACATCATCCTCGTCGATACCGACGAAATATGCGCCGCGATGAAGGATGTTTTTGAGGACACGCGTTCCATCCTCGAACCTGCCGGTGCGCTGGCCGTCGCCGGCGCCAAGGCCTATGTCGAAACGACCGGCGTGCGCGGCAAGGACCTCGTCACCATTGCCTGCGGCGCGAACACCAATTTTGACCGACTGCGCTTTGTGGCCGAGCGCGCCGAGGTTGGCGAGCGGCGCGAGGCCATCCTCGCGGTCACCATTCCCGAGCAGCCCGGCAGCTTCAAGAAGTTCTGTGCCACGCTCGGCGCGCGCAATATCACCGAATTCAACTACCGCATCGCCGATCCCAAGGAAGCGCAGGTGTTTGTCGGTGTGCAGGTGCGCGATCTCGCGGAAAAATCCAGGCTGGTGCGCTCACTGGTGCGCCACGGGCTGCAGACCCTGGATTTGTCCGACAACGAAATGGCCAAGCTGCACGTGCGCCACCTGGTCGGCGGGCATGCGCCGAAACCGTCCGGCAACACCGCGGCGAAGAATGAATTGCTCTATCGCTTCGAATTCCCCGAGCGGCCCGGCGCGCTGATGAAGTTCTTGTCGAGCATGCGCAGCGACTGGAACATCAGCCTGTTTCATTACCGCAATCACGGTGCCGATAACGGTCGTGTATTGGTGGGCATGCAGGTACCGAAGAAGGAAATGCCGCAGTTTCGCAAGTTCCTTGAGACTTTGGGCTATCCCTGCGTCGATGAAAGCGCCAATCCGGCCTACCGGCTTTTTCTTGGCTGAACGTCCATAGGCGGAAACGCCCGCCTGGTGCGGGTTTCCAGCCCGTGTGCGAATTAAACCTCGAAGTGCAACATCCGGGCATTAGAGGAAGGTGAGATGCCCCGGGGTGTACCTTTCTGTTTGCGAAGACGGATAGGAGCATCCCATGCGCTACAAGCATCTCACCTTTGAGCA
>CAITSH010000491.1 GCA_903895005.1 uncultured Pseudomonadota bacterium
AGCAGCAATTTACCTCAAGCGAGAGGACCAATAGCTGATTAGGATCTTCAAGATCCGCGGAGTGTACCATAAATTCATGAGTCACACGGCAGGCCCTCTTCGAGGTAGGGCAGCGCGTCTTCCATGTTCTCTTTTTCGATTTCGAACTGGTTGTAATCGCCGTCCATGAACACATAGAGCGGATCGGCGAAGTACGAGTACGTCACTTCCTTGCGTTCAAGCTCGACCATGTCGAACTTGTCGTCGGCGCGATAAACGTTCTCCGAGGGCGCACCGGTAAGCAGATTGCGCATTTTCATCTTGACCACGGAGGCGTTGCGTCCGGATTTGCTGAATTCGGCCTTCTGGACGACCATCGGTTCGGTGCCCAGCATGATGACGTTGCCGGCGCGGAGTTCCTGTGCGATTTTCATGAGACTAGCCTGAGTAAAAGTTGAGGTTTAAGAGCCTGAAAAGCCTGCTATTTTAACTTGCTTTGGCTGAAAAGCGCCAGATTATCCGCCAAAGTCGGAGCGGCCGCCAAAACCGATGCCCAGGCCCGCGCTGAGGCGTCCCAGGCGGGGCGCGCCGCCAAAACCGACGCCCAGCGGCCTGCCGCCCCCCCAAACCCGCCGCAAGCCCCGTTCCAGGCGGCCCAGAATTCCCGCACCGCGTGCGCATCCGACCCCTCCATGCCGGCGCAATAGCGCTCGAGAAACGCGGCCATCTTCACCAGGTGGGTGTTTTCATCCTGTGGATAGGGCTGCCAGACCATCGGACGGGCCGCCAATTGCGCCCGCACGAACGAGTCCTCACCCCGAACAAAATTGAGGTCGCAGGCCCAGAGCAGCCGGTCGTAGGCATCCTGCTCGATAAAGGGCAAAGCCTGCACCCGCAGGCGGCCGTTGCGCCATGACTCGCCGGTTCGCAAGCTGGCGCCGGTGATTGCGCGGATGCGCTCCAGCCCCGCCCCGGCCGGCACCAGGCAATCGACGCTGGTTTCACCCGCGCTCCAGCATTGCAACAACTCGGGCAGGGCCGCGTGCGCGTAGCAAAACAAGGAGATGTTGAGCGCCCCTGGATCCGCCGGCGCTGCGCCGATGTCCGAGCGAAACGCGGCGACGGCGTTAGGATCACATTGGAAAGCGTCGCGCGCCCGCACCAAGCCGCGCTCAACGGGCAACCCCCCGGTTTTCCCGGTAAAGCCGGGGAAAAAGAAATATTTCACCAAGGGCAGGCGCGGGTGCGGCGAAGCCAGGCCGTGGTGGGACTCCACCCAGTCCTCGGCACTGAGGTATTCAAGGTTGATCCAGAACGGCGCCGGCGTGCGCGCCGCCATCGCCGCGACATAAGCCTCAGGCAACCGGCAGCCGAAGGCCTCGATGACGACATCGGCGGGAATCACAGTTGAGAACTCAGCCGCAAACGCATCGTCCCATCGCAGGATTTCAACGCCGCGCAGCGTTTGCGTGGACGCCTGCGCGTCGAGCTCCGGGCACAATGCCTTGAATCGCTGCAAATCATCGACCCACAAGCGCACCCGGGCGTTCTGCCCGGACGCCAACTGGCGCGCGAAGCGCCAGCTCACGCCGATATCGCCAAAGTTATCGACGACGGTGCAGAAAACGTCCCATGACATCAGCGTTAGGATTCCCTTGTGGTCCGACCCGAGTGCCGGAGCGTGGGCAGCTTAGCAGCGCGCAGGCACCGAATCAAAACCATCACCAAAGCGCGGTCCATACTACGTGGTCGCTTCGAGGCCCAAACAAAACGGGCGCCGAAGCGCGGTCCATCTTACGTGGTCGCTTCGACGCCCAAACAAAACGGGCGCCGAAGCGCGGTCCATCTTACGTGGTCGCTTCGACGCCCAAACACAACGGGCGCCGAAGCGCC
>CAITSH010000492.1 GCA_903895005.1 uncultured Pseudomonadota bacterium
GCCTGCGAGGCCGAGCCCGAAGACCTCGCCGCGGCGCACGATCGCTTCGCCGTCGACCTCACGCGCGCCTACTGCGAGGCCGTCGTGCGCTGCCCCGACCCGAGCTCCATCGACATCGCGTGGCGCCCCGTGCTGCGCACCGCCGACCGCTGCGTCGCGATGTTCGGGCCGCAGATCGGCGACACCCTGCGGCGCTACCGGGCCATCGTCGCCGCGGGCCGCGCGCGCTTCGACGCGGCCGCGGCGCAGCGCTGCGTCGAGACGGTGCGCGCCGTGTGCAACCACGACGTCGACCTCCTGCTCAACCGCTACTGCGCGCGCGTCTTCACGGGCACCGCCCCCACGGGCGCGTCGTGCCGGCTCTCGGCCGAGTGCGCGGGCGAGGCCCGCTGCCAGACCTTCGGCTCGCCCTGCGGCGTGTGCCTCCCCCGCGCCGTGCTCGGCGGCGCCTGCGCGGGCGGCGACGACGCCTGCGCGCGCGCCGCCACGGGGTGGAGCGAGTGCGACGTGGCGGGCCTCTCGGGCTCGGCGCGCGGGGTGTGCCGCGCCGGTCGCCTGGTCACCGGCGCGGCCGTGGGCGACGCCTGCGGGATGCGCCGCACGGCGGCGGGCGTGATCGAGCGCGTGGTGTGCGAAGAGGGCGCGTGGTGCTCGGCCCCGCGCGACGGCCTGGGCGAGTGCCGCGCGCACCGCGCGGTCGGCGCGTCGTGCGCCGAGGGCGACGTGTGCGAGGGCGACGCGCTGTGCGTCACCGAGCGGGGCGCCGGCACCTGCCGCGCGCAGACCATCGTCGACGCCGAGGGCGGCGCGTGCGGCACCCGCGCGGGCGCGCCCCGGTGCGACCCGGTGACCAACCTCGTGTGCTTCCGCGGCGTGTGCCAGCGCCCCGGCGACGGCAGCGCCGACGCCCCCTGCGTGTGGGACACCGCGCTCGTCTCGTGCGGCGCCGGGCTCACGTGCATCCACGACACCATGAGCACCTGCCAGGCCCCCCTCGCCGACGGCGCGGCCTGCCACGTCAACGGCGAGTGCCAGAGCGGCTGGTGCGACGGCGCCGCCACCGAGGCGCGACGCTGCGTCCCCGCCCGCTGCTAGCCCCGAAAGACACCCCCGCCATGGCCGCGTACGACTTCGACATGATCACCCTCGGCGCGGGCTCCGGCGGCGTCGCCGCGAGCCGCCGCGCGGGCTCCTACGGCGCGCGCGTCGCCATCTGCGAGGAGAGCCGCGTGGGCGGCACCTGCGTGATCCGCGGGTGCGTCCCCAAGAAGCTCCTGGTGTACGGCTCGCACTACGCCCACGACTTCGAAGACGCCGCCGCGGGCTACGGGTGGACGGTGCCCGCCCCCACCTTCGACTGGCCCACCCTCATCGCGAACAAGAACCGCGAGGTCGACCGCCTCAACGGCGTGTACCTCCGCCTCCTGCGCGACGCCGGGGTCACGCTCCTCGAGGGCCGCGCGCGCCTCGTCGACGCGCACTCCGTCGCGGTGGGCGGCACCGTGTACACCGCCGAGCACATCCTCGTCGCGACGGGGGGGCGCCCCGTGCTCCCGCCCGTCCGCGGCGTCGAGCACGCCATCACGTCCAACGAGGCGCTCTCGCTCGCGGCCCTCCCGCGGCGCATCGTCATCGTGGGCGGCGGGTACATCGGCGTCGAGTTCGCGGGCATCTTTCACGCGCTGGGCGCCAGGGTCACCCTGCTGATCCGCGGCGACGCGGTGCTGCGCGGCTTCGACGACGACGTGCGCGCGTTCCTCACCGCCGAGCTCGCGCGCCGCGGCGTCGACGTTCGCACCGAGACCTTCCTCGAAGACATCGAGCGCAGCGGCGACGCGCTGAGCGCCATGACCAGCACCGGCGACACGCTCGAGGCCGACCAGGTTCTCTTCGCCACGGGGCGCGCGCCCAACACCGCGGGCCTCGGGCTCGTCGAGGCCGGCGTCACCCTCGACGACGCGGGCGCCGTCGTGGTCGACGCGGGCTCGCGCACCGCGGTGCCCGGCGTGTACGCGGTGGGCGACTGCACCAACCGGCTCAACCTCACGCCCGTGGCCATCGCCGAGGGCCGCGCCCTCGCCGAGACGCTCTTCAACCATCGGCCCATGGAGGTCGATCACCGCAACGTGCCGTCGGCGGTGTTCAGCCAGCCGCCGGTGGCCGCCGTGGGCATGACCGAGCGGCAGGCGCGCGCCCACGCGGGGCCCTCCGGCGTCGACGTGTACGTGAGCAACTTTCGCCCCATGAAGCACACCCTCACGGGCCGCGACGAGCGCACCCTCATGAAGCTCGTCGTCGACCGCGCGAGCGACCGCGTGCTCGGGTGCCACATGGTCGGCGTCGACGCGCCCGAGATCATGCAGGGCCTCGCCGTCGCGGTGCGCTGCGGCGCCACGAAGGCCCAGTTCGACACCACCCTCGGCATTCACCCCTCCGCGGCCGAAGAGTTCGTCACGATGCGCACGCGCCGCCCCTGAACCCCGTCGAGCGGCGCCGCGCCGCGCCCTCCCCGCGACGGCCCGCCAACCCCGTCGAAGAAGCCTCGCGCAAATAGTCGCTTCCCAAAGCGCGTCGGGGAATGATAGCGAAATTCATGGCTTCAAACGGGCGTGCAGTGGTTCTCGCGGGTGTGCTGCTTGCGGCGTGTGATGCGGCCTCGTCGCAGCCGAGCTTCGAGCCCGAGGTCGACGGCGGCGTCGATGCGGTAGCGCCCGTCGACACGGCGGCGCCCCCCGTCGATCGGCCTCCCGTCGATGCGGTGGCGCCCGTCGATGCGCGCCCCGTGGTCGACGTCGCGAGCGACCTCGGCGACGCCAGCAACCGCTACGACGTCACCCCCGCGAGCGACGCGCCCACCTGCGACGCGGGCGGCACCTGCGCGCCGCAGGTGCTGGAGCGCCCTTTGATTCGCTTGCAATGCTACGACGGCATGGAGCAACGCGAAGCCCTGTACGAGTGGAACCATGCAGCACAGTTGCTGCACATGCGGGCAGCCGAGCACAAGGCCACACCGACAGACATGGAGCGCGAGGTTTATCAAGAGCGCTACCTCGTCAAACGCCCCCTGCTGCAAGCCCTGCAAACCCCTGCGCCCGGCGCGGTGTTGTTGATAGACGAAGTCGACCGCGCCGACGAACCCTTTGAAGCTTTTTTGTTGGAGTACCTGGGTGAATACCAAGTCAGCATTCCGGAGCTGGGCACCTTGTCGGCCATGGCTGCGCCGATGACGATTTTGACCAGCAACCGCACCCGTGACCTGAACGATGCCGTGAAGCGCCGCTGCCTGTACCAGTGGATGGATTACCCCGACCGCGAACGCGAGTTGGCCATCGTGCGCTCGCAAGTGCCACAGGCCAGCGCACGCCTGAGCGAAGAGGTGACCGAGTTTGTCGCGCGCCTTCGCAGCCAGCCCTTTGTGAATGCCTTCCAACGCGCCCCGGGGGTTGCCGAGAGTGTTGAATGGGCCAAGGCCTTGGTCGCCCTGGACACCTTGACGCTGGACCCCGAAGTCGTGCAAGACACGGTGGGCCTCTTGTTCAAACAACGTGAAGACGTGGCGGCCCTTTTGCCCCTGCTGGACGATCTGCTCAAACCTGCAGCTTAAGAAAACGGGCACAGATGATCCTGGGTGACGCCCGCAGTGGCAAACTGGCAGACAACATCACCGGCTTTGGGCGGGCCTTGCGCCGCGCCGGTTTGCCGATGGACGCTTCACGCATCAGCCTGGCCATCGAGTCGGCGACTTGGGTCGGTTTGGACCACAAAGCGGATCTCGAAGCTGCCCTGCAAAGCGTGATGGTCAGCCGCGAACAGGATCTTGAAGTCTTTGCGCAAATGTTCAGCGCGTATTTTCGCAACCCTGAACTGACGAAGCAACTGCTGAGCCAAATGCTGCCCAAGGCCGCCGGCGAGGCCCCGGCCGCGCCGCGCAAAGCACGGGTGCAAGAAGCCTTGGCAGCCCGCAAACCACCAGGCCAGACCGCCAAGCCTGCTGAGGACGAAGTTCAGCTCGACGCGGCGATGACGGCCAGCGAGAACCAACGCTTGCAGCAAGCCGATTTTCAGACCTTGAGCGCCAGCGAATACGTCTTGGTTGACCGGTTGGCCCGTCGCATCCACCTGCCCCTGCCGCGAATTGAGAGCCGGCGCACACGCACGGGTGCAAGGGGCCATCGGATTGACTGGGCCAACACCTTGCACCGCGCTGTGCGCACCGGCGGCGAGGTGCTCACGCTGTCCACTCGCCAACGCCGCATGCAAGCCCTGCCCTTGCTGATATTGGTCGATGTATCAGGCTCCATGGAGCGCTATGCCCGTTTGCTGCTGGCATTTTTGCACCAGGCCACACGCACCACGCCGCGCAAGGTCTACGCTTTTGGCACCCATCTGACCGATTTGAATGCCGCTTTTACCCACGCCGACACCGACCTGATGTTGGCTTGTGCCAACCAGCAGATCACCGATTTTGCAGGTGGTACCCAACTCGGTACAGCACTGACCACGTTGCGCCAGCAACATGCACGGGATTTGGTCGGGCGGCGCACCGTGGTGCTTTTGATCAGCGATGGTCTGGACACGGGCGATGCCAGCCAACTCGGGCAGGAGTTGCAATGGCTTAAACGCCATTCGCGCCATTTGCTTTGGCTCAACCCGTTGCTGCGGTTTGAGGGCTATGCGCCCCTGGCGACCGGCGCGAGTTTATTGCACCAACATGCACACGGCATGCTGGCGATACATAATCTCAACAAACTCGAAGACTTGGCCTCCGCGATGGCCAAGTTGCTCAAAATTTGAACTTCAGGAGATCCACATGGACATGCAAGGCCAACGCCAACTTTTCGTCACCCAACAACAAGCCTGGGAAGCCTTGAACAGCCCCGACATGCTCAAAGTTTGCATCCCTGGCTGCGACAAATTTGAACTGGCCGAGGCCAACGTGTACAACGTGGGCGTGGCCATCAAAATCGGCCCTGTATCGGCCAAGTTCACCGGCAAAGTGACGCTGTCCGACATCGTTCCCCCCGCCTCCTATGCGCTGCAGTTTGAAGCGCAAGGCGGTGTGGCCGGGTTTGGCAAAGGACAATCACAAGTCACCTTAACGCCCAATCCCGAAGGCTGCGAGCTCTCCTACACCGTGCACTCCACCGTGGGCGGCAAACTCGCGCAACTGGGCCAACGGCTGATCGATGGTGCCGCTAAATCACTGGCCGAAGACTTTTTTAGACGATTCGACGAAGCGCTGCAAGCCCAATACCCCCGCACCGCCGCAGCCCCTGAAGCCGCAACCGACACCAGTACCACGGGCACACCCAACGCCATATCGCCATGGGTATGGGCCGCTGGCGCCATCGTTTTGGGTCTGGCTGCATGGTGGATGACCCGCTGACATAAAACCTCAAACAGCCTCACATAGCCTCCAACTGAATCAATGGAAAACCTCGACATCGTCGTCTTGCGCACCCTGCGCGATTGGCGTCAAGCTGGGCACCGCGCGCTTTTGGCCACAGTGATTCACACCTGGGGCTCTTCGCCACGTCCGGTGGGCTCGATCATGGCCATGTGCGAGACCGGTGCTGTGGTGGGTTCAGTTTCGGGCGGCTGCATTGAAGACGATCTGATTTACCAGTACACCCAAAGTGAATCGGCCAGCGCCTTGCTGCAAGGCCCACCGGTGCGCGTCAAATACGGCATCTCGGCTGATGAAGCACACCGATTTGGTTTGCCCTGCGGCGGAACGCTTGAATTGTTGCTGGAGTTCAATCCGGATGCAAAGGCCTTGCAAAGCCTGATCCTGCAGCTCGAGCAAGGCCAATTGATGCTGCGTACCACCGAGCTGTCCAACGGCCAAGTCACTTTGAGCCCCAGTGCCGCGCCCAGTGAATTGGCGGTGAATGCCACACAACTGATCAACGCTTTCGGACCTGAATACCGGATGCTGCTGATTGGCGCCGGTCAAATGACCGAATACCTGGCCACAATGGCTTTGTTCAACGGTTTTGCGGTGACCGTGTGCGACCCGCGCGAAGAATACCGGGGTGCCTGGTCAGTGTCTGGCGTTACATTGACCAGCGACATGCCCGACGACCTGGTGCAAGCCTTCAAGCCCGACCGCCGCAGCTGCGTGATTGCCTTGACCCATGACCCCAAACTGGACGATCTGGCGCTCTTGGAGGCGCTGAACACCGAGGCCTTTTACATCGGCGCCATCGGCTCCCGACGCAACAACGAAGCGCGCCATCAACGCATGATCGAGCACTTTGAACAAAGCACCGAATCACTGGCCAGGCTGCGCGGCCCGGTCGGCATTTACATCGGCAGCAAAACACCCGCTGAAATTGCGGTCAGCATCATGGCCGAGGTCCTGGCGGTGAAAAACGGCATTCCCCTGCCGCGTGACATGGACGTGGCTCACGCCAAAAATGCCCAGCAACTGACGCCCAACGATCCAGGTGCTGCCAGCTGTTTCATTCCACGCTGAACTGGCACAAAGGCGCTGGCCTTGACTTAAGGAGCATTAAAAGGCGCATTGGTTTTGTGCGCGGGTCTCCCACTGCCACGCGTGGGCAATGATGGTGGCCAAGTCCGCGTATTGCGGCTGCCAGCCCAACACCTGGCGGGCGCGCCCGGCATCAGCCACCAAGCGCGCCGGATCCCCGGCGCGGCGCGGCCCCTCATGCACGGCAATGGTCCGGCCCGTGACCAGCACGGCGGTGTCGATCACCTCTTGCACTGAGAATCCATGGCCGTTACCCAAATTGAAGGCGTCACTGGCCCCTCCTTGCGCCAAATGCTTTACCGCCAGCCAATGCGCCTCGCACAAATCAGCGATGTGGATGTAGTCACGGATGCAGGTGCCATCGGGGGTGTCGTAGTCGCGTCCAAACACCGAAATGTGGGAACGGCGACCCGAGGCAGTTTGCAGTACCAGGGGCACCAAATGCGTTTCAGGGTCATGGCGTTCGCCCAGCTGACCATCGGGGTCGGCACCAGCGGCATTGAAGTAGCGCAGACACACCGATTTCAAACCATAGGCTTTTTCGTAATCGGCCAGCACCTGCTCCACCATTTGTTTGCTGCGACCATAGGGGTTGATGGGTTGCTGGGGGTGTGCTTCATCGATCGGCACATACTGAGGCTCGCCGAACGTTGCAGCCGTGGAAGAAAATATAAAGTGTTTCACACCATGGGCACGCATCACCTCCAGCAATTGCAAGGTGTTGACCACGTTATTCTGGTAATACTTGGCCGGCTCCACCACCGATTCGCCCACTTGAATAAAAGACGCAAAATGCATCACCGCGTCAAAGTGGCCTTGTGCAAAAACCCGGTTCAACAAGGACATGTCGGCCATGTCGCCCTGGACAAATTCACCGCACAAGACGGCATCGCGGTGGCCTGCCGACAAATTGTCCAAGGTGGTCACATGGCAAGCCAATTGTCCCAAACGTTTAACCATGTGCGAGCCGATGTAACCCGCCCCGCCAACCACCAGTATTTTCATATTTGTCCTCCAATTGCCGCTGATTGTAAAAGGCCAGGCCCACGCGCCGGGCAATGTTCTTTCGATCAGTTCGGTGATTGACAACAACAAGCAACGGCAAGATGAGCAACATCGGCAACAATACGCTCATTCTGTGTGTTCTTTGGCTCCAATCTCATGAAAAAAATACTGCTCCTCGGCTCGGGTGAACTCGGTAAAGAATTTGTCATCAGCGCCAAGCGTCTGGGCTGCCATGTGATCGCCTGCGACAGCTATGCAGGCGCACCGGCCATGCAAGTAGCCGACGAGTTTTGCGTCTTCAGCATGCTGGACGAAGCCCCACTGCGTGCCGCCATTGCCCACTACCAGCCCGACCTGATCGTCCCCGAGATTGAAGCCATTCGCACCGAAGTGCTGCTCGACGTGGAAAAAGAAGGCTATGAAGTCATCCCCAGCGCACGCGCTGCCAACCTGACCATGAACCGCGACCGCATCCGCGACGTGGCTGTGGGCTTAGGCGTGCGTACCGCACAATTCAATTACGCCGAGTCAGCCGCCGAGCTGTTGGCGCAGGCCCAACTCATTGGCTTTCCCGTGGTCATCAAACCCGTCATGAGCTCGTCGGGCAAAGGGCAAAGCGTGGCCAAGTCTGAGGCCGACATCCCAGCCAGCTGGGACTTTGCCTGCGCCGGCATGCGCGGTGACCGCCAGAAAGTCATCGTCGAAGAGTTCATCAACTTCGAATTTGAAATCACCCTGCTCACCATCCGCCAACGCAACGGGCAAACCTTGTTTTGCGAACCCATTGGCCACGTGCAAGAGCGCGGCGACTACCAATACAGCTGGCAACCCCAACCCATGAAACTTGACTACCTGAAAGCCGCCCAAGACATGGCCCACAAAGTGACCGCCGACTTGGGCGGTGCAGGCTTGTTTGGCGTGGAATTTTTCGTGACAAAGGACGAAGTGATCTTCAGCGAACTCAGCCCCCGCCCGCATGACACCGGCATGGTCACCCTCATCAGCCAGAATCTGAGTGAGTTCGATCTGCACGTCCGCGCCATTTTGGGGCTGCCGATTCCGCGCATTGCGTGCACCGAAGGCGCCAGCGCCGTGGTACTGGCCACGCAAAACGGCACAGCCCCTCGCTACACCGGCCTTGAAGCGGCCTTGAGTGAACCCGGTGTGGATGTGCGCATCTTCGGCAAACCCAGCACGCGGCCTTACCGCCGGATGGCTGTGGCCTTGGCCCAAGGCGCCAACTCATTACAGCGTGCGCGGGATGCTGCAGCCAAGATTCAGGTGCTAACGACAAGCCGTTGACGCGCATGACGTTGAAGTCTCTTTTTACCGCAACCCGAAAGCGC
>CAITSH010000493.1 GCA_903895005.1 uncultured Pseudomonadota bacterium
CTGCGACAGGATGATTTTCGGCGGCTTGCTCGGCCAGGCTTGCGCAAAGGCACCCGCAGCCAGCACGCTTAGTCCGGCTGCCAGCGCAAAACGGATGATACGGATCGATGCTTTCATGTTTTCCTCCTCGGGATTGCCCGCTCATCGCAGGCTGTTTTCGCAGATTGTAAGTGCTTGCCGCGTTCTACGATGCCGATGTGAAACGGAACATTCTTTCGGCCAGCATGATTTTCGCGCTGTCCTTGGGCGCAACTCCCCAGTGATCAACGCGCCCCGGGGGCCATGTCCAGTCCTCAGGGCCGCCGACACGGTAGTCATCACCTACCTCGGAGACCTCCGAGGTGTATTCGATCACCGCACCAAAGGGCGCGATGAAATAACCGAACACGTTGTTGCCGGCACCGTGTCGTCCCGGGCCCCAAACCGGCGAAAAGCCGTTGTCGCGCATGCGCCCGAAACCGCGCATCACCGTGTCAAGGTCGGTCATCTCAAACGCAATGTGGTTGAGCGATGCGACCTCGGCGTGGGCGTAGGCGATGGCATGATGGACACGGTTGCAACGCACGAAGGTCATCGCGCGGGTACGGTCGGTCACGGTAAAGCCCAGCACGTCCACGGCAAATCGCTCGCAGGCAAGCACGTCCAGCGCGTTGATCACGGTGTGCGTGATGCGCACCGGCGTGTCAGGGCCCGCATCCACGACGGGTACGCTGGCGTCGCTGACAAAACAGTAAGTCTGCGCTTCCGGTCCTTGCACAAAAAATCCGCTGCCGCCGCCGGGCGCGTCCAGCGCATCAAAGGGGCGAAGAGGGGCGCCTGCGCGCTGAGCACGTTCGCGCAGCTGCGAGAGCTCGGCCGGCGAGCCGCCAAAGCAGACCGAAGCCACAGCCGGCGCAGCCGCCTCGCGCAGGCAAAGAATGTAGGGCTGGTCGCCGCTGCCGCGAAAATACCGTGCACCGCCCTGCTCGCCTGCGGGCAGCAGCCGCCAGACATCGGTCAGGAATTGCGCCGCCGCGGCGACGCCGCTGACCCGCAATTCAACGCTACGCAAGCGCATGCGATTCTCCTTGTGCACTCATTGCGGCGGCGAGCGACGCGAGGCCGGCATCAAGGCCCGCGGCATCGGCTGCAACCCCATAGACATAATGATCGGGCCGCACAATGGCGGCGGCGCAGGCATGGCGTGCAAACCAGCGCGACAGCACGCCCTCGCATTCACTGACGCACCACACCCCGTCCTCGCCGCTCGCAGTGCCAGACTTGTCACCCAGCAGAACGATGCGTGCACTGAGCTTCGCAATAATCGGATTCCCCCGCAATCCGGTGGCGATCGCAGGGTCGGTAGTGATAACGCGTACACCGGTGCCTGTGATGTCGTCCAGCAGCGCGGTCTGCACCCCCGGCTTATCCGGCGCAACGCGCGGCTGCGGGAAAATCGTGCCGTTGGCGGCGTGCTGCGCGGGCGACAGCAGGCAGCCCTCCCCCTGCAGCGGCGGAATCAGGTCCTGGCGCGCGACGGTCTTGATCTGCCCGCCCGCTTCTGCAAGCAGTCGCACATCGCGCTTTTTCGCCGCCACCGGGTCGCGTTCGCAGATCAACTGCCCGATGCCCTTGATGAGCGTGGTGAGGCGCCGTACATGGGCGCTGCGTTCGGCCTGGTAGGTATCGAGCAGCGCATCGCCGGCGGTGCCATCGAGAACGCGTTTTAATTTCCAGCTGAGATTGGCGACGTCGCGCACGCCCTGGCACATGCCCTGCCCGGTAAACGGCGGTTGCTGGTGCGCTGCATCACCGGCAATGAAGACGCGGCCGCGCCGCCAGTCGCGCGCCACCAGCGCGTGAAAGCGGTAACTCGCGACACGCCACAACGCGGCCTCATCGGGCTTCAACCAGCGCGACAGCAGTTTCCAGATTTCGGCCTCGCCTTCCATGGTGCGCGGGTCTTCTCCGGGCAGCAGCATGATCTCCCAGCGCCGGTGACCGCCCGGGCCGATGAGGTAGGTGGTCGGACGCGCCGGCTCGCAATACTGGATGCTGACATCCGGAAGCTTGGCGAGCCCGCGTTCATTGACCTGCACGTCGACCACGAGCCAGGGTTCGTCAAAATCCAGATCCTCAAACGGCATATCAAGCAGGCGGCGCACGGTGCTCGAAGCGCCGTCACAGGCGACGACATAGCGGGCACTCACATTGCGCGTTCCACCGTCTTCGCCGCGCAGGCTCAGGCGCAGGCCTGCGGCGTCCTGTTCCAGCGCGGTGAGCTCGGCTCCCAATACCACTTCAACACCGGCGCGTGACGCGGCGCCCTTGCGCATGATTTCCTCGACCGGCGGCTGGGTGAACACCACGTTGGGCGGCCAGCCGAGCGGGTAGGGCGGGGGCACCGCCCCAAGGCGCTTGATCAGTTGCCCCTCGACGCCGTAATACTCGGAGGGCGTGAAGGGCGCGGTATAGGGCAGCACCGCTTCGACGATGCCAAGGTTCTGGAACACGCGCATGATTTCGTGATCCAGCGCGAAAGCGCGTGGCTTGTCATACACGGTTGTCGCCCTGTCGATGGCGAGGGTGCGCACACCCAGCTTGCCGAGCAGGCCGGCGCAGGTGGCGCCGGCCGGGCCGAAACCGATCACCGCAACATCGAAATCAAACTTGCCCTGGTCAGTCACTTGCCTGCCTCCTGCTATTTCGCCTGCGGGGCGATGATGCGGCCGAACATTTCATCGTCTTCCTGCATATAGGCGGCGAAGTCGGCGTCGATTTTCCAGCCCAGCGTGTAACCCCGGCTGCGGCATTCCTTGGCAAAGTCAGCGTCGGCCGCGACCTTGCGCAGGACGGTGACAATGCGGTCCTTGACCGCCGGTTCCAGCCCGGCCGGCGCAACCAGGCCGCGCCAGTGCGCAACGCTCCAGTCCAGGCGCGATGCCTCGCGCACCGTCGGCACGTCCGCAAACAACGGGTGGCGCGTGTCCGCCATGGTGGCAAGCGGCCTGATCTTGCCCTCGAAAATGAGTTCGGGCGCCTCGACCATCGGCACCGGCGCGACATCCACCTCGCCGGCGATGAGCTTGGCGATCCCCTCCTCGCCGCTGATGGTCGGCGTCCAGCTGACTCGGTCGCCACTGATGCCCGCCTTGTCGAGCAAGCCGAGCAGCGCGAACTTCCACACGCCGAAATCCGGCGATCCTGAACCGCGCAGCGGCGCGGCGGGTGTGGCACGTGCAGCCTCCAGAAAGTCATCGAGCGTGCGCCAGGGCGAATCGGCACGCACGATGATGGCCGCGGCCTCGACATAGGGCACCGCGAGCGGGGTGTAGGAGCGCCAGGTCAGGTCGGTGAGGCCCGCGTTCCAGTGCATCATGCCGATCTCGCCGGTGATCATGCCCAGCGTCAGCCCATCCGGTTTGGCCTGCGCGATGGCGGTGTGGCCCGCGACGGCGCCGGTACGGCTTACCGCCTTCACCGTTACGCCGAGGTGCTTTTCCAGGTAACGCGCCAGCAACTGGCTGCGTTTGCCGGTCCCGCCGTCGATGATATAGGGCACGATCAGCTCAATCACCCCGCCCTTGTCAGTGTCTGCCATGTGTTTGCTTGCCTTTCCGGCGTTCAGGTTTTCAATCGTTCAATGGTGCGACGGTTCGATGCTTCGTTCGTTTAGTTGTGAACCGAACCGGGATCGATCATCAGGCATTGCCCGGTCATGTGATCGCTTTCGGAGGAGGCAAGAAAGACCAGACCCCCGGTGATGTCCTCGGCGCGCAGGTGCACCGGCATCGCGCGCGGCCGGAAGGCATGGTCGCGATAGTCGGCATCGTCCTCCAATGCCTGTTCGTTGATGCGGCTGGTTACCAGGCCGTAGGCGAGGGTATTCACGCAAATGCCCTCGGGCCCCAGTTCGCGCGCCAATGAACGTGACATCGCCAGCACCGCGCCCTTGGCCGACACATAGTGCAGCCGGTTGGGCGCCCCCGAATACATCATGGTCGAACCAACATTGATGATCTTGCCGTAACCCTGCTTGCGCATTTGCGGCAGCACAGCCTTGACGCAGACAAAGGGACCGCGCACGTTGACGGCATAAATGTCGTCCCAGGCGTCGAGCGCAATGTCACCGACCTTCACCGGCGGGATATTGGATCCTATGGCCGCGTTGTTGAGCAGGATGTCGATGCGCCCGAAACGCTTGACGGCGGAAGCGGCCATCGCCGCCACCGAAGCCTCGTCGCGCACGTCCACGTGCACGGCCAGGGCCTCGCCGCCTGCCGCTTCGATTTCCTTGACCGCCGATGCGCAGTCGCGAATATCGGCGACCACCACTTTCGCGCCCGCGGCGGCCAGGGCCTTGGCGAAATCGGCACCCAGCGCAGCGCGCTCACCATGCGATCCGCCGGTAACGATGGCAACGCGGTTTTCCAGTCGTTTCATCCTTGCTTCCTTGTCTTCTGCTTGATCATTTATATAAGGTTCAGCGCTTGGCCTGTTTGGCCGCCTTGATGACCTGCCCCGAGCGTTCGCGATCGGTCTTGAGGAAGGCGGCAAACGCCTCCGGCGAGCTGACCGAGGTCTCGAGAAAGCGTGCGTCCATGAATTCACCGAACCTGGTTTCGCCAAAGAGTTTCACGAACTCGGCATTGAGCCTGGCGACAACGGCGTCGGGGGTTCCCGCGGGCACCACCAGGCCCCACCACGGCCGAACCGAATACTCTCCCAATCCGGCCTCGGCCATCGTCGGCACATCCGGGAAGAGCGCCACGCGTTTTTGCCCGCCTATCGCCAGCGCCTTCAGCCTGCCGCCCTGGATACCCCCGACAAAATTGCCCATGCCCATGGACGAGAGCTGGATCTCGCCGGCGATCAGCGCCGTGGCAATTGGGCCGCCTCCTTTATAGGGCACGGCGGTCATGTCGGTCTTCCAGCGATCGCGCAACCAGCCGAGAAAAAGATCGGGCGAGGAGTCCGGACCCAGCGTGCCAAAATTGAGCGAGCCGGGTTTGGCCAGCGCGAGCGCGCGCAACTCCGCCACCGAATTGGCCGGCAGCGCTGCGTTGGCGACCAGCGCCTCGCGCACAAAAAAGAGGTTGGTCACCGGCCGGAAATCCTTGTCCGGATCGTAGGGCAGTTTATCGAAGCTAAAGGGGTTGCTCGACAGTGCATCGACTCCCAGCACACACAGCGTGTAGCCGTCGGGCGGCGACTTGGCGCAGGCCTCGGCGCCGATGATCATGTTCCCGCCGGGCTTGTTGTCCACCAGCACCGGCTGGCCGAGGCGCGTGGTGAGCTCCTGTGCGGCGGCGCGCATCACCACGTCGGTCACGCTGCCGGCGGCAATGCCGACAATGACCTTGATCGGCTTGTTCGGGTAGGCAGTCTGCGCGCCGGCCCCGCCGGGGGCCAAGGCCAGTAGCGCCGCGATGGTCCCAAGCGTGGCGACGAGCGCCCTCCCGTGGACGATTTTCCAATTCTCGATCATGCGTTCCTCCTTTACCGCCGGCCCCGCTTTAATGCGCCGGATACCGTGCGGATCCTCTGGTTGCCCGGCAGTGCCGGAAACGCCGCTTTTTATGTTCTTTTTATGTTTTAAGCAAACGGCTTGCGCGCATCCTACGCAGCACGCCATAATTTGAAAATCCGATTTTTATTATTGTCTGAATCCAAAATATGGATATTGGAAGGGCCGACCTCAACCTGCTGGTGGTGTTCGACGCGATGCTCGTAAACCAGAGTGTGACCCGTGCGGGCACCGCCATCGGCCTGAGCCAGCCGGCGATGAGTGCCGCGCTCGCCAAGCTGCGTACGCTTTTCAACGACCCGCTGTTCGTACGCACCAGCTCGGGCATGAGCCCGACCGCCCTCGCACTGGAACTGGCGGGCCCGGTGCACCAGGTGCTCGACACGGTGAAATCCGACATCCTGCAAAAATCCAGCTTCAACCCGGCGCGCACGGAACGCAGCTTCGGGTTGATCACACCCGACATAGGCGAATTCGCGCTGCTGCCGAAAATCTTTACGCGTATCGCCGTCGATGCACCGCACGCCAGGCTGAGGGCCACCTCGATGCCGGCGACCGCGACCGCGCAGGCGCTCGAGTCGGGTGCGGCGGACCTCGCGGTCGGGTACTTTCCCGACCTCACAGGCGCCGGCTTTTACCAGCAGCGCCTGTTTCGCAACGCGTATATCTGCATGGTGCGCGCCAACCATCCGCGCATCCACGAACGACTGAGCCTGAAGCAATTCATGGAGGGTGCGCACGCGGTGGTGAGACCCGAGGGGCGCAGCCATATTTTCGAGGTGTTCCTGCAACAGCGCGGCATCGTGCGCGATGTGCGCCTGGTTATCGCACACTTCACCAGCCTGCTCGCCATCATTGTCGAGTCAGACCTGATCGCCACCGTGCCGCTCGATATCGGCGTCGCCTTCGCGCGCCTGGGGCGCGTTAAATTGCTCGCGCCGCCGATCAAGCCGCCCGCGTTTGACGTAAAGCAGTACTGGCACCGGCGCTTCAACAAGGACCCGGCCAACATCTGGCTGCGCCGCACCCTGCACAACCTGTTCAGCGACTACGCCGAGCGCACCGCCGCGGACCTCGCCAGGCTGCGCCGCGGCTGAAACGCGAAAGCCGCGATACAACACGTCAGCTCTGGCGCTGCAGTCCGGCGTAACGCTGGTACAAGGCGTGGTCGTGGCAATGCGTCAGGAAATCGAGTGTTTCGACGGTCTCTGCCGCGAACTCGCCGAAGTCGTTGCGACCGCCTCGCCAGGGCATGATGACCACCTCGCCCAGGATCGCCTCGTACAACCATTCGGGCTGCGGAAAAAAGCACACCCGGTCCCACGGGTAGCGCCGCGCATAAGCGATGGCGGCAAGGTGGGCGGTGTCAAACACCATGAAACCCGATTCGATGAAGTTCCACGGCGCGACGCGCGTGCTGAGTGCGGTCCGGCCGGCGGCGCGCATGTCGGCGGTCACATGCAGCAGATCAAGGCGCGTGAACACATCGAGTTCCAGCACCACCACGCTGCGATAGCCTGCGGCAATCGCGGTCAGCACGCCGGTGCTGATGGAACGCCCCGGGCCGTCCTTGCCGCGCCCGCTCATCGGGTGGCCGATATTGGACGGGAAGCTCACCGCATTGAAGCGCCCATCA
Source organism: uncultured Pseudomonadota bacterium (assembly GCA_903895005.1). Next base: position 7,143 of record CAITSH010000493.1, read on the forward strand.
AGTGCGACGGCGTGCGGTGCATCCTGCAGCAGCCGGCTTTTTTTCACCGCCTGCGAAAAGTGCAGCGCCTCCCATTCCGCCGCAGCGGAACCGTCATCGACAAGCAGCCAATCCACGCCCGGATTGAAGCGCTGCAGCGACGCAGTCCAATATGTGACGAGGGCGTGCTTTTGCGGACCGTCGATGTAAGCCGGGCACACCACCAGCACATCGCGGCCGGGCACCAGCGAGAGGGCACCGGCCTGCGCGCAATATTCCGATTGCGCGGCGCGAATTTTTTTCGTCCACTTCGGGCTGACCTCGGTTTTGAACGACTCAGCCACCAGCAGCGTGGTCGCGCGCGCCAGGTCGGGTCTGCCCTGGGCCAGGAAAAGACGCACCAGTTGCAGCACATCGGCTGCACTGCCGGCCACCTCACTGCGCGCGATGCGCTGGAACAGCGCGAACGCGCCGGGCCAGTCGCCCTGTTCCTGCAGGGCATTCATTCGAAGCAGGATGGCACCGAGATGGCCCGGCGCACCGGCGAGCACGCGCGCGTAAGTGGCGGCCGCCGTCGCGGCATCGCCTGCGCAATGTGCGGCAAGGCAGGTCGCCAACTCGGATTCGGTGTCGCTGCTCAAGTCCGTGGCCAGTCCTGGGTTCGATACTCTGGTTGCGCGTAACGGGGGAACAGGGATTGTATGCGGGACTGCGATGCCACGGCGACGCACCGGCCGCACAAGCGCAGGAAAACCCCGGACACAAAAAGACAAGGCCCCGGCGACTCGCGTCTCCGGGGCCTTGTTACTGCTGAGGCTCGTGCCGGCCTTATAGGCTGGCGGTCATCCCTACAGAAAAGGTTGATCCGCAGTGTGAGCCGTGCTGGCCGGTTAAGCCTATGGGACTGATCATTGGATCACCTCCTTTCAAAGTTGTGAGAGTGCAGTCTAGCCGCGGTCCGCGGCGCTGACAAGCGCAAACAGCAGCGACTATCGCCCTCCCTTCAAGAAGGCCGGCCCGGCTTGGCTGCGCTGAAGATCAGCCGGTTCAGGCAAAAGAACCAGTCCCCCTCCGCGCTTCGCGAACGCATGTCCTCTTCCCAGTCCTTGATCTCGCCGGCGTCGATGCCGCCCTTGCGGGCGCCCCCGCGTACGGTGTCTATGAGACCGGCCACCCAGGAGTCCGGATCAAAGCGGGTTTCAATGATGGGCACCGCTGTCACTGCGTCGAGGCGCAATCCGGCTGCGGCGATCAGCGCATGCAACTTGCGCGGCAGGTCGGCATGGGCGAACTGCGCCGCTGCGCGCGCCGCGAGCAGCCGGCGCATGCGTGCATCATCGGCCGATTTCCACACGCAGGCGTCCCAGTCGGTGTCCAGCAACAGCAGGCGACCCGCCGGGCGCAAGACCCGCGCCACCTCGCGCATCGCGCCCGCGATATCAGGCACGTAGCAATAGGCTTGCGAGGCGGTGACAAAATCAAACGAGGCATCAGGAAAATTCAGCACCGCGGCATCACACTGGCGGATAGCGACGATCTCCTGGAGGCCGTCGCGCGCCACCCGGTCGAGGCAGGCTTGCACGGCGTCCGCGCTGGCATCAATGCCGGTAATGCGCCCTGCAGCGCCGACCTCGGCGGCGAGCTCGCACACCAAGTGTCCGGCGCCGCAGCCCACATCCAAGCCTCTTTCACCCGGGAGTGCGGCGATCGCCGCACGCAGGCGCACGCGCTGCTCGATAATTTGGGGGGATGAATACACCCGGTCGAGATTGGCGATTTTTTTCGCGTCAAACGTAATCAAGCGCACCCCCTCCTTGTTCGCAAGCGGCCAGGCGCAGTCTACACCGGCGCCCGATCGCTCCCGCCGCAGCCCGGCCGGCGGTTGATTTGCAAGCAGCTGTAATCAAAGCGCCGCCGCTTACATGGCGTTACACACGCTCACATGTTCGCGTCACCCCCGCGGGCAGAGTCGGCGTTGTACGAACAGGGACAAAAAGTCCCGAACGATCCAAACCGCTTCGTTCCAACGCAGTCGTTCGAAACCAAGGAGATAAACATGTTCAAGCCATCAATCAAAGTAGCCGGTCTGGTGCTCGGTGCCGTGTTGGGCCTGGGCGCCCTTTCAGCGGCCCACGCAGGGGATGTTGGCGGGCACGGACGTACCGTGGGCGGACACAACATGCACGCGGTGTCACACCAGCGACAGGTACGGCACCACAGCATCCACCGACATCAGGGCCACCACGGCCAGGCCGGCCACGCCATTCACCAGAACCACGCGGGGCATGCAGTGCAGCAGTCCGGAACGCATCGCCATTAAGCGCGGCTCCCGCAGATTCACGTCACCACGATATAACACTTGAAAAGGAGAACACCATGAAAACCACCCACCTTCGCGCACTTTGCCTCGCCACCCTCGCCGCCGGCTCTCTGGCGGCAAGCGGCAGCCTGTTCGCGCGCGACTTTGACTCGCGCGCGGACTATCGCAGCGAAGCCCGCTTCGAGCGGCACGCGCATGAAGTGCGCGACCACGTGCGTTACGACCATTACGATCGCCGCTACGGCCCGAGGCATGAGGTGATTGTCAGCCACTACCGTCCGCGCGTCATCACCCGCGAGGTCATCGTCGAACGCCAGGCCTACTACGCGCCCGCGCCGGTGGCCTACACGCCTTCAATCGGGCAAGTCGTCGGCGGCATCATCGGCGGGGTCATAGACAACAACGGCTACAACCGCTGACCCGACTCGCTCGGCCGCCTTTGCGCGGCGGGGCGATAGGCCCGTGCCGCCGCGCCTCCAAAACGCCGGCGGCTGTTTTGTTTCAGCGCGTCGCCGACCAGTTGCCGGCCGGGCCGTCACCCGCAACCGGCTTGAAACTACCTTCGATGACGTCGCCCTTCACCACGCCAGTGAACTCGCTTGAACCCACGTTGAAGTAAATGCGCTCGCCCTGGATGCGGCCCTTCTCCGTTGGCTTGCCGCCGATCGCGCCCTCGAAGGTTTGGAAGGCCTGCGTCACGGCCAGCGGCCCGATCGAACTCTTCCAGCGCCCCTCGATGCGCGCCGGCACGACCCAAAGATAGGCGATGCAATGCGGTCCGCAGTTGAGGTCGGCCGCCTCGTCGGGCTTCCAGTCTCCCATGCGGAATGTGTTGGAAACAATGCGCGTGCCGGCCTTCAGATTGAGAATGGACGGGCGCAGGCGCAGATTGAGTTCGGGCAGCAGGAACAGCGTGATGACGGACGCCTTGGTCAGATCGGACTGAAAAATATCGGCCTGTACGAACTGCGCCTTGCCCTCGACGCCCGCCTTTTGCGCCTCGCGTTTTGAAAACGTCACCATATCGGGGTTGAATTCAATGCCGGTGGCACTCACACCGCGCCGGGCTGCGGCAATCACCGTGCGGCCGTCACCCGAGCCCAGGTCCATCAACACATCAGCGGGCGTCACTCTAGCCATATCGAGCATTTTTTCAACGAGGTCGCCGGGCGACGGGACCCAGATGACGTCCTTGCCGGCCTGGTAAAGACTGGGTTTGTAGTCCTGCTGCGGCGCCGGCGCCGGTTGCGCCTGCGCGTTGCCCGCGCCGGTGCAAATGCCGACGCTTAGTAATACTGAAGCAAGGCCACCGCCCGCCACTTTGAAAAATCGAATCATGCCGAACCCTGTCTCAACTGATGGAAATGCCGCACACGCGACGCTGTTGGCGCGCGGGACGCGGACAATCGCAATATTACCGACAAATTTACCGGCAAATTTACCGACAGATTCACCGACGAAGGCGCAGCGATTCTTTCGGGTGGGTGGCGGCGATATCAGGCAAAATTGCGTCATGGCGCAAGGGGCCGGCATGCCCGGACGCCGACCCGGATATTCCGCAGAAAACAACAAAAATGTCACCACTGTCGACCGCAAAACCCCGCCAGGCGCGGCTTTCGCGGGCACAAGCCACGGAACTGCCTGTTCAGCAAAAACCAGATGCGCCACTGCAATCGTAACCGGCCCGCCTATCGCGCCGCTCCCGGCATGCCGCGATGAAACTCTTCTATGGCTGGCGCATGGCCCTGGCCGGCGCGAGCATCCAGTTCCTGCAGGCCGGACTGCTGCAACAGGCTTTCGGAGCCTATCTCGCCGTCCTTACCGAAGAGCGCGGCTGGAGTAAAACCGCGCTCTCGGGCGCCGCCGCAATGCAGTCCATGGAAGCGGCGGCCATCGGCCCGCTGCTTGGCTGGATCATCGACCGCTTTGGCTCACAGGGCATGATCCGCGCAGGAGTCATCCTGTTCGGGGTCGGCTTCATGCTCCTCAGCCAGATCGATTCGCTGGCCGGCTTTTACGGCGCATTCATCGTCATTGCACTGGGCTCGAGCATGTGCGGGTTTTTCCCGATCAACGTGGCGCTGATCCACTGGTTTGAAAAAAAACGCGCACGCGCCCTGTCCACACTGACCCTGGGCCTCGCCCTGGGCGGCATTTTCGTGCCGGCGGTCGCCTGGTCGATGCAGCAGTTCGGCTGGCGCGCCACCGCCTTCGCCTCGGGCGTCATCATCATCGTCATCGCATGGCCGCTGGCCGGCCTGTTCCGCCATCGCACGCCGCATTCGATCGGTGAGACCCTCGACGGTCTCCCGGAAACCGCGGGCAGGCCGGGCGAACCCGAACCGGCGACGCAACGCGAATTCACCGCACGCGAGGCATTGCGCACGCGCTCGTTCTGGCTGTTGTCGCTGGGTCACGGCTTCGCGCTGCTGGTGGTGATGGCTGTCAACGTACACGCCATCACACACATGAAGGAAGGGCTCGGCTATTCGGTGGCCGAGGCCTCGCTGGTGATCACGCTGGTGACGCTTTCACAGGTGGGCGGGGTACTGCTCGGCTGGGCCATCGGCGATCGTTATCAGAAGCGTCATGTCTCGGCGGTGTGCATGCTGATGCATTCGGCGGGACTGCTGATGCTGACCTTTGCCACTGGCCCGGCCATGCTCGTCGGCTTTGCGCTGCTGCACGGCGTGGCATGGGGTCTGCGCGGTCCGCTGATGCAGGCAATTCGCGCCGATTACTTCGGCCGCCAATCGATCGGCATGATCCTCGGCTTGTCCTCGCTGATCGTGGTCATCGGCCAGGCCGGCGGCCCGCTTATCGCCGGCGCCTTTGCCGACCTCACCGGCA
>CAITSH010000494.1 GCA_903895005.1 uncultured Pseudomonadota bacterium
AGCCCATACCCATTGCGCTTCGAACTTAAATTCGCACATATGCTGGAAAGCCCCGTCTGGCGCGGCTTTCCAGCCGATGACGTGACGGAAAAGACGAAGCAACATCAACTGCGCATCCAGGCGCGACCCCAGCTGTTAAGCGTGTATTCGCTTTGCGGCCAGACGCCGGCGGGCTTGCCGGCCTTGACGATTTCTATCTCGGCCGACAACTCGACCTTGTTGCCGTCCGGGTCGTTGACCATGAAAAACAGGTTGTCGCCCGGACCATGGCGGCCAGGCCCGAAAAAAATCGGGATGCGCACCTTGGCGAAACGATCGCCCCAGTCGCGAATGTCCATCCAGCCGGCGGTCTCGTAACAATGGTGGTCGAGCTCGTCGCGCGAACCGCGGAAAAACGCCACGCTGTGGTGCTCGTCATCCGAACGCATGAAACACACGGCAAGACTGCCGTCCTCCTCGACCAGGCGGTCCGAAACGGTGAACCCGAGGGTTCCGGTGTAGAACGCGACCATCGCATCGAGCTGCGTGGTCTGGAACACCACGTGCTGCATGCGTGCGGCGCGCACATCGGGCAAGCCCGATCCGGCATCCACGCCGAAAACGATGCGCCGCCCCTGCGGGTCTGCAACGACAATAGCCCCTTCGGCGAAGAGCGGCGCCTTGATGTCCTTGGGCGCCGCGCCATTCGCATCCAGGCGCGCACGCAGCGACTTGAGCGCCACTGCATCAGCGACGGCGTAGGCGCTCCAGGCAAGGGCGCGCGAAGGCCCCTTGCTGATTTGAAGACTACGCAAGCCACCCTTGAGCACGAGCGCACCGCCTGGAGCACCGGCCGCGGCTGGCGCGAGGTCCATCAGGTCGATGTAAAAGCGCGCCAGCTTTTGCGGGTCTTCACTGGTGAAATGCAGGTGGTGAAGACGCGCCGGGGTGGCAGTTTGCAGACTGGTCATTGGTTTCATGGTGTTCACATTTCAAATTGGTCAGAAGCGCGCCTCAGCCCTGCGGCTGGGCCTCGCCCTCGAGCAGCCGGCGGAACTGGTGCGCGAAGGCCGTCTCTTCGGCTGCGGCGAACACACCCGCCACATAACGGTCCGGACGAACCAGGACGATGCCACCGGCAGCGGCGGCGCGCACACCGTCCATCGCGCCCGCGGCATCAACCACGCGTTCGCAGTGTCCCTCGCGCCGCGCTTCGGGCGATCCCCCGGCGGCGACAACGACGCGCACCGCACCCAGCCCATCCCAAAGCGGGTCGGACAGCGCACCCAGCGCGACCCCGGCCCGTTCATCGAGCGCAACGAGTGTGAAGCCCGGCCCCGTGATTTCATCGAGAAGGCATTCGCCGCGGCCGGCGGACTTTACCAGCGGCTGCGGCAGCATGCGTCCCACCGGCGACTCGCGCCCGCCCGCTGTTTCTGCGCTGCGGGCGATGATGAGGCCCTTGGTGAAGCGTGGCTTGGGCTTGAAGCGCATCTGTAAAAAATAGTCTCGCAGCGGCCGAATGAATCCGACCAGCGTAAAAAACCACACTACCGCCGCGGCGTGAAGCCAGTTTTTCGGTGCCATCACCACGCCGAGGTTAAGCGCAAGCTGTATCAGCGACCAGGCATGGTCGCGGCGCTCCGACTCGTAGGAGTCGAGGGCCTTTTCGCCAAGCTGCCCGCGGCAGGCCGCCGCCAGTTTCCAACCAAGGTTGTGCGCGTCGCGCACGCCGCTGTTGAGCCCCTGCCCCGCATAGGGCGGCGTGAGGTGCGCCGCGTCCCCGGCAAGAAACACCGATCCAACGCGCCAGTGGTCGGCCATGCGCGCATGAAAGGTATAGACAATCTTGCGCACGATGGTGGTGGGCTGCTCGCCGCGAAACGGGCGCAGCAATTCGCGCACGCGCTCGGGCGCCATCATCGAAGCCTCCTCCTCGTGGTCCTTGAGCAGGAACTCGAAGCGGCGCGTGTGATGCGGCCCGGGAATGTCGAGCACGGCGCGGCCGGCGTTGCAGTACACGCGCGAATGCCGGTAGCTGTCGTTGTCGGCTTCGGTGTCAAGCACCAGCCAGCGCGCGCGAAAACTCGAGCCGCTCATGTTGATGCCAAGCAGCTTTCGCACCGTGCTGCGGCCGCCGTCGCATGCGGCCAGCCATCGGGCGGCAAACTTCAGGGGCCTACCGTCCGGCCCGCAGACGCTGGCCGTCACGCCGTTATCGTCCTGCTCGAGCGTCTCGAGGGTATGCCCGAAAAACACGCGCACGCATGAAAAGCGGGTAAGCCCCCGCAGCAGCGAGGCCTCCAGCAGAGGTTGGCGAAACGCGTTGCGCCTCGGGTAGCCGTAATCACTCACGGTGGGTTCGACCATGGCGAACTGGCGCCCGCCCGGCCCGGTGTAGTAGTGGCTTCCGTACCCAGGCACCACATCCTTGAGGATCTCCGGCCCGAGCCCGATCGCCTGCATGGTGCGCAGGGATTCATCGTCGATTGAAACGGCCCGTGCCTCGGCGACGGTGCCCTCTTCGCGATCAATGACGATGGTGTCTATGCCGGCCTGTCCGAGCACATTGGCCAGCGTGAGTCCGACCGGGCCGGCACCGACGACTATGACGGCTGCGCGCAAGGCCTCAGTCATGGCGGGCACAGACGGGAAAAGAGACGGGTTGTTGGGGCGAACTTCATCGGGCACGGCAACGGCGTTGCAATCTGGGAGCATTCATGACGTCATTTTAAGAGCAAAACCGCGCGTCCCAAACAATTCAGCCGATTTGGGCAAAGCAGCCGCGGCAACCGGGTCAGTGCGCGCTTTTTTCACGCCGGCCATGTTGATTGGCGGTTCAACCATGCCACCGGCGCCGGCATGGCGCATAATTGCGCCTGTCTGCCGGCCCGATTTCACATCAGCCGTCCCCTGCGTGCCACGCTACCCGGGCGCGCCGCAGCCAAGCCGCGCCGTAACAACGTTACCAACCACTCCGTACCCACAAACCTAGGAGGCTCAGTGAGCACAGCAATAGCCGATCCCGGCCTGATCGACGACCTCGTCACCGCAAACCATATTCTTTTCCTTGAAGGCGTCGTTGACGGCTACGGCCACATCAGCGCGCGCCATGACAAGGACCCGCAGCGCTTCCTGCTCTCGCGCAGCATCGCCCCGGCCACCGTCACCAACGCCGACATCCTCGAGTACAACGTCGCCGACGGCCAGCCCATCGACCCGCAGGGCCGCAAGTCCTACCTCGAGCGCTTCATCCACAGCGAGATCTACCGCACGCGTCCGGACGTGATGTCGGTGGTGCACAGCCACTCGGTCGCGGTGATCCCCTTTGGCATCACCAAGGCCAAGCTGATGCCCGTCTGCCACATGAGCGGCTTTCTCGGCTTTTCGACCCCGGTGTACGAGATCCGCGACGAGTCGGGCCCGGACACCAACATGCTGGTGCAGAACAACAAGCAGGGCGCCGCCCTCGCCAAGGTATTGGACAAGTCCAATTTCGCACTGATGCGCGGCCACGGCTCGGTCGCCGTGGGCGGCTCGATCAAGCAGGCGGTGTATCGCGCCGTTTACGCCGAGGTCAATGCCAAGCTGCAGGTCGAGGCAATGAAACTGGGCGAAATCACCTTCCTCACCCCGGGCGAGGCGACAGGCTCTAGCAAGGCCAACGACGACACGGTCGAGCGCCCGTGGGGCTTGTGGAAACAACGCGTTGCCGAGGCACGCGCGCAAAAGTAAGCTTCAGCAGCATGTAACGAGCGTCACGCAAGACCACCGCCCTCCAGGCATCGCGCCGGGAGGGCGCGTACCGCCGGCAATAAAAAAAGCGGACGCGCCATCGGCGGACCCGAACAAGGAGGAGCAGGCATGACACTTCGCCATTGGCCACGCATCGTCATCGCCGCACTTGCTGCGGCGCTGTTCTGCGCTACCGCGCTGGCGCAGTCCTACCCAACTCGACCCATCAAGCTGCTGGTCCCCATTCCACCGGGCGGCGCGCCTGACATTGTCGCGCGCGTACTCAGCCAGGCGCTGAGCGAATCGCTGGTCCAGGCCGTGGTGGTGGAAAACCGCGTCGGCTCCAACGGCAACATCGCCTCGGAGGTCACCGCCAAATCGCCGCCCGACGGCTACACGCTTCTCCTTTGCGCCGACAGCCAGATCGTCATCAATCCGCACCTGTACAAGAACCGCATGCCCCTCGATACGCTCAAGGACCTCACGCCAATCGCGACCATTGCGTCCAACCAGTTCGCCCTCGCGGTCAATCCATCGCTGCCGGTGAAAAACTTCGAGGAATTCATCGCCTACGCCAAAAAGGCCAATCCGCCCCTTGCCTACGCCTCGGGCGGCAACGGCAGCCAGCACCACCTGTCGATGGAAATGCTCAAGACCCGCGCCGGCATAGACCTCGTGCACGTGCCCTACAAGGGCGGCACGCCGGCGGCCACTGCGACCGTTGCGGGCGAAACCATGGCGGTGTTCTCGGGCACCTCCAACGCGGCACAGATCAAATCCGGGCGCCTGCGCGCCATCGCCGTCACAGGCTCGCACCGATCCGAAACGTTTCCCGAGTTGCCGACCATAGGCCAGTTTTATCCGGGCTATGAGGTGAACATCTGGCTCGCGCTCTATGGGCCGCCGGGCATGCCCGAGCCGGTGCTCGCCAGGCTGCGCGGCGAAATCAGCAAGCTGCTTGCGCGCCCGGACATCAAGCAACGCTTCAACAACGCCGGCGGCCTCGACCCTTACCTCACCACGCCGGCTGAGTTCAGCGCCATGATGCGCCGCGACTACGATAAGTACGGCAAGGTCGTAAGAGACGTCGGCGCGACGATTGACTAACCACTTCCCCATCCATATCGCACACAGGAAACCCGCCATGCAAGGAAGCAAAGAACTGCGTAATAAACTCGCCGACGCCTGCCGACTGCTTTACATGGAAGGCCTGATGGACCACGGTGGTCTCGTTGGTGCGCGTATCCCCGAGACCGGCAACCTGCTGCTCAACCCGCGTGAAATGCGCGGCACGCAGGGCCGCCACCCCGGCCTGCTGGAAGCCGATGACTTTGTCGTGGTCGATCCGGACGGCAAAAAAGTCGAGGGCAGCAACAACCCGCCCAGCGAAACACCCATTTTCACCGGCGTGTTCAAGGCCCGCCCCGATGTGATGGCGGTGTTCCACCTGCACCTTGCCTATGCCACGCTGTTCAGCATTGTCGGCAAACCGCTGTACCCGGTCGGCGTCACCGGCGCGGCCTTTGGCGAAACGGTGCCGGTCGACCCCGATCCGACGCTGATACAACGCCCGGAGCAGGGCGAGGCGCTCGCCCGCACGCTGGGCCAAAGCCAGGCCATGATGCTTCGCGGCCACGGTGCGGTCATTGTCGGCGACAGCATCGAGCAGGCCTTTGCCGCCTCGGTAATGCTCGAGGACAACGCGCTGCGCCTGTTTCGCGCCAGCCAGATCGGCACGCCGCAGGGCATCACCGGCAAGGAACTGGCCGATGCGAAAAGCCAGATCTGGCACCCAAAGGTCATCGCCAAGATGTGGACCTTCTATAACATGAAGGGCGAGGACGAAGGCGCCCTCAGGCGGCGCTGAAATGACGCGCGCACTGCCTGCGTTGCTCGTCGCACTGGCGTTTGCGGCGGGTGTCGCGCCGCTCACAGCCGCCGCGCAAGCCTGGCCCAGCCGGCCCATACGCATCCTGGTGCACATCCCGCCGGGCGGCGCGCCGGACATCACCGCGCGCGTCATCGGTGAAAAACTCACCGAGTCGCTGGGCCAGCCGGTGGTGATCGAGAACCGCACCGGCTCCAATGGCAACATCGCCGGCGATATCGTCGCCAAGGCCGCGCCCGACGGCTACACCCTGCTTCTGTGCGCCGACAGCCAGATCGTCATCAACCCGCACGTCTACAACAAGATGCCCTTCGACCCGATGAAGGACCTCGCGCATGTGGTGAGCATCGCCTCCAACGAGTTTTTTCTTGCCGCGAACCCGGACGCGCCTTTCAAGACCTTCCAGGAGTTCATCGAGTACGCGAGGAAAACCAATCCGCCCCTCGCCTACGCATCGGGCGGCAACGGCAGCCAGCACCAATTGTCGATGGAAATGCTCAAAACGCGCGCCGGCATCAACCTCGTGCACATCCCGTACAAGGGCGCCGCCCCCGCCACCACCGCCACCATGGCCGGCGAAGTGCCCATTGAATTTGCCGGCTCCACCGCCGGCCCGCAGATCCGGGCGGGCAAGCTGCGCGCCCTCGCTGTTGCCGGCAAAAAACGCCTCGCGTCCTTCCCCGAGGTACCGACCATCGGCGAGTTTTATCCGGGCTTTGCCAACAGCATCTGGCTCGGACTATGTGCGCCCAAGGCAACACCCGAGCCGATACTCGCGCGCCTGCGCAGCGAAGTGAACAAGGCCCTCGCCCTGCCCGACGTAAAGGAAAAATTCGCCCGCTCAGGCGCGCTCGAACCGTTGATCACCACGCCCGAAGAATTTGCGGCGATGGTGAAGGCCGACTACGACAAGTACGGCAAGGTGGTGAAGGACGTAGGGGCGAAAATAGACTAGCCAGGCTAATGGCTGAAAACCCGCGTCAGTCGCGGGTCTCCAGCCATTCACATCTCAGATCTTGAATGCCTCAAACGTCTCGGGCGCAAACAAGTCTTCGGGCTTGAGCAGGCGCTTCGACAGGCCCTGGCGATGATGGTGGCGCAGAAAGGTCTCGAGCACGTGGCGGTTGGGTTCTAGGCCGTAGGCCCACCAGTCCGGACCGAAGTCGGCGATGAGATCGTCCACGTGCGCGCCAAGCCAAGGCAGCATGGTCTTTAACGCGGCTGTTTCACGCAGCGAGTCGTAAGTGATGCGCTGCGCCTGCACGAAAGCCTTGTAAAGCGACTGCGCGATCCAGGGGTTGGCTTCGTAGAGTTCACGGCGGATGACAAAGGTGTGCATGATCGGGAAGATGCGCGTCTTGCGGTAATAGTCGCGCTCGACGGTGTGGAAATCCGGGAACAGGCGCTTGACGCGGTCCGGATGCGAATAAAAGGTGGACGGTGCGCGCGCGGTTTCCAGCGCGTCGATCTCGCCATCGAGGATCATCTGCGACAGCGTCTGTGTCGGGCCGATGGGGCGGATTTTCACCTCAGGCGGCAGGTCAAGCTTGAGCTTTTCGCTGCGGCCGGGTTCCTCTTCGCCGCCGGTGTGGTATTCGACGCTGGTGTGGTCAACGCCGTATTCGTCTTCAAGGATGGCGCGAATCCAGACTGGCGCCGTCATCTGGTACTCGGGCGTGCCTATTTTCTTGCCGATGAGGTCCTTGGGTTCGCGGATGCCGCTTTTTGCCGACACGTAAATGGCGCTGTGGCGGAACACGCGCGAGGGGAACACCGGGATGGCGATGAAGGGCTGTTTTTCGCGCATCAGCGAAACGGTGTAGGACGAGAGCGACATTTCGGCGCAGTCGAACTCCTGGTTGCGCAGCATGCGAAAGAAGGTCTCTTCCACCGGCAGGTTCAGGTAATTGACATCAATACCGTCGGGCTGCACGGTACCGTCGGCGATGGCCTTGGTGCGGTCGTAGTCCCAACAGGCCATCGTAAGTTTCAGCTTTGACATGGAATCCTCAGACTGGATGATTGAAGCGGGTTTAAGCCCCTGTGGGCGTGTTTTCAGCCATTTACACCTTGAACGTAGTCAGCACTTCAGGGGCGAACATCTCCTCCACCGCGACCTTGCGATGGCACACGCCCTGCTCGAACGCGTACTGGGTAAAGGCCTCGAGCGTCTTGCGGCTGCCCTCGATGCCGTAGGGCCAGATGTCGTCGCCCAGCAACTCGCGCGAGACAAGGGTGTTCTGGTCCATCCAGGGCAGCGGGTAGAACGACGCGGTGATATCGAGCATGCGCTTGATGCTGCGGTCCTTGGATTCAGTAAAGGCCTTCAGCAGGTTCATCGCCACCCAGCGGTTGGCCTCATAGACCTCGCGGCGCATGGTCACGACGTGCATGATCGGGAAAATGCCGGTTTTTTTCCAGTAGGCCAGTTCGACGCTGCGATAGTCCTCGAACATGCGGCGCACGGCCTTGTCGCCATCCATGTAGGGTTTGGGCGGACGCGCCGACAACACGGCATCGAGTTCCCCGGCCATCAGCATGTCCGAGAGCGACTTGTCCTTGACCACGGTGTACTTCATGCCATCGGGCAGCTTGAGCTTGACCTTCTCGATGCGGCCGGCCTCGTTTACACCACCCTGGTGCCAGTGGATGGACTTGAGGTCGACGCCGTATTCGTGCGCCAACATGCCGCGCGAATACACCGAGGCGGTCTGCGCCCACTCGGGCACGCCGATGCGCTTGCCGTTGAGCTGCTCGGGCTTGGTGATACCCGTTTCGCTGCGCACGTAAATCGACGAATGGCGGAACACGCGCGAGGGGAACACCGGAATGGCGACAAGGCCCTTGTCATCCTGCGAGGCAAGCGACACCACCTTGCCGAAGGAGGTTTCGGACACGTCCCACTCGCGGTTCTTGACGAAGCGATAAAAAATCTCCTCGATTGGCAGGCGCAGCACGGTGAGGTCTATGCCCTCGGGGCGGACGCTACCATCGAGCAGATCGCGCACGTGGTCGTAATCACCGATGGCAAGGCTGAGTTTGATGTTGGACATGAAGGTTTTCGTCTTTCTTTGGTTTGTTGATGCAACAGTAGAGCTCGGCAATTTTAACTCTCGGGGGGCATTTTCTCACCCCCCGAGGCGCAGGACGAGGAACTCGCCGAGTATACTCGGCGCCCGTCGTGCGGCCTCAGCCTACCGGACGAAGTGCCCACTGCAAGTGAGGAGAAGTACTAACCAAATCCTCACTCCTAGTACGGCTTTTCACCCAGCACCGTAATACGACGCAACTTGCGGCGCTCGCTTGCGTCGAAATCGCTGCGCGCGTGCAGGCTGCAACGGTTGTCCCACAGGATCAGGTCGCCGACCTTCCACTGGTGGGCATAGACGAACTCGGGCTTTTCGGCGTGATCGAACAGAAAATTCAGGATCTCGTTGCTCTCTTCGATCGGCATGCCGACGATGTGGTCGGTCATCAGACGGTTGACGTAAAGCGCCTTGCGACCGGTCACAGGGTGGGTGCGGAAGACCGGATGGGCAAAGTGCTTCACGCCCTCCTTGATCTTGGAGCCGCGCGTAGTGCCGCTCGCCTCGTAGTCATAGACGTTCTCGGCCTTGAGGCCTTCGAGTTTTTTCTTCAGCTCGGCGGGCAGCGTGTCGTAGGCCTTGACCATGTTGGCGAACAGCGTGTCGCCACCCTTTGACGGGATCTCCATCGCGTAGAGCATGGTCGCCATGGCCGGCTGCTCGACATAACACTGGTCGGAATGGAAAAACATCTCGCCATCGGGCAGCGCGCCGATCAACTGGCCGTTTTCCCGGATATTGGAGATGTACATAACCGAGGGATGGTGGCCGCGTCCCGTATGCTTGTTGAGCACGCCGGCGAGGGTTCCAAAGCGCTCGCAAAAGCGCACCTGGTCTTCCTCTTCCAGATGCTGGCCGTGAAACAGCAGAATCAGACCATCGTGCCAGGCCTGCTCTATGCGCCGAAACTCGGCGTCGCTTAGCGGCTGCGACAGATCGACCCCGCTCACCTCCGAGCCGATCGCCGGGGAAACCGCCTTCACCTGCATTGCTGCCGCCGCCGCTGTGTTCATGCCGCCTCCTTGTTTCCGTGACCTGCGATTTGCGGTTTTTTTCTCAATGCATCTCTCAATGCATCATGGCCCCGCCGTCAACATTGACGGTCTGGCCGGTGATGTATGCGCTCGCGTCCGACAACAAAAACAGCAACGCCCCTACCAGGTCCTCGGGCATTTGCGTGCGCTTGAGCGCCTTGCGCTCGTTCAGGGCCGCCATGCGCGCCATGTAGGCAGGGTCGCTGCCGCCCACCTGTGTTTCGCTGGCGGTGAAACCCGGCGTGATGGCGTTGACCGTGATGTTGTCATCCCCCACCTCGCGCGCCAGCGCGCGAGTGAAGCCAATCACACCGGCCTTGGACGTGGTGTAGTGCAGCCGGTTGGGCGTGCCTTCCCAGACACGGTTTGAAGAAATATTGACGATACGACCGCCGCCGGCTTTTTTCATGTGCGGATAGACGGCGCGGCTGCACAGGAACAACCCGCGCAGGTTCACGCCCATCACGCGGTCCCAGTCGGATTCCTCGATGGCATGCCAGGGACCGCGCGGCAGCGTGCTCATCAGCGCGGCGTTATTCACAAGGCCGTCGACGCGACCGAACTTTGCAACGGTCGCATCGACCATGGCATGCACCGCCTTCGCGTCCGACACATCGCAACCGGCCCCCAGCGCCGCGCTGCCGTCGGCGCTCAGTGCCGTTGCCGCCTGCGCGGCGAGCGCAGCGTCGCGGTCGGCGAGCACCGCCTTTGCACCGGCTGCCACCAGCGCCTCGCAGTACACGCGCCCTATTCCCGAGGCACCGCCGGTTACAATCACCACGCGGCCAGCAACATCAAATCGGTTTTGCTTCATGGAGCCTTTTGTTCTTTTCTGCGTTTGTCGTTTATTCGGGCTTGATGCCGACATCGCGTATGACCTTGCCAAAGCGCAGCAGGTCTTTTTCGATCAGTGTGGCGAACTGCTCGGGCGTGCCGGGCATGACGTCGTAGAACTGCCCCTGAAGGCGTTCCTTCACTTCCTTTTGCGCCAGCAGCGTGTTGATGTCGCGGTTAATTTTCAAAATGATGTCGCGCGGCGTCTTTGCCGGCGCGAGCAAGCCGAACCAGACGTCAAAGTTGTAGCCGGGCAGGCCCGCCTCCGAAACCGTTGGTACGTCGGGCACCAGTTCGCTGCGCCTGGCACCGGCCACGGCAAAACCCTTCAGCTTGCCGGTCTTGATGTGCGGGTTCATGTTGGCGACGGTGCTGAACAACACCTGCACCACGCCGGCCACGGCATCGGGGATCGCCGCACCGCAGCCCTTGTAGGGGACGTGCTGCATCTGCACGCCGGCCATGGCGTTGAACATTTCGCCGGCGATGTGCTGTGGCGAACCACCACCGCAGGAAATGTAATTGAGCGTGCCGGGCTTGGCCTTGGCGAGCGCGATCAGTTCACGGATCGAGTTGGCCGGCACGCCGGCGCTGACCCCGACCATGATGGGCGAGGTCGCCACGGTGCCGATGGGCGAAAAATCCCTGACTGCATCCCAGGGCGTCTTGTCAAAGAGCGAAGGATTGATGGAAAGATTGCTGGGCATCATGACCAGCGTGTAGCCGTCAGGCGCCGACTTGGCGACCTGGTCGGCGCCGATATTGCCGCCGGCCCCGCCCTTGTTCTCGACCACCACCGGCTGCCCCCACATTTCGGAAAATTTTTGCGCAAGGAAGCGCGCCATCACATCTGTTCCGCCGCCGGCCGCATAGGGCACGATGATCTTGACCGACTTGGCCGGCCAGGCCTGCGCCAGTGCGGCGGCGGGCGCGAGCAACCCGGCCGCGACGCAGGCGAGGGAAGCGACCGCAGCGACAAACGCGCGCGGGCGCGTCATGTTCAAACGTGTCTTCATGGCAACTCCTCCTGTAGCAGTCCGCGTTTTACCCTCCGCACATTGCTCCCCGCGTATCTGCGGGGCTGCGGATGCCCTTGCGCTTGTTTTGAGCGTAATTCAGGCGTGTTTTGCGCGTGGTTGTGTCGAACGCAATGTATTGGATATACTTTTATTGATCAATCTTGATTGTTAAATCAATCAAACTCTCCAGCCACGCCTCGCAACGACCGTTTCAGGCGATGTCAAACGACATCAGGCGCCAACAATAATCAGGGAGAAAAACAACCATGATGGAATTTCAATGAGCGGTGGCGACACCGCCTATATTTCCGGCGCCGAGGCCATTCGCATCCTCGAGGTCAAGCCGCAGACCCTGTACGCCTATGTCAGTCGCGGCCTTATTCGCAGCATCCGCCAGAGCGGCCGCCGCGCCAGCCTGTATTCGCGCGAGGACATCGATAAAGTGCTGGCGCGCTCGCAGGCGCGTTCGGGCCACGGCGCCGTTGCCGCCGGCGCCATGCGCTGGGGCGAGCCGATCATCCCCACCGCCATCACCGGTATTTCCATCGAAGGGCCGCGCTACCGCAGCCGCCTCGCGGTTGATCTGGCGCGCAGCGGCGCCCCGTTTGAAACGGTGGCCGAACTGCTCTGGTCGGGTATCTGGCACGATGAACCCGCGGGCTGGAGCGGGGCCGCATTGCCGGCCGAAATCACACGGCTGGCCGCCACGCTGTCGCGCAACCTGAAGACAACTCCACAGGGCACAGTGCCCGAATCCCAATTGCTGGAAATTTTTTCGCTTTTCATCCTGACCCTGGGCATGGCGCGCGGCAGCATTGCGACACGCATGCGCAACGGCAATCCGCTCGCTGCCGCAAGGCAAATCATCCAGACCCTCACCGGTTGCATGGGATACCTGTCCGCGCGCCGGGCCTTCGTGCCCCTGCAGGCGAATGAACGAATCAGCAGCGCCCTTGCGCGCGCCCTGGACATCGCCCCGTCGGAACAACACATCGCCGCTCTCGAAGCCATGCTTGTGCTGCTCGCCGACCACGAACTGACGCCATCGACCTTCGCCGCACGTGTGGCCGCCTCAAGCGGTGCCGCCCTGCACGCCTGCATTGGCGCGGCGCTGTGCACCAACTCCGGTGTGCAGGTTGCGCAACTTTACGACCGCGTCGAAGACCTGCTGCGCGGTGCGGGCGATCCGGCCGAACTGACGAGGCGCATCAACATCCTGCAAAGCGGCGGTACGACCCCGCCCGGCTTCAACCACCCGCTGTACCCGCGAGGCGACCCGCGCGCCGACTTCCTGCTCGACATGTCGCGTCGCTGGCCGCGACCGCCGCGGGCGCTGGTCGCCCTGCATGATTTCCTGGACGAAGCACGGGCCAGGCACAGCCTGTTGCCGCGTGTGGAAATGGGCGTGGTCGCCCTGAGCATCGCAATGCGCCTGCCGCCGCACAGCGCCGGCGCGCTGTTTTCACTGTCTCGCACCGCGGGCTGGGTGGCGCACGTCATGGAGCAGCGACTCGCCGGTTTTTTGATCCGGCCGCGCGCACGATTTATCGGCGCGTGAAACGCCTGCCTCGGTCCTGCCCGCTCAGAACGTGATGGCGGTCAGCACAAGGCAGGTGGCGATGGCGAGCTGCCCGACCGGCGTCCATAGCGGACGCTCGACATTGCGGGCGCAGCGCCAGGCGGCGCAAAACCAGAAGAGGTAAATCATCAGCTTGATCGTGTCGAGCAGCGCGCCGGTGCCGTGATGGGTTTCGTCGCGAGCCAGTTCCGCTGCAATGGTGATGGCGCTCGCAGACAGCGCGACCGGAATACCGCCCAGCCACCACACCTTCCAGAAATGCACCTCGCCATCGAGACTGCTGCGCGCAAAGGCGCGGACCCGCGCGCCCAATCGCGTACCGGCGCGGGTCTTCATGCCACGCACTCCACTTCAACCAGGCAGTCGTAGAACGTCGCGGCGTTGCCCATGTCCGCAGTGGCCTGCGAGGTCACTTCATTGGCATTCTTGCCGTCCGGCGTGAGTTTTCTCCACCACACCGACAGCGCGATGACCACGCCAGGGCGGGCCTTGTCGCTGACCCGGGCACGCGCCTGGAAGGAGCCACGGTCATTGAAAACGCGCAACATCGCGCCGTCTTCAATGCCTCGCTCGAACGCGTCGCCGGTATGGATGTCCAAGTGCGGCTCCTTTGCCTCGGCGAGCGCAAAGGGCAGGTTGGCAAAACTGGAATTGAGGAAGTGCCGGTTGGGCGGCGAGATCATGGCAAGCGGAAAGCGCTTGGCCAGCCCCGGATTGGAGCCCACCGACTCGCGCGGCGGTGTCCATGCCGGCAGCGGGTCGAGCCCCTGCCGCTTTGCGGTTTCGCTGTAGAACTCGCATTTGCCCGAAGGAGTGGGGAAATTGCCCTCTGCAAAGGGCGCGTAGATGTCGGGCACGTTGAGGCGCTTCCAGCCCGTGGCCTTGAGCGATTCCCATTCGATGCCGTGCATGCGCGGGTGGGTTGAGTCGAGTGCCTGGCGGCAGATGTCCTCGTCCGAGTCACGAAAGCACGGCTCGTCATAGCCCATGCCCGCGGCGATGCGGCGAAACACCTCCGAATTGGGCAGGGCCTCACCGACCGGCGCGATGGCCGGGTTGTTGGCCATGACGTACAAATGGCCGTAGGCCGTGTGCACGTCGTAGTGCTCCAGTTGCGTCGTGGCGGGAAGGAAAATATCAGCGTAATCCGCGGTGTCGGTGATGAACACGTCATGCACCACGGTAAAAAGGTCGGTGCGCGAGAAGCCGGCGATGACCTTTTGCGAATCGGGCGCCACGGCAACCGGGTTGGTGTTGTAGACATACAGTGCGCGCACCGGCGGGTCGGCCTCAAGCAGTGCATTGCCAATCGCACTGAGATTGATGGTGCGCGGTGCCGGCGCGGTGGGCATCAGGTCCGGACGCTGCACCGCTGCCTCATTGATGCCGTAAAAACCGGCCGTGCCGATGACCACGCCGCCCGCCGCCTCGCGCCACGCGCCGGTCAGTGCCGGCAGGCAGGCGATGTTGCGCGCCGCCATGCCGCCGCCCGAATGGCGCTGCATCCCGTAGTTAAGCCGCATGGCGGCAGCCTTGGTCGCGGCGTATTCATGCGCAAGCGCGGTGATTTTTTCCGCGGGCAGGCCGGTGATGGCCGCCACCTTTTCGGGTGTGAATGATTTGACGCGTTCCGCCAGTTGCTCAAAGCCAAGCGTGTACTTCGCAACATAGTCCCGGTCATGCAGCCCTTCGCCGATGATGACGTGCATCAGGCCCAGGGCAAGCGCGCCGTCTGTGCCCGGCAGCGGCGCGAGGTGCTCGTGGCACTTCTCGGCGGTCAGGCTGCGGTAGGGGTCGATCGCAATGAGCTTCGCACCGCGGCGCTTGGCCTCCTGGATGCGTGTCCACAAGTGCAGGTTGGAGACGATCGGATTGGAGCCCCAGATGATAATGAGCCTTGCGTCCTCGAAACGCTCCGGGTCCATGCCCATGACCGCGCCCAGCGAAATCTTGAACCCGGCCTTGCCCGCCGAGGAGCAAAAGGTGCGGTCCAGTTGCGAGGCACCCATGCGGTTGAACAAGCGCTTGCCCATGGAATGCCATTGCACCTGTCCCATGGTGCCTGCGTAATCACAGGGCAGCACGCCCTGAGGATCCTCGGCGCACACCGCCTTGAAGCGGTCGACGATGGTGGCGATCGCCTCGTCCCAGCTGATGCGTTCCCAGGTTTTTTCCATGGGATCCTTGCCGGGGCCCTTGGCGCCCACGCGTCGCATCGGGTAAGTCACGCGATCGGGCGAATAAGTGCGGTCGAGGTACTTCGCCACCTTGGTGCACAGCGTGCCAGCGGTGAAGGGCATGTCGCCGCCCTCGATCTTGACCGCGACGCCGTTCTCGACCGTGACATCAATGGCGCAGGTGTCGGGGCAGTCGTGCGGACAGGCCGCCTTTACAACACGGCGTTCATTGGAAGAAAGAATGGGGAAGTGCGCATTCATGCAGGGCATTTTACGCCAGCTTTGGCGCGCCGTTTGCATTGCTGATACCCTCAGTACACAAATCAGTTTTTGCGCATTTTTTGGGGGAATGGATTGCGCCGCCTGCTAATCAAAAACGCGGATTGGGTCGTCACCGTCGACGCGACACGGCGCATCGTCACCGACGGCGCCATAGCGATCGAGGATGACCGCATTGCCTATGTCGGCAAGTCCGCGTCGGTGCCCGCGTCCTTTGTGCCGGACCAGGTGATAGACGCGCGCGGCATGCTGGTGTTGCCCGGATTCATCGACACCCACGTGCACAACACGCAGCACCTGGGGCGCGGGCTGGGTGACGGTTGCGACATGCCGGTGCTGCTGCTCGAACGCTTGTACGCCTACGAATCGGTGATGAGCGCCGAGGACGCCTACTGGGCGGCGCGCCTTTGCCAGCTCGAACTCATCAAGGGCGGCACCACCTGTTTTCTCGACCCAAGCAGCTACTACCCGGGCGAAACGGTGCGCGCCGTCGGTGACACCGGCATACGCGGCGTCATTTCCCGCACCGCCTTTGATGTACAAAACACGCGCATCGGCAAGCTGCCGCGCCAGGCCTTGTTTCGCGAAACCACCGCCGAAGCCCTGGGGCGCGCAGAGCAGGCGGTAATCGAGCACCAGGGCGCCCACGGCGGACGCGTGCGCACCTGGTTTTCGATACGCATCCCGGCCGGTTGTTCTGACGAGTTATGCCGCGGCATCCGCCGCCTCGCCGACCAGCACGGCGTGGGAATCGTCACGCATTGTTGCGAGTCACAGGATCAGAGCGTCGCCTCGCGCCTGTCGAGCGGCTTCACCGATGTCGAGCGACTCGGTGAGCTTGGCGTGCTCGGGCCTGACATGGTGATGATCCAGATGGGCTGGGCCAGCCCGAAGGAGATCGCGCTCGCGCAACAGCACCGCTTCAAGGTCTCGTACACCCCCTCCACGAGCTACCGCCTCGCGCTCGGGGACGCGAGCTTTGGCCACTTTCCCGAAATGGCGGCCCTCGGTGTCACGGTGGCCCTTGGCGGCAACGCGGCGATGTCGAGCAACTTCATGGACATGGTGCGTGTCATGAATCTGGGCGCCGGCATGATGCGCTCCTCGCGCCTCGACGCCCACCTCTTCCCGCCCGAACAAATGCTCGAGATGGCGACGCTGAACGGCGCCATTGCAGTGGGCATGCAGGATCGCATCGGTTCGCTCGAGACCGGAAAAAAAGCCGACCTTGCGTTATTTGACACGCGGCGCAGCGACTGGCGCCCGCTGCTCAACCCGGTTTCGTGCCTGGTTCACAGTTCGCGCGGCGGCGCCGACACGGTGCTCGTTGACGGCAGGGTTCTGATGGCGGGCGGCAAAGTCCTAAGCATCAACGAGGAAGAAACCCTCGACGAATGCCAGCAGCGCGGCCTTGCCATAGCGGCACGCTCGGGCCTCGATAAAACCAGCGCCTCGCTCTGGCCGGTGTGTTGCTGAAAGTTAACGAGCCCTCCCATGAACATCGTCATCCGCCACCTCGACTGGATCCTCACCGTTGATCGCGAGCGCCGCATGATACGCGACGGCGGCATTGCCATTTGCGACGGGCACATCCGCTATGTCGGTCCAACTTCCGGGCTGCCCGCGTACACGAGCACCGCAGAAATAATCGAGGGCCGCGGCCTCATCGCCACGCCGGGACTCATTGATGCCTCGGTCGCCACCGTGCTGCAACTCGGGCGCGGTGCCGGTGACGGCTGCGACATGCCGCGTCATCGCCTCGAGCGCAGCCTCGCTTGCGAGGGGGCGCTTGACGCCGGCGATGCGCTCGCAGCCTCGCGCGCCTGCCAGCTTGAAATGATTCGCTCGGGCACCACCAGCTTTGCCGACAGCGGCAGCCGCTTTCCCGGGCAGGTGGCGGGTGCGGCAGCCGAATCCGGACTGCGCGCGCTGGTCTCGCGTTCCTGTGCCGACAGTTACGACACTTTTATCGGTACTTTTCCAGACAGCGTTGTGCGCGAATCGGCCGCCGAGGCCCTGGCGTTTACCGCCAATGCACTGGTAGCCGCGAAGGGTGAACGCGTGCAAACAGCCATCGCCCTGCCCTGGCTGGGCGCGTGCAGCGACGTACTGCTGCGTGATGCGGCGGCACTGGCGCGCGCAACCGGCGCACGCCTCGTCATCGGCGCCGGCTGCGCCCGCGACGACGCCGTGGCCTCGCGCCGCGAGCACGGTCTTACCGAAATCGCGCGAATTGCCGCCGCCGGCCTGCTCGGCCCGGCAACACTCGTTTCTCACGCCGGTTGGATCAGCCCGGCCGACATGCGCACCCTCGCCGACAGCGGCGCCAGCGTAGCCTGCTGCCCATCGGCCTCACACCGCCAAGGCACCGGGGCTCTTGAATTCGGCCGCTACCCCGAGCTCGCGGCCTTCGGCGTCAACCTCGCGCTTGGCTCCGGCTCGGCCATGGCCGGCAACCATGCCGACATCGCGCGGCAGTTTTTCCTTTACTGCGGCAGCAACATGTCACTGCGCCTTGACGCCACGATCGCCTCGCCCGAATCGGCCCTGGAAATGGCGACCATCAACGGCGCGCGCGCACTCGGGATCGACTCGGACACCGGGTCACTCGAAACCGGCAAGAGTGCCGATATTGCACTTTTTAATGCGCGAGCGAGTGATTGGGTGCCGGTGATCAATCCGGTGGGCAATTTCGCCTTTAGTTCGCGCGGTGGCGCGCATACGGTCATCGCCGGCGGCATGATGCTTATGCGCGACGGCCGCGTTCAAACCCTGGACGAAGCGGTGGTGCTTGCCGAAGCTCAGGCGCGCGCCGAAGCCTTGGTGCGGCGCAGCGGACTGGCGCGCTTTTGCCAGCCGGCGTGGCCCATGGAGTAAACGACACTGCAAGCGCCACGGCACCATGACCTCAGCGCCAAACCGGCAAAGCGATAAATTGGTGCCCGATGCCCGGCGGGCGCACTGCCGGAGTGCCGGGAGCGCCCAAAATACAGCGGACGCCCCGCGCCGCTCGCCTTTACAAATGGCATGGCTCTTGCTGCACATGCTAGTGCACATGCAAATGACAATTGTTAGTATGATAACGACTTCACTTCGGAGGGAACCATGAACATTTCCAAACGTTTCAAGGGGCTCGGGATACTCGCCTCTGCGCTGGTTTTCGCCAGCGCGCTGGTGTCCGGCGCCGTGCAGGCCCAGACCATCAAGATCGGCGCACCACTGGCCCTTACCGGCGGCCTCGCCGACGAAGGCAAGAAACAGCAGATCGCCTATGACATGTGGCTCAAGCGCGTCAATGCGCAGGGCGGCATCAGCGTCGGCGGCAAGAAAATGCGCGTTGAGATCATCCAGTACGACTATCAGACCAACGAGCAGCGCGTGCAGCAACTGGCTGAAAAGCTGATCGTCGACGACAAGGTTGATTTCCTCCTCGCCCCCTTCGGATCTGGACACACCAAGGTCGTGGCCGGCGTGGCCGAGCGTTACGGCGTGCCGGTGCTGGCCACCAGCGCCTCGTCAGAGTCGATTTTCAACCAGGGCTACAAGTACCTCTTTGGCACGCTCGCCCCCAACGGCGGCAGCATCGACAACCTGCTCGCCGCGGTCACCAAGCAATTTCCCAGCGTGAAAAAGATCGCCATCCTGGGCCGCGAGGACGTATTCCCAAAGTCCATGGCCACCATCATGGACGAGTCGGCCAAGAAGGCCGGCCTGCAGGTGTTGTCGATGGAGTTCTACCCCGTTGGCGCGCTTGACCTTGCCACCCCCATCGCCAAGATCAAGGCGCTCAACCCGGACTGGATTTACATCACCGGCTACAGCAAGGACCTCGTGCTCGCGCGCAAGCAAATGGCCGACCTCAACGTCAAATCACCGGTCCTCACCATGATCACCGGCCCAGTCTACAAGGAATACGTTGACGCGGTCGGCCCGCTCGCCGAGGGCGTCACCAGCGCGACCTGGTGGCACCACAACGCGCAATTCAAGGGCGACGACCCGTGGGGCTCGACCAAGGCCTTCTACGACGAGTTCGTGGCCCGCGAAAAAACCGACCCGGACTACGTGCACGCCTCCTCGGCTGCCTGCCTGGTGGCGCTGCAAAAAGCCATCGAGAAGGCCGGCACGATCGACAAGGCCAAGGTGCGTGATGCGCTTGCCTCCCTCGATATCATGACTTTCTACGGCCCGATCAAATTCGGAGCCAACGGCATGAACGGCACCCGCGTGCTGCCGATCATCCAGGTGCAGAACGGCAAGATCGTCCTGGTGTTCCCGGACAGCGTAAAGCAGGGCACGCTCCAGGCCGTCAAGTAATTCCCGACCGCAGCATGGGCGGCGCGGTGCGCCGCCCATGCTGCATTCGCGGCCAGCCTTTAGCCGCATTTAGCGTTTATTTTCGCACGATCCCTTTGCAGGAAAACCCATGGTTTACGGTCAAGTCCTTGCCAACGGCCTGATGCTAGGCGCGCTGTACGCGTGCATAGCCGTCGGGTTTTCGCTCGTATGGGGTGTGCTCAATGTCATCAACATGATGCATGGCGCCTTCATCATCCTGGGCGGCTACATCGCGTTTTTCGCCTGGCTGCACCTGAAAATCAATCCGTTCGTGATGATGCTGCCCATTGCGGCACTGCTCTTCCTGCTCGGCTACATGATCCAGTACGGCGTCATCAACCGAGTGATCATGCGTCCGGTGCTGACCACGCTGACACTCACCTTCGGCCTCGAAATGATTCTCTACAACGCGATGAACCTCGCCTTCACCGCCACACCGCGGCGCGTGGTGCTCGACATGGGGCGCATCGACCTTGGCGGCGTGATCCTGTCTCTTGACCGCGTGGCGGCGATGGCCCTCGCGTTTGCGCTCACCGGCCTGCTGTACCTGATCCTGCGCATGTCGCGCACCGGCCGCGCCATCGTGGCGGTGCGCATGGACCGCGACGCGGCGGCGCTGATGGGCATCAAGGTCAACAAGGTCTACGCCATCACCTTCGGACTCGGCGCCTTCATGGCCGGGGCGTGTGGCTCGCTGGTATCGGTTGTGTTCCCGATCACCACCAGTGTCACGGGCCTCTTTCTTGGCAAGGCCTTTGTCATTTGCGTCATCGGCGGGCTTGGCACCGTGCCCGGCGCGCTGGTGGGCGGACTGGCCCTTGGCGTAATCGAGAGTTTCGCCGGTCACTGGTGGGGGCCACAGAACGCCATCCTGATCGGCTTTGTCATCATGCTGGTGCTGCTGGTCGTGCGACCCACGGGCATCATGGGCAAAAAGGGCTACGAATGAAAACCCGCCTCCCCTACATTCTGTTTGCCATATGGGTGCTGGCGCTTGCCGCCACGCCCTGGGTCGCGTCCAACTACATCGTCAAGATCGCGACCTTCCTCGCCATGTACGGCGCCATCGCGCTGTCCTGGAACTTCATCGGCGGCTTTACCGGCTACCCGTCGTTCGCGACTGCGGCCTTCGTCGGGCTTGGCTCCTATTCGGGTGCGCTGCTGCAAAACGCCGGGCTCTCTGGTGCGCTGTTGCCGGTTGCATGGCTGAGCGGCGCCCTCATCGTGGCACTGTTCTCGGCGGTGATCGGACTCATCATCCTGCGCATGAAAGGCCATTACTTTGCCATCGGCTCGATTGCCATCGTCGAGGTGTTGTCGCAACTCGCCTCATCGTGGTCCAGTCTCACCGGCGGCGGCGAGGGCCTCAACGTAAAGTTCCTTGCCGGCGGCCCGGACTTCATCGGCCGCGTGTTCCTGTACACCATGATCACCATCATGCTGCTCGCCTTTGTCGCCACCGTGCTCGTCGACAAGGGCAGGCTTGGTTTCGGCCTGCGCTGCATCCAGCAAAACGAGGATGCCGCCGACATGGTGGGCATAGACGTGACGCGCTACAAAATCTACGCCTTCGTCCTTTCGGCGGTTTTCTGCGGCGCGCTCGGCGCGGCCTACTCGTCGTGGGTCGCGTACATCTCGCCGACCGACTCGTTCTCGATACTGCTCACACTCAAGGCGCCGGTGATGGTGCTGCTGGGCGGCCCGGGCACGGTGTTCGGGCCCATCGTCGGATCGGCGCTGTTCGTGATCATGGAAGAGACTATTTGGGCGAAGTTCCTCGATTACCACCAGGCGGTGCTTGGCGTGGTGATCGTGCTGCTGATCTTTTTCCTGCCAGGCGGCTTGCTCAGGCTGCGCTTTGGCAAGGGGGCCGCATCATGAGCGAAATCCTCCTCAAGGTCGAGCGCCTGTCCAAAGCCTTCGGCGGCATACAGGCCGTCAAGGATGTTTCATTCGAACTCGCTGAAGGCGAGATCGTCGGCCTCATCGGACCCAACGGCGCGGGCAAGACGACGCTGGTCAACCTGGTGACCGGCGTGTTCCCGGCGAGCGGCGGCAGCGTGCTTTATCGCGGCGAAGACGTCACGCGCCAGCGTCCCTTCCAGGCGGCACGCCGCGGCATCGCGCGCACCTTCCAGATCGTGCAGCCTTTTCCGGCCATGACGGTGCTCGAGAACGTGGTCGCCGGGTCGCTCTTTGCCGGCGCCGCCGCCAATCGCGCCCAAGCCGAGCGTGATGCCATGGATCACCTGACCTTCGTCGGCCTTGGCGCCGATGCGCTGCGACCCGCCGCCTCACTGACCCTGCCCTCGCGCAAGCGCCTGGAACTGGCCAAGAGCCTGGCGATGAATCCGCGCGTGCTGATGCTCGACGAAGTGAACGCCGGCCTGAACACATCCGAAATCGACCAGGCGCTCGCCCTCATACGCGCCATCGCGGCGCGCGGCATTACCATCATCCTGATCGAACACCTGATGAAGGTCGTGCTGTCCCTGTCACAGCGTATCCTGGTACTACACCACGGCGAGCTCATCAGCTCCGGCGACCCGCAGGACGTGGTCAAGGACCCGAGGGTGATCGAGGCCTACCTTGGCAGCAAGTTCGCCGAGCGGCAAAAGCAACTCGCCGGGAGCGCCGCATGACCGCCCCACTGCTGAAAATAGAAGGCCTAACCGCCGGTTACGGCGACGTGCAGGTGCTCTGGGGCATAGACCTTGAAGTGCACCCGGGTGAAATCACCTGCATCGTCGGCTCCAATGGCGCTGGCAAGTCCACGCTGCTTCGGACCATTTCCGGACTGGTGCGCGCCACGAGCGGCAGCGTCAGCCTCGGCGGAGCCTCCATCACCGGCGCCGACCCCGACCTCGTGCTCGGCGCCGGCATCGCCCACGTTCCCGAAGGCCGGCGTTTGTTCCGGGGCATGTCGGTGAAGGACAACCTCTTAATCGGCGCCTACAGCCGCAGTGCCGGCCGCGCCGAAATCGCTTGCGACCTAGAAGAAGTGTTCACGATTTTCCCGCGCCTCAAAGAACGCGAAAGTCAGGATGCGACCACGCTCTCGGGCGGCGAACAACAAATGTGCGCTATCGGCCGCGGCATCATGTCGCGCCCCCAGCTATTGATGATCGACGAACTCTCGCTCGGCCTCGCCCCGCGCGCCGTCGAGTTGCTTAGCGAATCGCTCATCGATATCAACAAGAAGGGCCTCGCCATCCTGGTGGTCGAGCAAGACGTCTTCACCGCCTTCGACCTCGCCGACAAGGCGTACGTCATCGAGACCGGCAAGGTCGCGATGCACGGCAGCACGGAAGAGTTGGGCAAGGACCCTCGGGTCAGGCAGGCTTACCTCGGAATCTAGGACGGTATTCGGCTGGGAGCCCTAGGTCCGGCGCGTTTTTCCAGCCGGCATCATGTTCAGTAGGGGGAAAATCAGCGGCTCAACTCTTTTTCTGCCACCTGTCAGATCACGACGGCGGCGATAAGCCGTTTGGCCTAAGACTCTGATGGGTCTAGCTCTAAAAGCCGATAGCCCATGAAAACGACCCGTGATCGCTTGCACTTTTGCACCCCATCAAGCTTTAGCAGCCATGAAATCCGACCCAATCGCCGAGTTCATTATCGGGGGTGCCTTTATTGTCGTCGTTGCAATCGCATTCGCCATAGACCGCATTTGGGGTTGGCATGCAATTGGGCTGGCTGAGGTTGCATGGGGAGCCTGGGTTGTAGTGACGCGCCGCTTATCTTTTGGCATCGAGGCACAGCCACCAGTCGGTCACATAACAGGCTCGTTCGCCGTTGCGGTTGGTATTTTGGCAATCGCACTAGGCGCATTATTCATTTGGACTGCTCAAGTGATCGATACCTTCACCAGAGGATTATCGTGACCTGGCAGCCACTCTTGCGCTAAACCGCAAGATCGTAACGCGCCGCTGCTTATGCCACCACCGCAAACGGTGCGCGTGAACTCAAGGTTGGGCAGCACAAAAAGATCGACCATGGCTCCGGGCGCATCGACCTGCGCGTTATGCACCGGGAGCGATTCTCGGCAGATTCGCCCGAATGGGATGCCGCGCATCAGCGTATGCAACAAGAAGGGCGTCCGTCGAAGCCCCCCCATCGGAATCACACCCCACGCACCGTATCGTGCTGCCGGGTGCCCCCAAACTGCCGCAGCCTGGAGAATCCCGCCGCCGACCGGTGTCCAGCCTGTGGTCTCCAAGGTAAATCAAGGTTATTTATACCATCCGTGCCCCACGCCCCCCCCCCCGCCCAACCCATCCCCATTAGGCGCTCAATTAAGCCCCCCACAGGGCAGCCGCGACCTAAGTCGCGGTTGACGCTAAGCGCGCTTGGCCTACAATTACTTTCCGGAGAGCTTCTCCGGCATGGTGCACGGAGAAAATAAAAAAGAGCCTGACCAAAAAAATCGTGGCCCCCGCAAATTCGCGAACGGCACCAACACGGACGCAGCCGGTCTTGAACACCGGCTCCTGCACCCGTCGCGATAACAATCCCCTGCTGCCCACGCTTCTGCTGGCGCTTGTGCTTGCCCCCGCTGCCGCCGGCGCCGCCCCGACCCTGTCCGAATACATGACTTGCGCGCGTGCCCTTGGCACCGCGATGAACGACCGTTTTACCGTGGTGCCGGGCGGCCGCGGCAATGAAAAAGGCCTGTTTCTTTACACCGACCAAAATGCGTTTTTCCTGCCGCTCGGTGCACCTCGCGACGAAAACGAAGTCGGATTCGATTATTTCCTGAAGACCACCATCACCGGCGTCGGCGATGTGTTCCTGGTGTTCCGCGAGAAAAAGCCGGGGGGCAAGACCAACAACCCTTCGGAGATCGGCTACGACACGGTGGCGCCGCCGGCGCACCTTCGCACCGCCTACCGGCCGACGCCGGCGCTGTTATCGCACGGCGAGTACCCGCTCGAGGTGTTCAGCCGCGCGCTTCGCGAAAAAGTCATCCGCGTCAAGTACTTCATCGACGGCAAGAACTACTACAGCCCGCCGCGCGAGGCCAAGATCGCATTTGAACAGGACCGCACGAATTACCTCGTCAAGCTTTCATACTGCACGCTTGAGGGCGACCGCGACCTGAGCCGCTCGGTTGCAGAAGAAATGCAAAAGCTGCAGACCGGGTTGCCCCCGGTCACGATCTGGGAAAAACAGATCAACGGCAAGTCTGCCTCCAGCAAGCTCAACTGAGCACGCATCCCGAACTGTGATAGCGTGGCGACCCGTCGCCCCGGCACAGGTTCATCATGGCTTTGAAATTCCCATCCGCACTGACGCTGCACACGCATTTTCGCACCCGCTTCATGCTCGGCTGGGTCGTGGCCTGGAACGGCACGCTCGTCGGGGGCCTGCTGCTCGACCAGATGGCCGGCGGGCGCCACGCGTTTTTTACCAGCGCCTTTGCGCTGGCGGCCCTGGGTACGTCGACGCTCTGCCTTTCGATCATCCTGCTGCCACGCATGCAGGTGCTCACACTCAATCCGGGGGCACCAGTCCAAAAATTGAAGCGCGAGTTATGGCTGCTGGTGGCGGTGACCGCGGTGTGCGGACTGGTGGGGCCGATTGTGGGGATGTTCGCCCGCTAGTAGGGAGATGGCCGCTTAGCGGCAATTCGCCCTCACTTGCAGGGCACACTCTGGCAGGCAAGCCAGAACCACTCGACGGGCGCCGAGCATGCTCGGCGAAACACCACCACCTTCCGTCACCCGCATCGACTGGAAAGCCTTGTCTGGCGCGGGTTTCCAGCTAGCGTGTACTTACTCGGCCTTGAGTTTCGCCTCGCGCACGACCTTGCCCCATTTGTCTATCGTGCCCGAGACGAGGGCGCGGAACTGCTCGACGGTGCCGCCCACCGGCGTGAATCCGACTTTTTGTAGCGCGCCGCTGGCCTCCGGATCGCGCAGGATGGCGTTGAGTTCGGTATTGAGCCTGGCGATGATTTCAGGCGGCGTACCGGCCGGCGCAAACACGCCCTGCCATGCGCCAAAGTCAAACTCCGGATAACCCAGCTCCTTCATCGTCGGCACATTCGGGAAAGCCGGGTTGCGTGTGACCGTGCTCATGGCCAGCGCACGCACCGTGCCCGCCTGGATCTGCCCCACAGCGGGCGGCAGTGTGACAAACATCATCTGAACTTGGCCGGCGACGATTTCCTTGATTGCGCCTGTGGCGCCCTGGAAGGGCACGTGCACGATGTCGATTTTTTGCGAAGCCTTTAGCAGCTCGCCGGCGAGATGCCCCACGGTGCCCAGCTGCGGCGAGGCGAAGTTGACCTTGCCCGGATTGGCGCGTGCGTAGGCGATGAGCTCTGCAACATCCCTGGCTGGAAAGCCCGGATTGACGATCAGCACCTGCGGCGACACGATGGCCTGCACCACAGGGATGAAGCTGGTCACCGCATGGAAGGGCAGATCCTTGAACAGGCTTTCGTTAATGGACAACTGGTCACTGGTGACAAGCAGCGTATAGCCGTCGGGCGCGGCCTTGGCCGCGGCACCATGACCGATGTTGCCGCCACCCCCGGGCTGGTTGACGATGACAATCTGCTGCCCGAGGCGCGGCGTGAGGTATTGCGCCAGCGTGCGCGCGAGAATGTCGGGGCTGGTACCGGGCGCTCCCGGCACAATCATGCGAATCGGCTTGGACGGCCAGGCCTGCGCGAATACGCCCAGGGGTAACGCCACGCCCACTGCGAGCACGGCGAGAATCAGCAAACGGCGTGAGGCATGCAGCATGGCACTCTCCATGAAAAGCGGTGTAACTGACTAATTGAAATCAGGCAGCTGCCCGCGGGGCGGCACCTGCGGGCGCGCCCGGCAGGAAACGCAGATCGACAATGAATTCGGCCGGCATGTCGGTCTTGAACGCGCCCAGGCGTTGCTGCAGGGCGATGGCCTGGCTTAGGCCGGGCATGTCGATCTCGCATTCAGTGTGCAGGCCGTCCGCCTCGCGGCGCATCGACTTCAACATGGTGGCCGGCGTGATCCCAAAGTAGTCGGCGCCAAACTGGGCGAGGTCTTCGGGGTGCGCGGCGGCGTGGCGGTAGCTTTTGACGCAGCCGCGCAACACCGCACGCACGAGCTCGGGTTCATTAGCAATCACCGCCTGGTTGGCGACGATGACGCTCCATTGCATGCCAGGGCAGAACTCCGCATCGGTGAGGCCCTGCATGATGCGAAAGTGTCCGCCGTCCTCACCGATCGAAATGTTCGGCTCGGACAACACCGCAGCCTGCAACTCGCCCGAATCAAACAAGTCGGTGACCACGGGGTAGCGGGAGCCAAGGCCGATGATTTTGAGGTCCCTGTCCGGGTCGATGCCGTGGTGCGTGAGCACCGTGCGCATGAACCAGTAGCTACAACTGCCGATGGACAGCGCCGCCACCGTCTTGCCGCGCAGGTCGTTCCAGTCTTTGATGGACGGATGCGCAACAAGGTATTGCAGCGCGCGCCGTCGCACGCTGCTGCCGACGATGCGAAAGCGCAGGCCCTTGGAGAGCGCGGTGGTGGCGGGCGGCGATCCCAGTTCGCCGACTTTCAGCGTGCCCGAGTCGTATTGCGCGGCAATTTCAGGCCCACCAAACACCACCTTGAGGGAGAGGTCCAGCCCCTCTTCGCGAAAAAATCCGCGCGCGATACCGAGGCGAAGCTGTATCGCCTCCTTGTCAGTGGGGATGCCGTATTCGACTGTGGTGACCATGGTGGTTCGCTTGCAACGGATTCAGAAAGGGCGGAGTTTGACGCAGGCGCGGGCAAACCCCAACGAAGCAAAGTGCAATTGCTTATTCCACCGCCATGTCGGCCGCCTGTTTGATGTCGCCATCCTTGTACTCGCCCCAGGCACCCGAAAGCTGTTTCATCGAGACCGGGTCAAGGTCGTGGCGCGGCAGGTTGTCCGCATCCCAGTGGCCGTAGGTGTCCACGCCGCGCGCCAGCGTTGCCGGGCGGCGGCCGATCAGCGACTGCACGTGGGTCGGAATGTAAAAGAATGCAAAGCCAATGCGCCGGTCATCGGCGCGGTTGGGGCCCGACCCGTGCGCGGTGCGCTCGTGATGCAGCGAAAACTCGCCGGCCTTAAGTTCCATGGATACCGCCTTGGACTCGTCCAGACCCTCTATGCTTTGCCCCTTGGCCAGCATGTTGTCCTTGGCAAAGGTTTCGGTATGGCGCAGGTCGGGACCGAGGTGGGTGCGGGGCATGACCTTGAGGCAGCCCTTCTCTATGGTGCTCTCGGTAAAGCCCACCCAGGCGGTGATTTCCTCGTGAGGCGACAGGCCGAAGTAGGCCGAGTCCTGGTGCCACGAAACATAGCGCGGGTCGCGCCCGTTCTTGGCAAAAATGGAAGCGCCAAACAGCATGATGTTAGGCCCGATGATGTCCTCGACGGCGTCGAGGATGGCCGGACTTTTCGCCAGCTCAACGAGCCAAGGGAACGCGAGATAGCCCTTGATCTTGAGCGTGCGATTGGCGTCGATGGCCGCCTCGGCCTCGTAGGCCTCAATGCGCTTGCGGTACTCATCGGCCTTCTCGGCGCTTACCGCGCGGAAGGGGTAAACGTAGCCCTCGTTCCTGAATTGCGCGACCTGGGCTTCGGTCAGGGTCTTTAGCATGCTTCCTCCGTGTTTGAGAGCGTCCGCGTTTGTGCCAGCGGATCAGTTCTTGATCATGCGCAGGTCCCCCTGGCGCACTTCAGGCGGATAGAGTACCACCGGTTTTCCACCCTGCACCTGGATGATGGGCAGGTTGCGCACGGAGTTCATTCCGTCTTCGCGAAACTTGATCGGACCGTAAAACGTCATGATGTTCAGCTCGGTCAGCGCCTGCCGCACCTTGTCACGGTCCAGCGTGCCGGCTTTTTCGATCGCCTTTTGCAGCGCAATAAGGGCGGCGGCCGAGGATGCGTGGACATAGTCCGGATCCTGCCCGGTCTTTTTCCTGACCGCCTCAAAAAACACCTGCGTGGTGCCGAACACATCATCGCCTTTGTAGGGTGTGGCGTAATGCCACCAGGTGGCGCTAGTGACGTTTTCGGCCAGCGGCCCGAGCCCGTCAACGAACTCCCGATACGCGGGGCCGGTCACCATGGTGATCACCGGCGCATCCACCTTGAGGTCGCTCATTTGCTTTCTGAACAACACCAGGTCCTTGGTGTAGCCGGTGACAAAAATCCAGTCCGGCGCGCTCGCCTTGAGGGCGGTGATGGCGCTCGAGTGATCAAGGGCCCCCACCGGGTACAGGCTCTGGTAGACGACCTGGTAGCCGAACTTGGGCGCACCACCGGCCATCAGCGTGGCCATGATTTTCGGGAATACATCTTCGCGGCCGACAATGGCGATTTTTTTCACTGCGGGCGACTTTTCCTTGACGTAGGTGTACATCGAGTCGACCAGTCCCGCGCTCGGGGCGAGTGTTCCAAAGAGGTTCTTGTAACCCTGGTTGTGGACCGGTTCGGCCGATGCCACGGCAATGATGGGCATGCCGTAGCGTTCGGCCACGCCTGCGACCACCTTGGTGTGGCCCGAGCCGAAGGGCGCGGTCATGAAATCAACCTTGTCATCCACGATGAGTTTTTCGGCAAGTTGCGTGGCGCGCTGCTCGCTGGTCTGGTAATCGTAGGTAACGATTTCGACCTTCATCCTCTTGCCGCCCACGTTGATGCCGCCCGCGGCGTTGATGCGCTCGAGCCACAGTTCGTAGGCCGCCTGCTGCTTTTTGCCCTCGTCGGCCAGCCCGCCCGACAGCGCGAGCGGCGCGCCGATCTTGATCGTCTGTGCGCCGACGCTGTACGAAAACGCTGCCGCGGCAAGCGCCACGAAAAACATCTTGAAACGCTTGAGCAGGATTTTGCGCATGTGTAGCCACTCCGAGGCAGGGCCCGGCGGCGACATGCCGGCGGGGACACATCGTTCGTACGCAAACTTTATGCCCAACCCATGCCTGCCCGAGGAGGCTGTATTTGAACGGCTTTTTACGCGCCTCCCGCCCCGGGCCCCGCTCCAAAGCGATGCGGTCGCGCGCAGGGCATGTCCCAAGTTAGTGCCGTTGCATCAGGGCGCCCGCAGATACGCGCCGCCCTTATCCCCCACCCGCCCTATACGAGGGTGCTCATGCCCTGGCCGTAGCGATTTTTCGTTCAGCCAGCACACGCTTGATCGCGCGCACGATGCCGACATAGCCGGTGCAACGACACAAGTTGCCCGAAAGCTCGTGGCGAATGCGTGCCTCGTCGGCATCAGGGATGCGCATGATGATGTCGCGCGCTGTGACCAGCATGCCCGGCGTGCAGTAGCCACATTGCAGCGCGTGCTCGGCGCTGAATGCGGCACGCAGCTGGGTCATCACCGCGTCCTCGTCAAAGCCCTCAATGGTGCGCACGCTGGCGCCGTCGCAGGTCACGGCGAAGGCGATGCACGAGCGCGCCGGCGCGCCATCGATCTCGACGGTGCAGGCGCCGCAGACGCCGTGTTCGCAGCCGACGTGGGTGCCGGTGAGACGCTCGTTTTCGCGCAGGAAATCGGCCAGGTGGGTGCGCGGTTCAACCAGCGCTTCGACCGTCTTGCCGTTGACATTGAGTTTGATTGGTTTCATTGCAATCTTTCAGAAGCGCGCTTCAAGGCTGCCATGTGCACCTGGAATTCATAGCTACCCGGCTGGAAACCCGCGCCAGTCGTGGCTTTCGAGGCGATGACCTCGTCCAGCCCGCCGGGTTTTCCGGCCATCAGTGCGGTCGCGTCGGCGATCACCACCGGCGCGCCCTCAGCCGCGCCGATGACCGCGCGCGTGACGCCACGCGCGGGGTCGATGACAAATCCGGCGATGGCCTCGGCGAACTCGCCGGTCTTGCGGCAGAACTTGTAATAACTCCAGCGCGCCTTGGGCGAGAACTTCGCGATGCGCACCGCGGTAAGGATTTCGTCCTCACCCAGCACGGTGGCCAGCGCGCCGGTGACAAACTGGCTGGCCGGTACGCTGCGCTCGCCGGCGGGGCCGTTGATGATGACGGTGGCATCTAGCAGCATCAGCACGCTGACCCAGTCGCCGGCCGGGTCGGCATGAGCGAGGCTGCCGCCGACGGTGCCGCGGTTGCGCACCGCGCGATAAGCGATGTCGTGCGCAACAAAACGCATCATGCCGGCAGTGGCATCGGGTACGCGACCGTCTTCGATCGCGGCGTGGGTGGTGCAGGCACCGAGGGTGACCGTGTCCTTGTCCTCGCTGACGGCAAGCAATTCCGGCAGCCCGCGCACATCAACGAGCAAGTCAGGTTGCGCCAGGCGCAGGTTGAGCATGGGACCAAAGGACTGCCCGCCGGCGATGACCTTGGCCATGCCGCCGCCCGCCGCAAGCAGCTTCACCGCATCTGCAAGCGCGCGCGGTTTTTCGTATTCAAACTTGGCTGACTTCATGCCACCCCCGCTTTTGCAGCCGACAGCGCGGCAAGAATGCGCCGCGGCGAAATCGGTGATTCGAGCATCTCGACGCCAAGGTCCTTGAGCGCGTCGTTGACGGCATTGGCAATGGCCGCCGGCGGCGCGATGGCCCCGCCCTCGCCTATGCCTTTTTGCCCGAAGACCGAAAGGGGCGAAGGCGTTTCCATGTGATCGAGGCGCGGCTCCGGCACCTCGGTCGGGCCGGGCAGCATGTAATCGGCGAGGGTCGATGCAAGCGGCTGGGCGTTTTCGTCATAGGGCATTTCTTCATAAAGCGCGGTGCCTATGCCCTGGGCGGTGCCGCCGTACACCTGTCCATCCACGACCATCGGGTTGATCAGCGTGCCGCCGTCCTCGACGATGACGTAATCGAGTATCTCGACATGGCCGATGGCCGTGTCGACGGCGACCACCACCGCATGGCATGCGTAACTGAAGGTGCCGGTGTCCTTGACTGTCTTGTAGCCAGAGGTGGCCTCGAGGCCGGCCGGGTCGACGTCGGCGGGCAGCAGTTGCGGCTGGCGGTACCAGACATGCGCCAGCTGCTGCAGGCTCATGCTCTTGTCGGTGCCGGCGACACGCACTTCGCCGTCGGTGAATTCAAGGTCGGCGCCCGAGACTTCCATCACACGCGAGGCGATGTGGCGCAGGCGCTTCTCGATTTCGCGGCAGGCGGTGGCCACGGCGCCGCCCGACATCACGGCGCAGCGCGAACCCCAGGTGCCGGTGGAGTAAGGCGTAAGCGCCGTGTCGCCGTGAATCAGTCGCACACGACCCGGGTCTATGCCAAGCACTTCGTTGGCCACCTGCGCGAGCGTGGTCTCCATGCTCTGCCCGTGCGAGTGCGCGCCGATGCGAAGCTCAAGCACGCCATCGGGCGACAGCCGCGCCTGGCATTGCTCATGGCCGGGCACCATGGGCATGCCCCAGCCGTGATAGACCGAGGTGCCGTGCGCGCCCTGTTCGCAAAAAATCGACAGGCCGACGCCGATCTTGCGGCCGTCGGCTTCACCTGCGGCCTGGCGTGCGCGCCACTTCGGGATGTCTATCATCTTGACGGCACGGCGCAGTGCCTCGGGATAGTCGCCGCTGTCAAAATACTTGTTGGTGATGTTGGTGAAGGGCATCGCCTCGGGCGGCACCAGGTTGAGCATGCGCACTTCCCAGGGCTCGCGCTTGGCCTCGCGCGCGATGGCATCCATCACCAGCTCAAGGGCCATGCACACGCCGGTGCGCGCCACACCGCGGTACGGAAGGATCGGCGGCTTGTTGGTCGCCACCGAATAGGTGCGGCAGCGGAATTTTTCCATGCGATAGGGGCCGGGCAGGATGGAGCCGACCTGCGCGCCCTCTAGGCATGCGGAAAACGGGTACGACGAATACGCGCCCGAATCAACCATGGCGTCGCAATCGAGGGCGAGCAGGCGCCCGTCCTTGTCGGCGTAGCCGGTGATTTCGTAATAGTGCTCGCGGCAATTGGTGTTGGCCGAGAGCTGCTCATAGCGGTCTTCGATCCAGCGGATGGGTCGGCCGGTTTTCATCGCCAGCCAGGCAACGCAGACTTCCTCGGGCAGGAGGATTCCCTTGTAGCCGAATCCGCCGCCGACATCGGGCGAAATCACGCGGATGCGCCCCTGGTCCATGCCCAGCGTTTCGGACAGGCCGGAGCGCACCACGTGCGGCATTTGCGCAGCGGTGTAGAGCGTGAGCTGGTCAAGGCGCCGGTCGTACCAGGCGAGCACGCCGCGCCCTTCTATGGGCGCCATGGACTGGCGCGCAGTGCGCACGGTGCGTGACACCTTGATGGCCGCACGCTGCTTGATTTCGGTTAGGTCGGCATCGACCAGTGTTTCGAGAAAGACGTTATCGCCCCATTGCTCGTGCACCAGCGCGCCGGGCTTCCTCACCGCGGCGACCATCTCGGAGACCGCCGGCAGCTGCTCGTAATCGACCTGCACCAGAGCGGCGAGGTCTTCGGCGTCGGCGCGCGTCGCGGCCACGCACATCGCCACCATCTCGCCGACCATGCGCACCTTGCCATGGGCCAGCACCGGTTGCGCCGAGGTCTTGAAGCCCTTGATACTGGAACTCGCCACGATGGGTGCGACGCCGGCTAGGTCGGCGTGGGTGAATACGTCGCCCTCAAAGCCGGCCGGCTTGGTGACGGCGCCAAGGCGCGCGTGTCCCAGCGGCGAGCGCAGGAACGCCACCTCGCGCATGCCCTCCATGCGGATGTCGCCGACGTACTGGCCGCGGCCGCGCATGAAACGGTCGTCTTCCTTGCGTTCCAGGCTGGCGCCAACGCCCTTGGCCTTGGCCTTGCGCTCGGCGCCGGAAGCGGAGTTGGTATCAGTGCTCATACCGGATAAGCCCATAGGTTGTCAGATGATTGGTTGAACGAATTTTGAACGGATTTTGAACAGGTGTTGCGGGGGCACAACGTTTACACGCACGGATAATAAAGGCAGAGCCGGACCCGGGCAGAGAAACAATCGGCGACAGCGGATTCAGCGAAGCCCGGCTTTACCGCCGCGGCAGCCCCACGCTCGCGGCAGACTGAACGCCACGCCGCTATCGACCGTAGAACCGACCGCGGAAATCTGCCGC
This sequence comes from uncultured Pseudomonadota bacterium, assembly GCA_903895005.1. The sequence goes on from CAITSH010000494.1 coordinate 33,999, forward strand.
AACAAGTATGCCTGATGTTGTCGCGGCTCGCGACCGTTTGGTTCGTGTACGAACCGACATTGCCGCATGCGAGGCGGTTCCAAGCGCACAAAGCGTGCCGCCGCTGCGAAGCCCCGCATTGACGCCTATTTCAGGCGCAATCGCGTGCGTCCGAGGTCGTTATAGGCATCCACGAGGCGGCGCAGGCTCTCCACGAACGCCTTGCGCTCGGCGGTCGGCAGTACCGCGATGGTGCGGTCGTGCGCGCGCTGCACGGCTTTTTCCATGGCGAGGGCCGTCCTGCGCCCGTCGCGCGTCAGCGTACACAGCTTGGCACGGCTGTCTTCGGCGGACATTTTGCGGCCGATGAAGCCGCGTTCCTCGAGTCGGCGCAGCACATCGGTCGTGTTGGCGCGATCGATGCCCACTTCGGCAGCGAGGGAGACCTGGTCCGCCTCACCATGGTGCAACAGCGCCGTCATCAGGCTGTACTGCACCGGGGTAATGCCGAACGCTTCGCACTCCTCGGCGAAGAGGGAGGTATGTATCTGGTGAAGCCGCCGGATCAGGAATCCCGGCCGGCGCTTGAGGACTTCGCGTGCGGGCTTGCCGGCGCGCGGCGCCGTTGCAGACTTGGCTGCCGGGGGGAGGACTGGTTTTTGCTTCATAGCTGGCAGGTGTGTTGGAATACCAAGTGTTACGGGTGTGTCCGGGCAACATTCTCGCACGGCTTGCGGCAAGACTGCTTGCGCCGGCGGGCGATGATCAGGGGGGAAACAGGGAGCGCACGAGAATTTCCTGCAGATTGTTAGTACAGCAACTAAAATGCCGAAAACGAGGACGCTGCGAAACCGGCGGGGCAACCGTGGTCATCACCAATACGGTTCCGACGCAATCCCGGCGCGGTCCCGACACAGTTTCAACACAGCTTAAACTCAGTCATCAGCACAACCATCAGGCAGCACTGACCAGCACTGGAGAACAGCATGACACAGCAATTTGACACCATACTCCGCGGCGGCCGCGTCATCGATCCGGCACAAAACATCGACGCACAGCTCGATGTCGGCATCCACGACGGCAAGATCGCCGCGCTCGCAACCGGCCTCACGCCATCGGCCGGCACCACGGTGATCGACGTCAAGGACAAGCTCGTCCTGCCCGGCATGATCGACACCCATGCCCACGTCTACCAGTACGTCACCGGCACCTTCGGCCTCAACCCCGACCTGGTGGGCGTGCGCTCGGGCGTAACCACGCTCATCGACCAGGGCGGCCCCAGCTGCATGACGCTGCCCGGATTCCGCAAGTTCATCGTCGAACCGGCGAAGAGCCGCGTCGTCGCCTTCATTTCTTCCTACCTCGCCGGCGGCCTTGAAGGCCATCTCTACCCGGACCTCTACCAACCCTCCTGCCTCAACGTTGAGCACACGGTGCGCGTCGCCGCCGAAAACCCGGACATCGTCAAGGGCGTCAAGGCCCACGCCGAAATCGGCGGCGCATCGCGCTGGGGTGTCGAGGTGATGAAACTGTCGGCCCAGATCGGCCGCGAAGCCAAGCTGCCGGTCTATGTGCACCTGGGCCAGTTGTGGCCGACCAAGGACCACATGGTGATGGACGCCGACGAACTGGTGCGCCAGGTCGTTCCGCTCGTAAAAGCCGGCGACGTGCTCGCCCACCCCTTCACGCGCCACCCCGGCGGCTTCATCAACGCCGAAGGCAAGGTGCACCCCATCGTCTGGGAGGCGATCGAGCGCGGCGTGCGCGTCGACGTGGGCCACGGCTCGCATTTTTCGTTTGAGATGGCGCGCAAGGCCCTCGAGGCGGGCATCATTCCCTACACCCTTGGCGCCGACCTGCACGGCCTGAACGTGCGACCGCCCGAAGACAACGCATTTCGGATGAAAGAGTCCGACCGCCAGTCCAACCCCTTCTTCGGCGTCGCCGCCTTTGGCCTAACCCATGCCATGACGGAATTGCTGACCCTGGGCCTGCCGCTCAGTGAAGTGGTAAAGACGGTGACCAGCAACGCGGCCGAGATGGTGCACATGTCCGACACCATCGGCTCCCTTGCGGTCGGCCGCGCGGCCGATGTCAGCGTGGTCGACATGCTCTCGGGCAAATTCACGCTGCAGGACAACCTGCGCGTCAAGGTCACCGCCGAGAAGTACCTGGCGCCTTCCTTCTGCATGCTAGCCGGCAAGCGTTACGACGCCGACTCGCCCATCCTGCCCATGCCTATGGCCGAAGCGGCCTGACGCCTTCCCGCAGCCGCGCCAACTCGCGCGTGAAACACTGCGCCAGTCGGTAGATGGCGTGGTGCGACGCGGCGAGCGCGGCACCCATGGTGAGAAATCCGTGCACCATGCCCTCGAAACATTCGTAGGTGACGTCCACGCCGGCGGCGCGCAGCCGGTCGGCGTAGGCGCGCCCCTCGTCGAGAAGCGGGTCGAAGCCCGCAGTCACCACGTAGGCGGGCGGCAAGCCTGACACATCAGGCGCGCGCAGCGGTGAGGCGCGCCAGTCTGTAATATCGGCCTCCCCGCGCAGGTACTGGCCGCGAAACCACAGCATGTCCTCGCGCGTGAGCATGTAGCGCGAGGTGGCGGCGCGGTACGAGTCCGTGTCCATCGCCAGGTCGGTCACCGGGTACACCAGCAGTTGCATCACCAGAGAAGGTCCTCCCGTATCGCGCAGCGCAATCGCTGCGGCGGCGGCGATGTTGGCCCCGGCACTGTCGCCGGCGACGCCGATGCGAGCAGCATCGACACCCAGTTCGGGCGCATTAGCGGCGACCCAGCGCAGCGCTGCAACGCCATCCTCAAACGCGGCGGGAAATTTGTGCTCGGGCGCGAGTCGATAATCAACGGCGATGACCGCGCAGCACGCCGCATTGGCAAGCTGGCGGCAGATCACATCGTGCGTATCAAGATCGCCCAGAACCCAGCCGCCGCCGTGGAAATACACCAGGACCGGGGGCGTCTGGTCGTCGGCGATCCCGGCGCCACGCACCATGCGCAAGGCCAGCGGACCACCTGGGCCGGGCATGACCAGCTCACGCACTGCGGCAACCTCGGGGGCGGACGGGCGCAGCGGCGCGCGCGAACTACGGTACAGGGCGCGCGCCTCATCAGGGCTGAGCGATGCGCGCGCCGGGGGGGCCGTCTGCGCGGCCGCGTCGATCAAAGCGCGCACCTGCGGGTCGAGTTGCCTCATGAAGCTTTCAATTTCCTGACGCCGCAGCCTATCGCGCTCACGCCTAGCTCCATCATGCGGTCATCGCACGGCCGCGCCGCATCACCATCATCCAGAGCAAGCCGAGCACCGCGACCGTGATAAAAGGCAGCGCAAGGTAGTTGATCGTGTTCCATCCGTTACGATCGAGCAGCAGCCCCGAGGAGATC
>CAITSH010000495.1 GCA_903895005.1 uncultured Pseudomonadota bacterium
CACTTTGTGTTTTTGGGACCGACCGCAAAAATATAAAAAGATAAATGATAAATTTGAGGCCCCTCAAAGTTTGCTCAGCTACAGGTTCGATTCCTGTCGGGCAGGCCATACAAATTCAGCTTTATGGTGGCTGTAGCTCAGTTGGTAGAGTCCCGGATTGTGATTCCGGTTGTCGTGGGTTCGAGTCCCATCAGCCACCCCAGTTTCATTTAATTAGCAAGCCCCCTATTTCGCGATCTTGCTCCGGTAATGCTGGGGATGTGCCGTGGCCGCTAGGGCAATTGAGAGCGCGCCAGCAGAAAAACGAAATTTTCTCCTGCGCTGACTTCGAGCCAAGTGAAGGGGATGCTCGGGAATGCTTTTTCGACCGCCGCCCTGTTGTGACCGATCTCGCAGATGAGCATCCCCTTGGGCTTGAGGAACCTCTTTGCCTTGCTCAGGATGGTCCGTGTCGCATCAAGGCCGTCCTTGCCCGATGCCAGGGCAAGAGCGGGCTCGTGTCCGTATTCACGGGGTAGGCGCCGCATGCTTGCCGCATTGACGTAAGGGGGGTTCGAAATAATCAGATCGTACAGTCCCAATTCAGGGCTGGAGAACAAATCGGATTTGAGCAACCTCAGGCGCGCGCCCAATCCGTACGCCTTCACGTTGCGCCGTGCCACCTCGAGCGCTGGCCTCGAAATGTCGGCGGCATCCACTAACGCGTTGGGAAATGCAAGCGCTGCTAGGATGGCAAGGCATCCGGATCCGGTGCACATATCAAGCACACTGCCAACGCGACCGGGACTCTTTATCCAGGGGGCGCAACGATCGTGGATTAACTCGGCAATGAAGGATCGCGGGACAATCGTCCTTTGGTCGACATAAAAACGGTATTCGCCGAGCCATGCCTCGCAAATAAGGTAGGCGATCGGAATATGTTTCGCCACACGCTGTTCGCTGATCGTTTCGATCCGGCGTCTCTCGGACACGCTCGGTGCCCGGTCAAGGACCTTGTCTAACTGGTGCCATGGCATGTCCAAAACATGACAGAAGAGCCAACTTGCTTCCTCGTCCACGTTGTGGGTCCCGTGCCCGAAATGCAGGTGTGCTTTTTTGAAGCGAGTCTTGGTTGTCCGCAGCAATGCGCGAAGCGTATCCGGAGCAGCGGCCAATTCAGCGGCTCATGTGGGTAAAAGTAATTTTTCTAAGATCCGCCCGTAAATGCGTGTCAGCGGTTCGATATCGGCGATTTCGACATACTCGTTCAGCTTATGGATTGAATCGTTCAGGGGGCCGAATTCGATCACCTCGCTCGCAACAACGGCGATGAAGCGTCCGTCGGATGTGCCGCCTGTCGTGCTTACCTCGGCTTCGACACCGGTAATTTCGCGCACCGCCCCCGATGCAGCAGCGAGCAGCGGCCCTGCTTCGGTAAGAAAGGGCCGCGCCCCGAGTGTCCACTTGATGTCGTATTCCAGTCCATGGCGGTCGAGAACTTCCTGAACGCGAGCCTGTAATTGTGGCGCGGTGCTTGCCGTCGAAAATCTGAAATTGAATAACACGGTCAATTCGCCGGGTATAACATTCGATGCGCCGGTCCCCGCGCGAATGTTCGATATTTGCC
>CAITSH010000496.1 GCA_903895005.1 uncultured Pseudomonadota bacterium
ACCAGCCAGGTCAGGAAGACCTTGGCCTGGAACTCAAGGCCGAGCCAGATGATCACCAGCGGCACCAGCGCAACGGTGGGCATGGCGTAAAACGCGTTGACGTAGGGATCGAGCACGCGCCGCAGCGTGGAGAAGGTGCCCATCGCGACACCGACCGCCATGCCTGAGACGACGGCCAGGGCAAATCCGGTGAGCAACACGCTCGCCGTCTGCCACAACTGGCGCGGCAGCTCGCCCGAGACGGTAATGCCGACAAAAGCCACCGCAATGGCCGAGGGTGGCGGCAGGAAACGCGGCGGAATGACAAAGCGCGCCAGCAGTTCCCATGCGGCAAGTATGCCGATGTGGCAGGCGGCCTGGATCAGCAGTGTTTTACGCGCGGCTTGCATCAGGCACCCGCCTTAATGTCTTGACCGGGAATGGCCGCCGCGCCCGATAACAAGGTCCACAAATGTTCGCGTATGGACGCGAATTGCCGGCTGGCACGCACCGCGTCAGCCTCGCGCGGGTGGGGAAGGTCGACGCGCACCTCCTCGACAATATGCCCGGGGCGCCCGCCCATCACGAGGATGCGGTCGGAAAAAAATATCGCCTCGTCCATGTTATGGGTGATGAACACCACGGTCTTGCGCGAGCGCGCGAGAATCTCCGCGATTTCGCGCTGCAATTCTTCACGGGTGATCGCATCGAGCGCGCCAAACGGCTCGTCCATCAGCAGCACCTGCGGATCGAGGGCAAGTGCGCGGGCAATGCCCACGCGTTGCTGCATGCCGCCGGATAATTCATGCGGATAGTGATCGGCAAAGCGCTCCAGCCTGACCAGTTCGACAAACCGCCGCGTGCGCTCTTCGCATTCTGCGACGGGCAGCTTCGCCACTTCCAGGCCGAAAGCGACATTCTGGCGCACCGTCAACCACGGGAAAAGATTGAACTGCTGGAAAATGATCGCGCTCGCCGGCGAGGGCCCTTCAACAAGACGCTTCGCAGCGTAAACCCTGCCGCTACTCGCAGTTTCAAGGCCGTGCAGGATGCGCAGCAACGTGGTCTTGCCGCAGCCGCTCGGACCGATGATCGATACAAACTCGCCCTCGCCGACCTCAAAGCTGACATCACGCAGTGCCTCAAAAGGCGCGCGGCCGCGCTCCCCCGGAAACGTCTTGCCCACCTGTTCGATTCGGATCACCTTGAAGCCGCCTGCGCAATGATGCGTGAATGAAATGCCGCTCTGCCACCGCATTCTAAGCGAACACCGCGACCGACGGTGTCACTTGCGTGGTCACCGGAAATCGCGGCGCTCAAGCCGAGCCGATATCGAACACGGAAAACAGTCTCTACCACAACCGTCTCAGTGAATAACAAACCCGCCGTCAACGACGAGGTTGTGGCCTTGCATGAAGGTCGCCGATGTCGTGGCGAGAAAGCCGATGACCTCGGCAATCTCCTGTTCCGTGCCCAGCCGCCCGGCCGGAATCGCCTCCAGGCGTTGCTTGAGCAGTGCCGGCTCGCGCTCAAGACGCGCCTTGTAATAGTCGGTGGCGATCGGGCCGGGACTGACGGCGTTGACGACGATGCCCTCGGGCGCGAGCTCGAAGGCCATGGAACGCGCCAATGAAATAAGCGCGGCCTTGGTCAGGCCGTAGAGCGCGGCGCCCGGATCCGCGACCATGCCAAGCTGGCTCGCCATGAAAATAATGCGCCCGGCTTTTTGCGCGCGCATCGCCGGCAGCACCGACTGGCTGAGTAAGAATGCCGAGCGCAGGTTGACCGCGACGACCCTGTCGAACTCGGCCGCGGTAAATTCGCCTATCGGATGGCGTATGCGCATGCCCGCGTTATTGACCAGCACATCAATGCGACCCAGGGCCTTGAGCGCGGTGGCAACCACCGCATCGGCGGACTCGGCGCGCTCCAGGTCGAACAGTCCGTAGTGCGCCTCCGCGTGCTGCGGATGCGCCGCCTTGCATTCGGCGGCGGCCGCTTCGAGTTCCTCTCGCGTCGACTCGGCGACAAGATAGGGCGTGAATCCCTTGGCGGCCAGTTCGCGCGCAACGGCGCGGCCTATGCCCCTCGAAGCGCCGGTGACAATTGCAACTTTGGCAACCTTGCCGGCGTGCGCTGACATCAGGAACCTATCGCCGGAGGGATGCGCTCGGCCTTCGGTGGCAGGAACTTGTCGGTATAGACTTTTTCCGGCATCGGCACGGTCTTGATGCCGTAGGCGTCGTAAATGCTCTGCATGGTCTTGCGCATGCGCACAGGCGAGACTGCGCCAAGGCCCTCTGCGCGCGTGGTCGGTGTGACCACCATGTCGCGCAGCATCAATAGCAGCCGGTCGTTCTCGAGGTCAAGGTTGACGAGCCCGTCGCGCGCCTTGAGCGAGGCCACGGAAGTTTTCGGGCTCGCGATCGCGGCGACGAGACTTTTGTTGACGGCGCGCACGAAGGCGGACACGGTACGCGGGTTTTTCTCGGCGTAGGCGGCGGTGGTGATGACGGCATGGCCGTACAACTCAACGCCGAACTTTCCGTAAGGCATGACGATAATGTCCTCCATCTTGGTGCCCAGCGCCTTGATGGTGAAGACACCAGAGGTCGTGGCGCCGAGGATGGCATCAACATCACCGCGCACCAGCATGGTTTCGCGCAGCGCCCCGCTCACTGTTTCGGTCTTTATTTTCGAAGGGTCGAAGCCGTTAAGCCGCGCAAACGCGTCGAACACATCGCGCGCCGCGCTGCCGGCGGTGGACCCGACCTTCTTGCCTTCGAGATCCTTGGGGATGGCGATGCCGCGGCCCTTGATGCTCATGACCGCGTTGGCCGAGTTCTCATGCGTCACATACACGGCCATCAGCGGGCGGTCCGGATGATCGGCGTTGTACTTGATCACCGCGCTCATTTCGGCCCAGCCGAATTCATAGGTGCCGGTGGCCACGCGCGACACCGCGTCGGCCGAACCCGAGCCGCGGTCCACCTGCACCGTGAGGCCCTCGTTCTTGAACGCCCCGCTTTCGGCGGCATAGGTGAATATCGACTGCGGCCCCTGGAAGGCCCATTCAAGCGTGAACTTCACGCCGGGATGTTCCGGAGCCTGGGCGTGGACGAGCGAAGCGCCGCAGAAAAAGCCGGCGATGGCGATCAGGCGGGTGATGGCATGGCGCATTCGGGAAACCTCGATAGTGGTCATATTGAAAATTGCTCAGGGTGCAAACAGAATCACAGTATAAGACAGGCAAGCAGGCGCGCGCTTCCCCGAAACCACAACGGTGCACGCGCACCCTTTGCGCACGATACTGCAGCGGAGCGTGGCCACCGCTGTGATAATCTCGCCCGACCCAAAACCAGCTACGGAATTGCAATGGACCTGAATCTGAACGGCAAGGTCGCCCTCGTCACCGGTGGCACGCAAGGCATAGGGCGCGCAACGGCGATGCGGCTGGCAGGCGAAGGCGCGGCCGTGGTCATCGCGGCGCGCGGTCGCGACGGTCTGGACAAGGCTGCGGCCGAGATCCGCGCCGCGGGCGGCAAAGTGGCGGCGGTACAGGCCGACGTGTCGCTTGCCGCCGATTGCGAGCGCCTCGTCGCTGAAGCGGTCAAGGCCTTCGGCCGGCTCGACATCCTGGTCAACAACGCCGGCACCTCGGCAACCGGCGAATTCGAGTCGGTGACCGAGGCGCTGTGGCGCGAGGACCTCGAACTGAAGTTATTTGGCGCGATACGCCTTTCACGCCTCGCCATCCCGCACATGAAGGAACAAGGCGGCGGGCGCATCATCAACATCACCACGATAGGCGCCAAGCAGCCGCGCGCCAAGTCCATGCCCACCACCGTGTCGCGCGCCGCGGGCCTTGCCCTTACCAAGGCCTTGTCCAAGGAATACGCTGCGCACCGCATCCTGGTGAACACCGTGTGCATCGGCCTCATCCGCTCGGCGCAACAAGACGCCAAGGCCGTGAAGGCGGGCCTCGCGCCCGAGGCATTTTACGCAAAGCTCGGCGAGGACATCCCGCTTGGCCGCGTCGGCCTGCCCGAAGAGGTGGCCAGCGTGATCGCCTTTCTTGCCTCGGATGCGGCGAGTTTTGTAACCGGATCGAGCATCAACCTAGACGGCGGCGCATCGGGCGTGCTCTGAGCCGCGCCGGCCCCGAACCCGGGGCCGCCACGGGCTTG
>CAITSH010000497.1 GCA_903895005.1 uncultured Pseudomonadota bacterium
GATGCTCGACCAGATGGTGCACGTTGTTTTGCGCAGCGTTCTCGAGGGGGTGACCGAGCCGTTGCAGTTACGGGTCGCCGAGTTATTTTTTCGCAAGCAGCGATCAAGCTTTCAAAACGGGGCGGTATTGCTCGCAGACTTTGACGTGGTGGAGTCGCAGATGTCCGGAGGGGCTTTGGGGAGTATTGGACGGCTGATCGTCGAGGCCCAGACCCCACTCAAGCAAATTAGCCTCGATGTCTTAGAGCGTGAGAATTCCAACCTTTATTGGGGGCGGGATCAGAAGCACGATTTTGTCGTGAGAATTAACCATGGATCCCCTGCGGCGCAATCCATGTGCCGTGTGTTGGAGTTGTGGATTGAGCACTTTTTGGACATAGAGGTGAAAGTAAGATCGATCCCTGCAATTGAAGAAGCGCAATGGGCATGGCACATCGGACTTGACGTTGAGTCAACCGCGCTATTGAACGACTTGTGGCGCAACGTTTCTATAGATCCGGGAAGGCTGAGGCGGCTCATCGCGCTATATAGACTGGATTTCTCTGATCCGGCCGACATGCGGCAAGATGTCGCCGGACGTCCGGTCTATCTTGGTCTTGCCATCGATGAGAACGGCTGCGTGCGTATGAAGCCGCAAAACCTTCTAACGAATCTGCCTTTGGCGCGCGCGGGAAATCGTTGAAAGAATCGGAACGCCCGCACTACTGGTTAAAAGCCAAGCGTGAATTGGCAGCTAGAGATCCCTTGATGTCCGCGTTGATAAAAGCTTTCCCAAGGATTCATATCGAGGGAAGGAGAGATCCGTTTCTGACGCTTGCGCGATCCATCGTTGGGCAGCAGATTTCGGTGCACGCTGCTGCGAGTATATGGAATCGCCTGCTTTTGGCATCGCCAAGCATGCTGCCTGGTGAGTTTTTGCGAATGCGCGAGTTTGAGCTCAGAGCTTGCGGCCTCTCACGACGAAAGATCGAGTACATCGTCGACTTGGCAGCCGGGTTCTCGGACGGCCGGATACGGCCATCCGAATGGCGGCCCTTGGATGACGAACAAGTCGTATCCGACTTGGTACGAATCCGAGGTATCGGGCGGTGGACCGCTGAGATGTTTCTCATGTTCAACTTGTTGCGCCCCGATATCCTTCCGTTGGATGACCGAGGCCTTCAAAAAGCGGTGGAACATTATTATTTTTTCGGACACTCGGTATCTCGCGAAGAAATCCTGCAGCTAGCGAATGAGTGGCGACCCTGGCGTTCCGTCGCAACTTGGTACTTGTGGCGCAGTCTTGAGCCGATACCGGTGGATTACTAGGTGTGTCTCATTCCGTACGCAGTAGCTGGAGTAAAATCGACCGATGAAAACGACATTTCTTGAGTTTGAGCAGCCTGTAGCGGAGCTTGAAGCAAAAATTGAAGAACTGCGCTTTGTCCAGGACGATTCCGCACTCGATATTTCAGAGGAGATTCATCGTCTTCAGAAAAAAAGCCAAGCCCTCACCAAGAATATTTATGCGAAATTGACGCCTTGGCAGGTCGCGCAGGTTGCGCGTCATTCGCAGCGTCCTTACTCACTAGATTACATAAACCTGCTGTTCACCGATTTTGAGGAGCTGCACGGTGATCGTTCCTTCGCCGATGACGCATCAATTGTGGGCGGGATCGCGCGTTTCAACGGGCAGTCGTTGGTGGTTATTGGCCATCAAAAGGGGCGCGATACCAAAGAGAAGATTCTTCGGAATTTTGGCATGCCGCGACCGGAGGGATATCGCAAGGCCATGCGGCTGATGCGGCTCGCGGAAAAATTCGGGATTCCGGTAGTAACGTTCATAGACACCCCCGGTGCCTACCCAGGCATAGGTGCGGAGGAGCGGGGGCAGTCCGAGGCGATCGGGAGAAATCTCTATGTCATGGCTGAACTGAAAGTTCCGCTGATCTCGACCGTCATTGGAGAAGGTGGCTCCGGCGGAGCGCTAGCGATCGCAGTCGGGGATATCGTACAGATGATGCAGTACGCAACGTATTCGGTGATTTCCCCCGAGGGGTGTGCTTCGATACTATGGAAAAGTGCCGATAAGGCTCCAGAGGCGGCGGAAATTCTCGGGATTACTGCGAGTCGATTGAAAACGCTTGGGCTGATAGACAAAATTATCCCAGAGCCCCTCGGCGGTGCGCACCGTGATCCGACCGCGGCGGCGCAGAGCTTGAAAAAGTCGCTCCAGGATGGGCTTCGTCAACTTAACGGAAAGAGTGTTTCCGAACTCGTCGAGGCGCGTTTTGAAAGGCTCATGGGTTATGGCAAATTCAAGGAAGCCGACGTTAAGTGAGCTTGGCAAGCGGGTTTTTGCGCGCTTGTCGTCTGTAGTTCCTCGGGGCGCGCGGATTCGACTTGCGTTATCGGGTGGGCGCGACTCGGTAGTGCTGTTCTCGATATTGGCAGACTTGGTGCCCGAGCTTGGTTGCTCGCTCGATTGCATGCATGTCCATCACGGCATAAGTCCTAATGCCGACTATTGGGCCGACTTTTGCAATGCACTTTGTGCCTCTCGCGAGATCAAGCTGGATATCGTTCGTGTGACACTTTGTAATATTGGTGAAAAGGGAACCGAGGCAGCAGCCCGAGAGGCTCGCTATGCCGCCCTTTTTGGGGAGGGGGCAGATTTTGTAATCACTGCGCATCATTGTTACGACCAGGCAGAAACGGTATTGTTGCAGCTAATTCGAGGCGCTGGTATCAAAGGACTTTCCGCGATGCCTGCACCCAACGCGCCTAATGGCCGTCGAATCGTTCGACCATTGCTCGACGAGCCCGTTTCAGAAATCCAAACGTACGCGGAATCGCGAGGACTTGCCTGGGTCGTGGACGAGAGCAATCTAGACCACAGATTTGCAAGAAATTTTGTCAGAAGGCAAATTCTGCCTGAAATTGAGAAGCGGTTTCAAGGCGCGATCTCGTCCATGGCGCGCTCCGCGTACCATTTCGCGGAAAGTCAGATTCTTTTGGACGATTTGGCCGGTATTGATTTGACTCCGCTTCGCGTCGCAGGCGGCCTTGAAGTCGCCGGATTGAGAAGGCTCAGTTTTTCCAGGGCAAAGAACGCGTTACGTGCCTTTTTTTCGGAGCAAGGTTTGGCGATGCCGCAAGCGTCATTTCTCGAGGAAATGCTGAGACAAGCCGTAACAGCCCGCGTCGACGGGGCATTTAAATTCGAAGTAGGGGAATTCCATGTCAGAATTTTCAGGGGCGTTCTTTTGCTTGCGCCCGTTGTGGGGGAAATAGACGGGAATTTTGAGCGGCATTGGGATGGTGTTCCGGTATGGCGCTTGCCCGAATTGGGAGGAATTCTGCAATTTTCAGAAGTGGTCGGTGATGGGTTAAGTTCCATGAAGATCACTGGTTCGCCGCTAAGCGTTCGATTACGCAGAGGGGGCGAGAGAATGCGCATTGCAAAGTCGAGGCCCAGTCGCTCTTTAAAAAACCTTTTGCGCGAATCTGGCGCTCCTTTTTGGGTTCGAGAACGTCTGCCGCTCCTGTTCTGCGGGCAAGAACTCGCCTTTGTGCCGGGCATAGGAATCTCCTGTGAATGGCTTGCGCCCTCCGGCGAGCCAGGACTCCGACCGGAGTGGATCGAGCTATCGAAGCCGGTTTGAGCGCCCGAGAAAGTTGATTCGTTCTGGTGGTCCCCTTAATTGAATTGATTACTGGCTTCTAATGCGCCCCCATTCTTGGGCCGGTTGTGCGAGCTATCTGGCTGTTGAACTCTGTTTTGCCCGCTCCGACCTCGACCCACAACGCAGAAGTGTCCGTAGGTAAACCATGAATTTCCTGATATAATGAAAAGTTGAGTATTTTTAGTTACTTACCCCTAATTTCATTAATTGCGTCATTTGCGCAAAACGGAGAGCCCGTATGGCCGTAGAACGAACACTTTCAATTATCAAACCCGATGCGGTGGCAAAAAACGTTATCGGACAAATTTACTCCCGATTCGAGGCTGCGGAGTTGAGGGTCATTGCATCGCGCATGATGCACCTCTCGCAACGTGAGGCCGAAGGTTTCTACGCCGTCCACCGCGAAAGGCCCTTTTTCAAAGATCTCGTCACGTTTATGATTTCCGGTCCGGTGATGGTCCAGGTTCTGGAAGGAGAAAATGCGATCGCGACAAATCGTGAGTTGATGGGGGCCACTGATCCGAAAAAGGCGGCTAAAGGGACAATTCGTGCTGATTTCGCGGATAGCATCGACGCAAACGCGGTTCATGGCTCCGATGGTGTCGAGACAGCCAGAAATGAGGTAGCGTATTTTTTCCCGAGCCTGGAAATTTATCCGCGCTGATGGCGGTAAATCTCCTAGACCTCGATGCGCAAGCCCTGACGGCCTTTCTGGAGGAGGCTGGAGAGAAGCCTTTTCGTGCGAAGCAGGTGCTCCGCTGGTTGCATCGAAATGGTGTGGACGACATACATGGGATGACGGACATATCAAAGTCACTCAGGGAAAAGTTGCTTGCTTCGTGCGAGATTCGGCTCCCTAAAGTAGTGAGCGACAACACCTCAGCAGACGGAACCAGAAAGTGGCTGTTTGACGTGGAGGCCGGAAATTCGGTGGAAACGGTTTATATCCCCGAGGAAAAACGCGGCACCTTGTGTATATCCAGTCAAGCCGGATGCGCGCTGGATTGCCAGTTTTGCTCAACTGGAAAGCAGGGCTTTAACCGTAACCTCACGACAGCGGAGATCATTGGGCAGTTGTGGCTGGCCTCTACGCTTCTCGGAGCCACGCTTACTGAGTCGGACGTGCGAACTGTGGATGGAGTCGCCTCACCAGGAGATGTGCCTGATGGAGTAAGAATCATCAGTAACGTGGTGATGATGGGCATGGGAGAGCCGCTGCTGAATTACGAGAGCGTCGTTCCGGCGCTGCGACTCATGCTTGACGACAACGCGTACGGTCTTTCTCGGCGCCGGGTCACGCTTTCGACTTCGGGCATTGTTCCGGCAATCGACCGGCTAAGGGACGATTGTCCGGTCGCGCTGGCAGTATCGTTGCACGCTCCGACTGATGACCTACGTGACCAATTGATGCCCATTA
>CAITSH010000498.1 GCA_903895005.1 uncultured Pseudomonadota bacterium
ACGTTGCAGCCCCTGTAGGACTACGTCGCGAACGGTATCGACGTAGTCTGATCTTTGCCAGTAGCCGTTACAAAGCCAGCGGCTCTTTGCGTTCTCTGGCAACAACAGTAACGCTAAAAGTGCATCGCCGTCTTCTGAGGTGAGCATGCGCATTTCCTCTCTCCCTGAGGGACTGCGGCGGGAGAATGGCAGCGTCGACACGTTGTCGAGCAAAAACGACCGGTTGAACGCATTGCGGTCGGGATTCCCGTAGACGTCGGCCTGAAGTGCCGCAACCTGGACACCGTTGTGAGCCAGATATTGCGCGAAGGCATACTGAAACAATTGATTACCGAGTCCGCCCATGACACGGACAAACACCTGTCCGTCCTGCGGCCGATTGCGAAACCGGTCTCGCAGCGCGCGCGCCGGAATATTTTTCAGAAGGGTACTGAGCAGCATTGCGCTTTTCAGTCCCGACGCGCTCTGCTTAGTGCGCCACGACGAGTTGTGCGAGATGGTCCGGGTCGGCCAGCAGGGCCGCGCTGGCGCCGCTGTGGATGATGCGGCCGCGGCTCAGCACCAGGACTTGCTGCGTGACTTGCAGGGCCAGCTTGGCTGACTGCTCTACCAGGATCACCGTTAACGCCTCTTCGCGGATCAGACGTTGCAGCGCCTGCATCAGCATTTCGACGATGATGGGCGCGAGACCTTCCATCGGCTCGTCAAGCAACAGCAGCGCCGGGTCTCCCATAAGTGCGCGACCAATCGCGAGCATCTGCTGCTCGCCGCCGGAAATTTGGTTGCCCATGTGGCTTCGTCGTTCGGCGAGACGGGGAAACAGTTCGTAGACGCGCTCTAGCGGCCATCGGCCCTCGCGTGCGGCGACCTTGAGGTTTTCTTCGATCGAAAGCGAGGGAAAGATGTCGCGCGTTTGTGGCACATAGCCGATGCCCAGGCGGGAACGTTCGTGCACCGGCAGGCGGCTGATTTCCTTGCCGCGATAGGCTACGCTCCCGGCGTGGAAAGTGGTGTGACCCATGATGGTGGCTAGCAGGGTGGTTTTGCCCACGCCGTTGCGGCCGAGCAGGGCGAGGGAGCCGCGCTCGGGCAGTTCGAAGCCGATGTCCTCAAGCACTACGGTGGCGCCGTATCCAGCGCGCACGCCGGCCAGTTTCAATGCGGGGGTGGCGTTAGGGGTTTCAGTCGTCATTCTGTTCCCCGAGGTAGACCTGATGCACGCGCTTGTCGGCGGCGATTTCTTCGGGAGTGCCCTCACAGAGTACTTCTCCCTGCACCAGTACGGTGATGCGCTTGGCGAAACGGAATACCAGATCCATATCGTGTTCAATGATAAGGATGGCGATGTCCTTGGGCATCGTGTCCAGCGCCTGCAGGATGCGCTCCGACTCCATGGACGGGACTCCTGCTGCGGGTTCGTCGAGGAGCAACACCTTGGGTTTCAGGCCAAGCGCGATGGCAATTTCGACGAGACGTTGCTTGCCGTAGGGGAGGTCTATGACGCGGTTGCCTGCCTCGTCGGCGATGCCCAGGGTTTCGAGCAGAGCCATGGCCTCTTCGCGTACCGCCCGGTGGGAACCGGCAGGGCGCCACATGCTGCTTGCAACGCCGTGGCGTTCCGCGACGCCCAGCGCGACATTGTCCATCACGCTCATGTTGCGGAACAGTGTGTTGATCTGGAAGGTGCGGCCGAGGCCTTGTTTGACACGACCTGATTGCGCAACGCGGGTCACGTCCTGCCCGCCCAGGAGCACCTGCCCCGAGGTGGGCGCGAGCCTCCCCGTGAGCATGTTGACGAAGGTCGTTTTGCCCGCTCCGTTGGGACCGATCAGGGCGTGGCGCGCACCCGCCTCAAGTCGGAAGTCGATTTTTTCGGCAACGGTGAGCGCGCCGAAACTCTTGCAAAGGCTGCGCGTTTCGAGCACGGCGCTCATATCTGTTTCGCCTTGAATTTGGCACCGAAACGCGTAATCACGCCGTCGAGGATACCCAGGATACCGCCTCGCGCGAAAAGCACCACGATCACCAGCATCAGGCCGATGCCGAAGTACCAGTATTCGGGGAATTGCTTGGCGAGATAATCCTGGGCTATCAGGAATACCAGCGGACCGACGAAGGCGCCGTAAAGTCTGCCGACCCCGCCCAGGATGAGCATCACCAGAAGCTCCCCCGAGGGCTCAAACCCGAGCACGTTGAGTCCGACAAACTGGTTGGTCTGTGTGAGAAGCGCACCGGCGACACCGGCGATGGCCGCGGAAATCGTGTACACCACGACGAGCCGCCAGTAGACCGGTGCGCCCACGGCCTGCATCCGGGTGTTGTTTTCACGGATGCCGGTGAGGGCCACGCCGAAGGGCGAATAGATCAGCCGGCGGATCAGCCACCATCCGCCGAACACCATCGCGAGGCACCACAGATAGGCGGTCTTGCCGTAAAGGTCGAATTTGAATTGCCCGAAAATGGGTGCGATCACCACACCGGAGAGCCCGTCGGCGCCGCCGGTGATGTGCGTCGCCTTGTTGGCGATTTCCAGGCAAAGCGCCGCGATCGCGAGCGTTAGCATCAGCTGCGTAAGTCCGTGCGTGCGCAGCACCACCGCACCGGTCGTTAATCCCAACAGGCCGGCCACCGCGGCGCTGACAAGAAGTTGGATGATCGGATCGGTGATGCCCATCTTGGCCGCCATGATGCCGGTGACGTAGGCGCCCACGCCAAAGAATGCCGCATGGCCGAGCGTGATAATGCCGGCGTAACCGAGGATCAGATCAAGCGAGAGCGCAAACAGCACGTAGGTCAACACGCGCGCGCCCAGGGATAGGTAATCGGGCAGCACAAAGTACACCGCGACGGCGGCGATCCACGGCAGCCACTCCGTCCAGCGCAGACTGTGGTCCGCGTTATAGCCGACGTGCCCGCTCATGTGCGTTTCCCGAACAAGCCGGCGGGCCGCCACAGAAGCAGTCCGATTGTGGCCACATAGATGAAGAACGCTCCGAATTGCGGCAACCAGTACTTGCAGGCGGTATCTGTGATACCGATGAGCAGCGCCGCTACAAAGGGGCCGCGCAGACTGCCCAATCCTCCGACCGAAACCACGATCAGGAAGTAAACCAGTTGTTCGAAGGGGTAGGTCGGCTGGATGGCGACGATTTCCGCCCCCAGCGCGCCGCCGAGTCCGGCAAGACCGCTGCCAACGGCGAACGTAATGCTGAACAGCCGCTTGGTATTAATGCCGATGGATTGCGCCATCGGCCGGTTGTCGACGGCGGCGCGCACCATGGCACCCCAGATCGTGCGCTCAACGCCGAACCACAGGCCGGCAATCATGCAGGAGCTGAATAGAATCAGGAAGACACGGTAGGCTGGAAAATCTCGCCCAAGCAGCGGGAACTGGCCCTTGAGGTACTCCGGAAGTATTACCGGCTGCTGCAGGGTGCCGAATATCAGCCGTGCAATCGCTACCGACATGAAAATCAGGCCGATTGTAAAGAGCACCTGCTCAAGTTCGGCCGCGCCGTATAACCGCGAGTAAAGCAGTCGCTCGAGCACAACGCTTGCAGCCGCCACGATGACGAAGGACAGGATCAGGGCCAGCGGGAAGGGGATGGCGTGTCCGAGTGAGG
>CAITSH010000499.1 GCA_903895005.1 uncultured Pseudomonadota bacterium
ACGAGGTCGGGAATTTCTGGCTGCGGTAAATGACGCGGAAGTTCTCTTCCTTGATCTGGCCGCGCTCGCCCATGCGGTGATATACGTCGGAGGCCACTGCCGCGCCGTCGTAGTCACCCGAGTTCACGCCCAGGATCGATTGGTCGTGCTTGCCCGAGAACAGGATGCTGTAGTCCTTGCCCGGGGCGAGGCCTTCTTTCGGGAACAGCGCCATCGGCGCCATGTGGCCGGAGTTGGACGAGGGCGAGGTGTGGGCGAACTTCTTTCCCTTTAGGTCGGAGAGCTTCTGGTAGGGGCTGTCTTTCTTGACGATCACCAGCAGGTTGTAGCCCTGGAATCCCGTTTCCGTGCCCTTGACGGCAAACGGAACGGCACCGGCGATATTGACCGCGAAGGCAGTGGGGCCGGTAGAGAAGCCGCCCACGTGCAGGCGGCCCGAGCGCATGGCCTCGATTTCGGCGGCGTTGGATTGCACCTGGTAGAACACAACGCGCTTTCCGGTACAGGTGCCAAGGTGCTCGGTAAAGGGCTTGAACACCTTTTCGTAGACGGCCGGGTCTTCAACCGGGGTGTAGGTGAATACCAGCGTGCCGGGCGTCTTGAGTTTTTTCACGTCCTTGGGCGTGTCGGCCACGAGGTCGTTGTTCTCGTCGCAGTAAAGCGGGTCGAGGTCGCCGCGGCTCTTGCAGGCGTCCTGTGCCGCGGCGTGGCCGCTGAGGCCTGCGATGCAGGCGAGGGCGGCGACGAGCGCGAGGGCGCGGGTGACGGGATTGAGCATGGGTGATCCTCCTTCAATGAATGGTACGGGCAGTGTACGAACCGCGTATTACAGGCGGGTGAGCGCGTTGGCGTGCGCGTTTCGAACTCATTCGTTTTTTATTTTTGTTGCAGCGCACTCCCGGTGACCGGGACGTCCGTAATATAGACCCGCGGCGCACCCTTCGCAACGCCGCAGGAAGGCGTTTTCACCCTCTGGCGTGCTAACATTTGAGACCCTGTTCCCGAATTGTTCCGAAAATGCTGCGGAAAATGCGGCGCAAACGCCGGGCGACTGGGAATTCAGGTGCAAAACCGGTCCCAATTCAAGTTAAAAACGATCTGAACCCATGAACGTCGTCATCCTCGCAGCCGGGCAGGGCAAGCGCATGCACTCGGATCAGCCCAAGGTGCTGCACCAGCTGGCCGGCCTCACGCTGCTCTCGCATGTGGTCACCGCCGCGCGCGCGCTCAAGCCCGCGCGCATTGTGGTCGTTTACGGCCATGGCGGCGAGCGGGTGCGCGAAGCCTTTTCTGCCGAGGCAGACCTGGCATGGGTCAAGCAGGAGCCGCAACTTGGAACTGGTCACGCCGTGATGCAGGCGGTGCCGCTGCTCGATGACAAAGTACCCACGCTGGTGCTCTACGGTGATGTGCCGCTGATCCGGTCGGTGACCCTGCAGCGCCTGATTGAGGCGGCGGGCGAGGGTGTCGGACTTCTTACCGTCGAGCTTGATGATCCGGAGGGTTACGGCCGTATTGTTCGCAGTCGCGGCAAGGTGACGCGCATCGTCGAGCAAAAAGACGCCACTGATAAGCAGCTGGAAATTCGCGAGACCAACACCGGCATCATGGTGCTGCCGACCAAGCAACTGAAAGCCTGGCTGACCAGGCTCAAGAACGACAACGCGCAAAAAGAGTATTACCTCACCGATGTGATCGCCGCAGCGGTCAAGGCCAAGGTCGCGGTGGAAACCGCCGCCCCGGACATCGTCTGGGAAACCACCGGCGTCAACAGCAAGCCGCAGCTGGCTGAACTTGAGCGCATCTACCAGTTCGAAGTGGCCGACATGCTGATGGAAGACGGTGTCACGCTGTTCGATCCTTCGCGCATCGACGTGCGCGGCCGCCTCACCTTCGGCCGCGATGTGTCCATCGACGTCAATTGCGTGTTCGAGGGCGATGTGACCCTGGGTGACGGCGTCACCATCGGACCCCATTGTGTGTTGAAGAACGTGCGCATCGCCGCCGGCACGCGTGTCGAGGCGTTTTGCCATTTTGAAGATGCGGTCATCGGTGCCAATTGCCGCCTCGGGCCCTACGCGCGCATCCGTCCCGGCACAAAGCTCGCCGAGGACGTGCACATTGGTAACTTCACCGAGGTCAAGAACAGCGACATCGGTGCTGGCTCCAAGGCGAATCACCTTGCCTATGTTGGTGACAGCACGGTGGGGCGCAACGTTAACGTCGGTGCCGGGACCATCACCTGCAATTACGATGGCGCCAACAAGCACCGCACGATCATTGAAGATGACGTGTTCATTGGCTCGGACACGCAGCTTGTCGCGCCGGTGCGTGTCGGGCGTGGCGCCACACTGGGCGCCGGCACCACCCTCACCAAGGATGCACCGGCCGACCAGCTCACCATCTCGCGCGCCAAGCAGGTGAGCATCCCCGGCTGGAAACGCCCGGTGAAACAGCCCAAGTCCTGATGCGCTGATGGACAAGCTCCAGCACGAGATGCAGCACACGCTGGACGACCTGTTGCTGTTTGCCGGTGACCAATTGGTGGTCGCCTGCCAGGAGCGTATCGCCGTACTGCTGGCCCAGCCCGAGTACGCCGATCCGCGCCGGCTCGAGCGCTTCGGCTTCAAGGGCTACTCGCAGCAGGATGAGGACGGCATCCTGCAGGAGATTTTCCGCCGTATCGGTTTTGGCAGCGGGGAGGATGCGCGTCGCTTTGTCGAGATTGGCGTCGGTGACGGCCTTGAGAACAACACGCTTTACCTGCTCTACCAGGGCTGGCGCGGATTGTGGATCGATGCCGACCAGGACCGTTGTGCCGCGATTCGCGCGCGCTTTGCCGCACCTCTCGCCAATGGCGAATTGCAGCTCGCGCAGGCGATCGTCAATGCCGAAAACATCAACGGGCTGATCGCCGCGGCCGGGATCGGGCGCACCGGTGGCAAGGGTGCCGGCGGCGAGATCGACTTGCTGAGCGTTGATATCGACGGCAACGACTATTACGTGCTCGATGCCATTCTCAAGCAGGGCGATGTGTCACCGCGCGTGGTGGTGGTCGAGTACAACGCGCGCTTTCGTCCGCCCGTAAAACTGGTACAGCCCTACGCCCCGCTGTATTCGTGGGACGGCAGCGATTACTTTGGCGCGTCGTTGTGCGCCATGAGCGAACTGGCGCAACAATGCGGCTATCGACTTGTCGCGACCAACCTCACCGGCGTGAATGCATTTTTCGTGCGCGAGGATCTCGCCGGCGCGCACTTCATGCCGGCAGACGCGGCCCTGCTGTTTAATCCGGCGCGCTATCGCCTGATTCCCGGTTTTGACAACGGGCACCGTCCCAACTTCGGCGCTTATTTGCGCAAATGAACAGTCACAGAAAGAAGGTTCCCCCATGTGCGGCATCGTCGGCGCCATCGCCAAACGTAACGTAGTACCCATTTTGCTCGAAGGCCTGAAGCGCCTCGAGTACCGCGGCTACGACTCGGCCGGTGTGGCCGTGGTGAAGGACGGCAAGTTGCTGCGCATGCGCTCGACCGGGCGCGTGGCTGAACTGGAAAAGCTGGCGCAGGCCGGCGCGCTCGCGGGCGCGCTTGGCATCGCGCACACGCGCTGGGCCACCCACGGCGTGCCCTCCGAAAAAAACGCCCACCCGCATGTCTCTGGCAATGTTTCGGTGGTGCATAACGGCATCATCGAGAACCACGACGGCATGCGCGAGGGGCTGCGCGCCAAGGGATATGTGTTTGTCTCGGACACCGACACCGAGGTCATCGCCCACCTGGTGCACGCCAAGCTTGCGGGCGGCGCCGGGCTGCTTGAGGCGGTGCGCCTCGCCGTGCAGGAACTTACCGGCGCTTACGCCATTGCCGTGGTCGATGCCGCCGACCCGTCCTGCCTGGTGGTGGCGCGCAACGGCGCACCGCTGCTGTTGGGCCTGGGGGAGGGTGAAAACTTCGCCGGTTCCGACATGTCGGCGCTGATCCAGGTGACCAAGCGGGTGATTTACCTCGAGGACGGCGATGTCGCGGAAATAAGGCTCGACGGCATTCGCATCATCGACGCCGCGGGCAAGCCGGTGGAGCGCGCCACGCACGAGTCCAGGCTCACCGCCGATGCGGTTGAGCTGGGCCAATACGACCATTACATGCAAAAGGAAATCTTCGAGCAGCCGATGGCGGTGGCCAACACCCTCGAAATCGTCACCGGCGCGCATTCGATTTCGCCGCAGATTTTCGGCGCCGGGGCGGAAAAGATATTTGCCGATATTGATGCGGTGCTGATCCTCGCCTGCGGCACCAGTTACCACTCTGGCATGGTGGCGCGCTACTGGCTCGAGGGCGTCGCCGGCATTCCCTGCAACGTCGAGATCGCCAGCGAATACCGTTATCGCGAGTCGGTGCCCAACCCGCGCGCGTTGGTGATCGCCATCTCGCAGTCGGGCGAGACCGCCGACACGCTGGCGGCGTTGCAGCACGCCAGGGCGCTGGGCCACAAATATTGCCTGTCGATTTGCAACGTGCCCGAATCGGCGCTGATCCGCGCCGCCGACCTGCGCTTTTTGACGCGCGCCGGCCCGGAGATCGGCGTCGCCTCGACCAAGGCTTTCACCACCCAGCTCGCCGCGCTGGTGCTGCTGACCTTGACGCTGGCCAAGATGCGCAAACGCCTCTCGCCCGCGCGCGAGGCCGAACTGCTGCTGGCCTTGCGCCACCTGCCCAAGGCCCTCGAAAAGGTGCTGCACATCGAACCGCAGGTCAAGGCCTGGGCGGACAAATTCACCCACAAGCATCACGCCTTGTTTCTTGGCCGCGGCATCCACTACCCGATCGCCATGGAAGGCGCGCTCAAGTTAAAGGAAATCTCCTACATTCACGCCGAGGCGTATGCGGCCGGTGAATTGAAGCACGGGCCGCTCGCCCTGGTGGACAAGGACATGCCGGTGGTTGCGGTGGCGCCCAACAACGCGTTGCTGGGCAAGTTGCGGTCCAACTTGCAGGAGGTGCACGCGCGCGGCGGCCAGTTGTTCGTGTTTGCCGACGAGGACACCGAGCGCACCGGCAAGGAGCCGGTCGAGGTTATCCTGCTGCCCGAGCACGCCGGCATCCTCTCGCCCATACTGCACACCATTCCGCTGCAACTCCTGGCCTATCATGTGGCACTTTCGCGCGGCAACGACGTCGACAAGCCGCGCAACCTCGCCAAGAGCGTGACGGTGGAGTAATCCCGTTAGGGGGTAGTCGAGACGGCTTTCTAGTCCGTTTCAGCTTGGTGGTTAGGACTAAGGGGTTGATGATCGGCTCCTATTCAGCCTACCAAACAGAGCTGTCTGATCGAATCATCCGACTAAGGGACTCAGAGGGACTTACCTACCGAGCTATAGCCGATTTATTGATTGAGGAGGGGTATAGGTCACCCCGAGGGTTCGATCTCGGTCCAGAGAGCGTTTTCTCAATCTATAAAAAGCGAAAAAAAAGGGATACCAGATTGAACGGTATCCCTAAGGTGGAAATTGAAGATCTAGAAGTCATAAGGTTCCAACAAACGACCTAGGAACAACGATACTCACGAATTTCAGCCGAGTACGATCACTACCCTAACTAGACTGAGGGTATGACGACAACCGTTTGTTTGGAGTTAGGGTTCAGGGAAATAGTGAACGACTGTTGATTGGACTTCTTGATTAGATCTAGGAGTCTGTCTTTGGTTATCGACATTCCCGATTTCTGTGCTTCCTTGACCAGTTGATTTGACATCTTTATCTTCCTTTTTCTTTTTGGGTTTCTTGGCTTCTTCAACAAGCCATTCTTTGAAACTAAGCATTTCCTTCTCCTTAAAACAGCTCAGATCGAGCCTTCTTAAAATTTTCAGAGTTGTTCCAATGTTCGTTAAGAAAACGCTTAAGACAGTAGCGGATTACCTCAGAACGGTTATGACCTAGTCGGTCACATAACTCATCGAACTTATTAACGAATTGATTGGTTGCTCGAACACCTAGAATTTGATTTCTACTAGAGACCTTGTTGTTCACTGAAACCCTCCTTTTTTGTGGTTTTTATATTTAGGCGTTTTTTAACTTTCGTAATATTTAAGCCCAATAGGAGTTGATGTCTCTCATAGACTTACCTTTAAGAATGTAGTTAAGCCAAGCATCTGACTCACCTGATCTAAGAGGTTCAATTAAGAAAGTTGATACACGATGTAAAGATTGAAGGTCTTTGTTCAATCTTTGGTCTAGATGTGAATTATCAAAATCGTAGATTCGGTGAGCCAGACTCTTAGGTACTGGAAAGACACCGTGAATATGATGAGGATTGTTACGAGATGAAAGTGGCTTAAAGAAGCTACCTTGATCGTATTCATATTGGATAAAGTACTCAATTGGAATGACAGAGTTCCA
>CAITSH010000500.1 GCA_903895005.1 uncultured Pseudomonadota bacterium
CTTCAATTCAGTTTCTAGCCTGAGCCAAAGACAGGCTCAGGCCCGGCGCCAAGTCGTACCGACAGCAGAATCCTCCAAAATCACGCCACCCTCGGTAAGGACGGAACGGATTCTGTCCGCTTCAGAGAAATTTTTCGCTCGCTTTGCCGCCCCCCGCTCCGCGATCAGTCTTTCAATATCGACCGCCGCCAAAGTGGATGCATCCATCACACCGGTCCGCAAAAAGACCGTTGATTCGCGCCCAAGCAGACCCAGATGTGCCCCTAACGAGCGCAGCAAAAGCCCCGCAGATTTGTCGCCGCGGTTCACCTCCGCGGCGAGGTCAAACAAGACCGCCACCGCCTCCGGGGTATTGAAGTCATCGTCCATAGCCGCCTTGAACCTGGCTGCTTGTGTAGAGGACCAATCCACAGGCGGACACACACATGACACCCCCTTCAGCGCGGTATACAGGCGTGTCAGCCCGCTACGAGCATCGTCAAGATGCTGATCGGAGTAATTTAACGCACTTCGGTAGTGAGCCCGTGTGATGAAAAAACGAATGACCTCGGGATCGTACTTTTTCAGGACCTCTCGAATCGTGAAGAAATTGCCCAGAGACTTCGACATCTTTTCGTTATCTACACGCACAAATCCAACGTGCATCCACGTGTTCACAAAGCGGCCGGAGGAAACACAGCCAGCCATCGCGCCTTCGGACTGCGCGATCTCGTTTTCGTGATGCGGAAACTGCAGATCTTGTCCACCGCCATGAATGTCGAATTGGGGCCCGAGCAACTCCGCTGACATCGCGGAGCACTCAATGTGCCACCCCGGCCTGCCCCGGCCCCAAACTGAGTCCCAGAAAGGCTCCCCCTCCTTGGCGTGCTTCCACAACACAAAATCCAGAGGGTCGCGTTTGCCGGAATTGACCTCAACGCGTTCCCCCGCGCGAAGATCGTCAAGGGATTTACCCGACAGCGCCCCATAGCCCGAAAACCCGCGCACAGCATAGTTCACGTCACCGTCCTGAGCCCGGTAGGCAAGTCCGCGTGACTCAAGAATACCGATCAGATCAAGCATCTTGGGTATGAAGTCCGTTGCGCGCGGCTCCACGTCTGGCGTTTGCACGCCCAAGGCAGCCGCGTCCTCGTCCATATAACGGATAAAACGCCCGGTGAGCATGCTTATGGACTCACCGTTCTCGACGGCACGCTGGATTATCTTGTCGTCGATATCAGTGATATTGCGAACGTAGCGAACCTCATATCCAGAGGCTCGCAACCAACGCTGGACGAGGTCAAAGTCGACCATGACGCGCGCATGTCCGAGATGACAATAATCATAGACCGTCATGCCGCACACATACATTGCCACTTTGCCAGGCTCACGAGGAACGAATTCCTGTTTTGCGCGACTAAGGGTATTGAAGATTTTAAGCATGTAAGGTCTGCCCCGTACGGGCGAAATGGGCTTCAACGCGGATTCCGCGAAATCGGCGGAAAATATTGATTATTGTGAAGTTTGCGGAGATTTTTGATAAAATCGCCAGCTATCCAACGGCCCAAAAGTATACCACGATGCAATCCACGCTCAGACTCACAGTCCTACTTCTCGGGTTCTTATTGTGTGGCTCCTCATGGGCTCAGTCCGATGATTTGCAGGAAGCCACGCGCCTCCTGCGCCAGGGCCAGTCAGCCCAGGCATTGGAAAAGGTAAACCAGTTCCTTTCCGCCAAGCCACGGGATGCACAAGGACGTTTTTTAAGAGGGCTGATTCTTGTCGAACAAAACAAGACTGCGGAGGCTATTTCCGTTTTCACTAAGCTCACCGAAGACTATCCGGAGCTGCCCGAGCCCTATAATAATCTGGCCGTGCTCTATGCCTCCCAAGGGCAATACGACAAAGCCAAGACATCGCTCGAAATGTCGATTCGCACCCATCCGAGCTACGCAACTGCGTACGAAAACCTCGGTGATGTGTACGCAAAACTTGCTACTCAAGCGTACGACAAAGCCCTTCAACTGGATTCGAATAACCCGACGGCACAGTCAAAGCTTTCTCTGATTCGTGACCTGTTTACCGGGTCCGTGCGCCCGGGCAAGACCTCCGGAAAAACCGAGCCGGCGCGTGTTGCAGCCACTCCCGCAGCGGTTGCACCTGCGGCAAAAGTGACGGAACCCAAGGCCCCAGAAGCGAAACCAGTCGAGGCGAAAGCCCCGGAAGCAGCAAAGACTGACACCAAGTCTGCGGCGCCCAAAACCACTCAGGTAAAATCCGACCCCGAGGAGGTAGTCAAGGCCGTCCGCGCATGGGCTGCTGCTTGGTCAAAAAAGGACGTCAATACATATCTGGCTTTCTACTCAAAGGACTTCAAAACCCCCAATGGCGAGCCACGTGCAGAGTGGGAAGGCGCGCGCAAGCAGCGAATCAACGCCCCAAAGAAGATTGATGTTGGCATCGAAGCCCCGAAAGTCACGCTCGCGGACACCAACAATGCCTCGGTCAGTTTCCGTCAGCAATACCGATCCGACACGCTAAAAGCCAGCAGCAGCAAAACTCTGGTTTTGGTTAAAAGCGACGGACGATGGCTAATTCAGCAGGAACGAGTCAGCAACTGATGCAGCCTGTCAAATACGTTCGAAAAACACTGCTCGCAGCGACAGTTTTTTCAGCGATTTTCATCTCCTCGCCGGTCTACGCGGACCCCGGACCAGAAGCGCTTTTAAACCAGGTATTTGACGCAATCAACCAGAACCGCCTCGACACGGCGTTAACGCAGGTCGAAGCGCTTCTGCGAAGCAACCCCAACTTCCGGCTTGCAAATTTGATCAAGGGGGATTTGCTGATAGCAAGGAGTCGCCCCTTGCGCAGCCTTGGCGATGCGCCGAACGCGCCGCGCGAAAAGCTCGAAGATTTGCGCGCCGAAGCCATAGCCCGTTTGAAAGCGTACCGGGAACGTCCGCCCGCCGACAAGGTGCCTCGCTACATAATCGAAATGCAACCCGAACAGCGCTATGCCGTTGTGGTCGACGCTCAAAGAGCGCGTCTCTTTTTATATCAAAATGTGGGCGGTGTGCCACGCCTCGCTGCAGACTACTACATCAGTGCCGGCAAACGCGGAATGGACAAAATACGCGAGGGCGACGAAAAAACACCGATCGGCGTGTATTACGTCACCGCCAACCTGCCCAGATCAAAACTCACGGATTTTTATGGCAGCGGCGCATTTCCCATAAGCTACCCCAACGAATGGGACAAGCGCCTAGGCAGAAACGGCCACGGCATCTGGTTGCATGGCACGCCCTCCGACACGTTCAGCCGTCCGCCCCGCGCCAGCAATGGCTGCGTAGTCCTCTCCAACCGCGACCTTGACGCGCTGGCAAAAACGCTGCAAGTAGGCCTTACTCCGGTGATCATCAGCGAAAAAATAGAATGGCAATCGGTCGATGAACTTGCTGCCGATCGCAAGGCGCTAAAGGATGCCATCGAACAATGGCGTGCGGACTGGGAGAGTCGCGACACGGGCCGCTATCTGAAGCATTACTCCAAAAAATTCTCATCCGGAAACCAAGACTATGCCGCATGGGCCAAGCATAAGGAAGGAGTCAATGCCGGCAAGGAATGGATCAAGGTTGGGGTAAACGGCGCCAGCATATTTCGCAGTCCCGGACAGGATCTGGTCGTCGTCAGCTTTGAGCAGGATTACAGGTCTAACAACCTCACCAATGCCATGAAAAAACGCCAGTACTGGATAAACGAAGGTGGCCACTGGCGCATCGTCTACGAGGGCGCCGCGTAAGCGGAAAACCTTAAAAGGAACCTATGAAAATGAAATTTGCGCTTGCGTTAGCTTTTGCCATTTCCTTTGCCTCCTGCGCGTCGTTCGCACAGCAGGTGGAGATCAAGACCAATCAAGGCTCGATCACAGTTGAACTGTACGGAGACAAGGCGCCCGCCACCGTCACGAATTTTCTGCAATACGCAAAAGACGGCTTTTATTCCGGAACGGTTTTCCATCGTGTGATCGACGGTTTTATGATTCAGGGGGGCGGATTCGCACCTGATATGCGAGAAAAACGCACCCGCGCCCCAATCAAGAACGAAGCGGACTCCGGCATCAAGGCCGGCCTTCGTAACAC
Organism: uncultured Pseudomonadota bacterium; assembly: GCA_903895005.1. Next base: position 4,122 of record CAITSH010000500.1, read on the forward strand.
AGCCGGGACACTAGCGATGGCCCGCACCCCTGATCCGGATTCGGCCAGCGCACAGTTTTTTATCAATCTCAAGGACAACGATTTTCTTAACCACAGTGCCCCGACCCAATCTGGTTGGGGCTATGCCGTTTTTGGGAAAGTCACAAAGGGCATGGATGTGGTCCAACAGATTGCAAAGGTCGATACTGCATCGGCTGGCCCACACCAAAACGTTCCACGCAACCCGGTCATTATCGAGTCCGTTCAGATCCTTCCGGCCAAATAAAGATTCGCCAATATCCAATTCATAAACTCAATCAGACAAAAACTATGGTCACCCTGCATACAAACCACGGCATCATCAAACTCGAACTCGACGCAGACAAGGCGCCTGAAACCGTCAAGAATTTCCTTGAACACGTGGAAAGCGGACACTACAGCAATACGGTCTTTCATCGCGTCATTGACGGTTTCATGATCCAGGGCGGCGGATTTGAGCCGGGCATGAAGCAAAAACCAACCAAGGCGCCGATCAAGAACGAGGCGGGTAACGGCCTAAAAAATGACCGATACACCATCGCCATGGCGCGTACCTCGGATCCCCATTCGGCGACCGCGCAATTCTTCATAAACATCAAGGACAATGACTTTTTGAACCATACTGCGCCAAGCGGCCAAGGCTGGGGCTATTGCGTGTTTGGGAAAGTCGTGGAAGGGCAAGACGTTGTGGACAAGATCAAGGCTGTCGACACGGGCAGCAGCGGCTTTCATCAGGATGTTCCGGTAGAGGATGTCATCATCGAACGGGCGGAAGTTGTCGCCTGAGTGATGCGTCCGGCACTGTTCATCTCCGACTTGCATCTGTCGGAGGACAGAGCGGAGATTAACCGGGTATTTTTCCGGTTTATGAACGGACGGGCGCGTGACGCTTCCGCACTTTTTATTCTCGGTGATCTTTTCGATTACTGGGCTGGCGACGACGATTGTGATGCCCCGCTCAACGCGGCGGTAATTGACGCGATAGCCGGCCTCGCCGAATCTGGCGTGAGGGTAAGTTTTATCCCCGGCAATCGCGATTTCCTCGTCGGGGATGAATTTGCGCGACGGTCGCAGTTGACCATTCTCCCCGACCCTACCAAGCTTGACCTATTCGGGACTCAAACCTTGCTAACGCACGGGGATACGTTATGCACGGACGATCATGAATACATGATGTTTCGTGAGCAAATCCGATCCGATTCCTGGGCCCGCGATTTTCTGTCTAAAACACTTGCCTCGCGCAAAGCCATCATCGGCGGCCTGCGCCGTCAAAGCGAAGATGAAAAACGCTCTAAAGCGGCAGAGATCATGGACGTAAATGGCGATGCGGTCGACAATTTCCTGCGCATCCAGGGCTATCCAAGACTGATTCATGGGCATACCCACCGCGCAGCCCGGCACGAGCACATTGTGGACGGACATACTTGTGAGCGCTTGGTTCTGCCCGATTGGTATCAGCAGGGCTCCGCACTCGTGTGCGACGTGCACGGGTGCAGGCAGGAGATGCTCTGACGCCCCGAGCTATGCAGGCCTAAGCGCCTGAACTAACCGGAAATGCCCGCCAGGCGCGGGTTCCCGGGTTGCTCCATCCCCGGCTAACCAAGGCCGCGGGCGAGGTCCTTGCGCAAGTCTTTCACCGACTCAAGGCCCACCGCGATCCTTAACAACCCGTCTCCGATGCCTGCAGCGGCTCTCGCCGCCTGATTGATTCTGCCGTGCGTTGTCGTTGCCGGATGGGTAATGGTGGTTTTCGTATCCCCTAGGTTTGCGGTGATCGAGATCATCCGCGTGGAATCGACAACCCGCCACGCCCCCGCCTTTCCGCCCCTGACATCAAAGGCCACAACCGCCCCGCCTGAGCGCTGTTGACGCATTGCAAGCGCGTGCTGGGGGTGAGATGACAGACCAGGGTAATAGACACGATCGATCCCCGGATGTGCCTCCAGCCAAAGCGCAAGCTCAAGGGCTGCAGCCGATTGTGCCGCCATTCGAATTCGTAGCGTCTCCATTCCCTTCAATAAGACCCAGGCATTGAACGCGCTAAGCGCCGGACCGGCGTTGCGCATGAATGGCAACACCTTTTCATCGATGTATTTCCGATCTGCGACAATCGCGCCTCCAAGGACCCGGCCCTGCCCGTCCAGATATTTCGTCGCCGAATGAATGATGATATCGGCGCCAAATTCCAGCGGCCGTTGAAGCGCGGGACTGCAAAAACAGTTGTCCACCACCAAAACGGCACCGGCCCTGTGCGCGACATCTGCCAATGCGGCAATGTCAGCGACCTCGGTTAGCGGGTTGGATGGCGATTCAATAAACAACATGCGTGTTTCCGGACGTACAGCTGCCTGCCATTCATCGGGTTTGGTCAGGTCGACAAAGGTCGTCACGACGCCAAAGCGTGACATCTGGTTTGCGAACAACTGAACGGTCGAGCCGAAAAGGCTGTGGGACGCAATTACGTGATCCCCAGCCTTCAAGACTGTCATAGCGCAGACCAAAATGGCAGACATGCCGCTAGCGGTAGCCATGCACGCTTCCGCCCCTTCGAGCGCCGCCAACCGGTCTTGGAAGGCCGTAACCGTCGGATTCGTAAAACGAGAGTAGATATTGCCCGCCTCGGTACCACTAAAACGGGCGGCAGCCTGGGCTGCACTATCGAATACGTAACTAGAGGTCAGAAACAACGCCTCAGAATGCTCATTAAACTGACTGCGTGCGATTCCTGCACGCACCGCCAGCGTTTCCAGATCGTAGTTTTCAGACATCTTAAGCTTCCAATAAAAAAACCCGCCACGGCCGATAGCCAGAACGGGTTGCCCTCGCTTTAGCCGTATTTTTAACGCGCCCGCAAGCTGACCTTCAAATCGGCGCCCCTAAAAGCTACACCCCAGATGCATAACAGTCAATGCCACCTCGGTAAATCCGGAGCGGACTACGCGAGGTTGAGATCCAACTGGTTTGGCTGAGACTCGTCGCTCCCATCCCCCCTGGCGCCGTTGCGCTGCGACTCGACAGAC
>CAITSH010000501.1 GCA_903895005.1 uncultured Pseudomonadota bacterium
AAATACGCGAGCTTCATCGGCCGCGCCGCAATGCGGATGATGCGTATGCGCCGCTCCACCTCGGGCACGGTCAGGTCGTCGGTGGCAAGCATGCCTTGCAGGCGCGCGAGCAGCGGCTCGACGTGGGGCGCCAGCAGGCCCGGCTCGACACCCTTTAAGAGGTGTTGCATGGTCAAGAGCGCATGGACCTCGGAAGCATTGAACCACAGCCCCGGCAGTTCATGCCGCGGCCCGCCTTTTGCGGGCTTGCCAAAGCGATACCCACCGGCGTCGCGGTCGTACTCGATGGGCGCATGCAGCCTGTCGCGAAGGTATTCGATGTCCCGCTTGAATGTCGCCAGCGAAATCTCCAGCGCATCGGTAAATTCGCGCCGCGTCACCAGCTTGCGCTCGTGCAGCAATTGCTCGATACGATAAAAGCGCTCGGTGCGGTCCATGGGTTCGATTTGACGCGTGGGTGTTCGGGAAGTGCTCAGGATAGCATTCCGTCAGTCTAAAATTTATGATATATAATTGATATCACTTAATGTGAGCCTAATTTTTTAGTCTGTGAGAAAGGATCTTCTTTCATGGCAACCCGGCCCGTCACCAAAACCGCTAAAAGCAAAAAGCCTGCGAGTGCAGTGCTGCTACGCTACCGCGATACGGACACCGCTTTTGGCGTGTCCCGCGGGACAGCCACCCAGTTGGCCGGCGTACTTGGAATGTCTGAAACCCAGGTCATTCATGTGGCGCTGGCGCAGTTCGCGCGACAGACATTGCCTGGCTACGAAGTCGACAATGGCCCGCTCACGAGTGCACAGCAGAAAGCTATCGAGAAACTCGAGCCTCAAGGGCGCATGAAAGTCACCAAGAGTCTTTTTTAGGCCGACTTGATATGCGCACTTTCGATCCGCCCGAACCCGGGGATATCGTCTACTGCCGTTTCCCGCAATCAGGACTGCCGGGGCCCGGGCCGAAACCCCGGCCCGCTCTGGTATTGCAAGTCGGCGAAGTCGATGGCGGAGCCTTTGTTCGCGTTGCCTACGGAACTTCGAAGAAGACAGGCCGGCTGCAAGCGGGCGAGTTCCTCGTCTCGCCGCAGGACGGCGCGGCGTATGCGGTATCCGGTCTTGCCTATCCGACAAAGTTTGATCTGGGCCGGGCGTTTGATCTGCCGTTCAATGACACTTGGTTTAACGTACCTCCTAGGGCTCCGTTTGGGCAGAACCCAAAACTTGGCTTACTGCATCCGAGTCTGATGCGTCGCGCGAAGGCCGCGTTTGCAGCCACCAAGCGCTAATTTTCTGGTTACTTAGCCGATAGAGTCATTCGCTTGTAGTATTGCCCCTCCAGCCTGCCATCCAGAGCCGGCGGTCCTGACAGGAGGGTTGTACGTGAAGAATTCAAGCTTGGTGCGGGCGCTGGTAGCGGTGCTGTGGTGTGTTGGTTTTGCACAGACGGCCCTGGCCGACCGGCTCGATGAGGTCAAGTCGCGCGGCAAGCTGCTGGTGGGCGTGAGCGATACCACGCCGCCTTTTGCCTTCAAGGCCGCTGATGGCACGCTTACCGGTTACGACCTCGATCTCGTTCGCGCCGTTGCAAAGCGCCTCGGTGTCGGCCTGGAGATGACGCCGCTATCTTCCGCCGAGCGCATTCCGCTCTTGCAGCAGGGCAAGCTCGATTTTGTCGCCACTTCGATGACACGCACCGCCGAGCGCCTGCGTGACATCGACTTCAGCCACATTTACTTTGTTACGCCGCATGCGGTGATTGTCAAAAAATCATCCGGCATCACCTCGGTGAAGCAACTGTCTGGTCGCAAGGCGAGTTCGGCCAGTACTTCCACCGCCGGTGGCAACCTCAAAGAGGTCGTGCCCGATGTGAACCTCGTGTACGTGCGCGATTACACGATCGCCTTTGCCGCGCTCAAGGACGGCAGCGTCGATGCTTTCACGACCGACGAAACCGTGCTCGCCGCCATCGTGCGCGCCGACGGCAACCCCACCGACTACCTGTTTCTTCCCGACTTCACCAAGTCGCGCAACGTCGGCTTCGCCATGAAAAAAGACGAAGCCCGCTTCAAGGCCGCGGTGAACCAGGCGTTGCTTGATATCGAGTCATCGGGCGAAGCAACAAAAATCTGGGACACGTGGTTCGGCCCGGGCACCGCGCAGCCGGTGAGGCGATCTTTCCGGATTACGGCGGAGTATTAGGATGTTGGCTGGGATGTCCGAGGAACTGCTATGACCGATGGTGATTTCGCGCAAAAGCGGCGTGCATTTGTCGAATCTGCGCTATGGGCCCGGGAGGAAGTTGCCCGCGACAGACGTGTATATCCGGCTGCCGCAGTACATCAGTGGTTGCTTGCGCGCGCTCGCGGGGAGCACGCCGCTATGCCTGCTGTCCAAGTGCTTGCAAAACGGGGTTAGAACCGGTTAGTCATCGGCTGGAAATGTCCGTCTGGCGGCCGTTTCCGGCCAGAGGTGCTTTTCAGCATCTTATTTTCTTGTCGCCGACATGCCGGTAATCCGCAGCTTTTGCGGGTTGACCGCGAGTTGCGCAACGGTGCTGTCGCTCCCAGACGGGCACCCCGGGTTGTACTTGGGTTGTTCCTTTTTTGCGCGGTATGCTGCTCGCACAAAAATATGAACCGTATAGGTCATACCCACCCAAGGAGATCACCATGCAAGCTCTCGCGCCTGCCGGCCGCTTCGGCCTTTTCGTTTTTGCGCTTTGGCTCGCCGCCGCGCCAGCCGTGTTCGCGCAGTCGGCCTACCCGAACAAACCCATACGCCTGATCGTGCCGGTGACCACCGGTGGCCCCAGCGACCTTGTCGCGCGCATCGTCGGTGACAAGCTCACCGGTTCGCTTGGTCGGCCGGTGGTGATCGAAAACAAGCCCGGTGCATCGCAGACCCTTGGCGCTGATTTTGTCGCCAAGGCCGCGCCCGACGGCTACACGCTGTTGCAGGCGGCGGCCAACATGGCGATCAACCCAATCCTGATGAAGGACCTGCCTTTTGACACCATCAAGGATTTCGCGCCGGTGTCGCTAACGCACATGACGCCTTATGTGTTCGTGGTGAGTGCGCAGCTGCCGGTCACCACGCTCGAGGGCCTGATCAAATACATCCGCGACAATCCGGGCAAGGTCACCTACGGCTCGACCGGACAGGGCAGCCCGCAGCAACTGGCCACACTGCTTTTCGCGCAGACGGTGCCCAACCTCGGTGACATGACCGAGATCCAGTACAAGGGCAGCTCGGCTGCGCACCCGGACCTTATTTCCAATCGCATTACCTTCATGATTGATCCGCTCGCCGCATCGGCGCCGCACATCAAGTCGGGCAGCTTGCGTGCGCTCGCGGTGAGTACGCCGGCGCGCAATCCGCAGTTCCCCAATGTGCCCACCGCCACCGAGGGCGCGGCACCGGGCTATGACTTTGCAAGCTGGGGCGGCGTGTTCGCACCGGCCAGGCTGCCGGCTGATGTGATGCAAAAACTTAATGTTGAAATCGGCAAGGTGCTCAACAGCGCCGACATCACCAAGCGCTTCGACGACATGGGCCTTGTCGCCAAGGCCAGTTCGCCCGAGGAATTCAGCAAATTCCTCCAGGCTGAGATGGTGCGCTGGGACAAGGTGCTGGGGGCGAACAAGCCGAAGTAAATGGTGGGAACCTTCTAATGGACGCGCCGTTACGCCGGTTCAAACACCTCAGAAGCGCAGGTTCACGCTCAGCCCCGATCCGTTGGAGGCGCTGCTGCGGTGTGTGTTCCTGGGCGTCACTGTGCCCGGCGTGATCGGGACTAGCGGGCGCTGCGGCACGATGTAAACCGGAATGCCTACCGTGCGCACGACGGTACCCGGCGGGTAGTCGAATTCGGGGTTGCTGCCACGGCTGCAGTTGATGCGCGGGTCGCTATCGCAGGGGTTGGCGGCGGTCACGCGTTGCGGCGTGACAGGCTGGGCCGCGGGGGCGGCGGCGACCTGGGTGTTGCGTGCCTTGAGTTCGTCGACTTCGCGTTGCAGGCGATCGAGGCGCACCTGCAGCTCGCGGTTCTGGCGCTCGGCGGCGGCAAGCGCGGCGGTGGCGTCATAGCTTGTCATGGCGTGTTGCGTCACGGCTTGCGCGGGCGCACCCGCCGGCGGCGGTTCGCTCGAGTAATTGACCACACCGCGTGCATCCACCCAGCGATAAAGGGTGCCGGCTGCCGCAGGCAGGCAAAGCCCCGCTGCGATTATTGTCACAAGTGCAGTGTGCAAGCCTGCGCGTGCGATGGCGCGGTTCATTTTGCTTTTGGTGTCGGCGTCGGTGTGGGTACGCCGACGGTGAACTGCGGCCGCACGCGTTCGTTGGTGCGATCCGGGAAGCCTGACTCGGGCGCGTCGCTACGCGCCTCGGTCGGGATTTCGCGCGTGCAGTTGGTGCGGCCGTCGCCGCAGCTCGCATCGCCCCTGGCCTCTGCGGTTGCCGAGGTGCCGCTGGTGCTGGGGGCTGGCGCACCACCACCCTGACCACCACCGCCGCCCGCCGGGGCAACGGGTGCCTGCGACGGGCCGGCCGTATAGCTTTCGACGCCGCGAAGTTGAATCGGCTCTGCCTTGATCTTGCCCGGCGGCGGGGTGCTCGAATAGGTCACGCGACCCTTTTCATCGGTCCACTTGTAGACCTGCGCGCCGGCGCTTTGGCCGAACGCAATGGCAAGGCCGCCGGCGAGCAGCGCGGCGGTAAGGGCGGGGCGGATATGGTTCGGGCTCATCGTGATTGGAACACTCCTGGGGCCATGCGTTCCTGAGGCTACGGGTTCAGGCGTTTAGATAATACGCTTTCTGATCTGGGTGACGGCCACCTCGGCCACCACCACAACGGCGAAAATCGCAAACAACACCATAGCAACGCGGTCCCACTGGAAAAGGTTGAGTGCGGTATCCAGAACCATGCCTATGCCGCCGGCGCCGACAAGCCCCAGGACGGCCGATTCGCGTACATTAATATCCCATCGAAACAATACGATAGACCAGAAAGCCGGCTGCACTTGCGGCCAATAGGCCTTGCTCAATACGGAAGCCCAGGGGGCACCGGCGGCTTCCAGGGCCTCGACCGGCCCGCGTGCGGTTTCTTCAAGGGCTTCGCCAAAGAGTTTGCCGACAAAGCCGATCGAACGAAACGCGATGGCGAGCGTGCCGGCGAGCGCGCCGGGGCCGAACACCCCCACGAACAGCAATGCCCAGACCAGCGAATTGACCGAACGGCTCGATACCAGCAGCAGCTTGGCGACGTAGTTCACGCCATGGTTGGGCACGACGTTGTGTGCGGCGCACAGTCCTATGGGCAGGGCCATCGCCACCGCGAGGATGGTGCCCAGCGTGGCGATGTGCAGCGTGTCCACGAGCGCGTCATGCACGCCGCCTGCGTAGTGGTAAAAGGCGATCGGCCACATGCGCACGAAGAGGTCTTTCATTTGCTCGGGCGCGTCGTACAGGAATTCCGGAATGACCTCGATCGAGCGCACCGACATCACGATGGCCGACACGATGACGAGGTACACGGCAAAGCGCGCCATGCGCTCGCCAAAGGAAAAGCGCTCCCAGTGCAGCGTCGGTGAGTCGGTCGTGACGATGGGCTTAGTCATCGGCCTTCTCGCTGGTAATGTTTGGTCCCTTGCGAACGTGCGGAACACGCGGGTCTTTGGGGTCTTTGGGGTCTTTGCGATCGAGCCGGTCGAATATGCCCAGGCGGCGCTCAAGAAAAATACCGCGCACCACGCCCGCCAGCACTTCGCCGACCATGATCATGCCGATGATGCACAACAGGATCGCGCAGACAAAATCGTAGTCAAAGCGCTGGAAGGCCGAGAACAGTGTGCCGCCGATGCCACCGGCACCCACGATGCCCACCATGGTTGAGTTGCGCAGGTTGGAATCGAGCTGGTAGGTGGCAAAGCCGATAAAGCGCGAGAACACCTGCGGCAACACGCCAAAGGCGATCAGGCTCATGAAGGGCGCGCCGGTGGCACGCACCGCCTCGACCTGCTTGAGCGAAATTTCTTCAATCGCTTCGGCGAAGAGCTTGCCGATAAAGCCGATCGAGGCGACCACGAGCGCGAGTATGCCGGCCATGGCGCCAAAGCCCACCGCCTTGACGAAGAGGATCGCGACGATGACCGGATGGAACGAACGGGCGAGGGCGATGATGGCGCGTGCCGGCCAGCTTGCCCATACCGGCATCAGGTTGCGCGCGGCAAAGAGTCCGATGGGTAGCGCGATGAGAATGCCCAGTACCGAGGCGAGAATGGCGATCTCGAGCGATTCGGTCAGGCCCTTCAACAGCGAATCCGGTTGCGCGATGTTCGGTGGAATCATGCGCCCGATAAAGCGCGCGCCATTGCCAAGGCCGGTGACGAATCGCGACCAGGTGCAATCGAGGCGCGAGAACGCGTAGACGATGTAAACCGCCAGAGCCGCCCAGCCGGCGCGCTTCAGCCAGTCGGGCCGGAAGGCCTGCGTAACGGCGGTTTGGCTCGCGGTGTTGCTCATGGGTTGTTCATAGGGCGGTGGTTCAGCGATTGGGCAGATCAAGCGCGTTGGTGAGGTCGCCCATGCCCTCGCGCACGCCTTGCAGCGGCACCAGTTCAAAGCGGCGTGTAATGAGCTTGAGTATGGACGTGGTGTCGTATTGCGTGTGATCGACGTGGCCGCGCTTGGCGAAGGGCGAGACGATGATGGTCGGTATGCGCGTGCCCGGTCCCCAGCGATCGCCCATGCGGCCGCCGGGCGGGGGCACGTGGTCCCAGTAGCCGCCGTTCTCGTCGTAGGTCACGATCACCATGGTGTTTTTCCATTGCGGGCTCTTGCGGATGCGCTCGAGCAGCTCGGCGATATGCACATCGCCGCTCTGGATATCGGTGTAACTGGGGTGCTGGTTGAGGCGACCGGCGGGCTTGTAGAACGCCACCTGCGGCAATGTGCCCTTGTCGATGGCGGCAAAAAAATCCTCGCCGTCGAGCAGGTGGCGCACGCGCTCCGGCGTGCCCGGCGCGTAGCGTGCAAAGTAATCGAAGGGCTGGTGATGCGGCTGGAAGTTCGGGCTGCCCGGCTCGCGGTTGTAGATGACGTTGCGTTTTTCCTTCGGGTCGCGCTGACTGTCGGCGAGCGCTGCGTTGTAGCCGCCCGCATACCAGGCCCAGCTCACGCCCTTTAGCGACAGCGTGTCGCCTATGGTGCGCTGGGTTTGCGGCGGCAGCGGGTTCTTGCTTGCGTCTGCCATGGCGGTGTTGCCGCCCGGGGCCGGGGCGATGCCGCTGGGCTGGAAAGGCGGTTGCAGCGTGTTGACGGCAAAACCGTCTGGCGTCACGGCGCCATCAAAGGGCAGCATGGGTCCGTCGAGCACCGAAGCGGGCGAGCCCGGGCGTTTTTTGAGTTTACCCTCGGCGGTGAGTTGCGGGCGCAGCGATTCCGGCGCGCTCGGAAAGCGCGGCGTGCAGGCGCACACCAGCCAGTGATGGTTGAGGAATGAACCACCAAAGGCACCCATGAAGAAATTGTCGGCAAGGGTGTACTCGCGCGCCCAATGCCACATTTTTTGCGACGAGCCGTCGTAGTAACCCATGGGCCAGGCGCCGCTGTTGCCTATTGCGACGAACATGTTGTTGCGCCCGCCGTTGATCTGTTCGATGTTCTGGTAATAGCTGTGGATGGGGCTGGGCACGATCTGGTCGATTCGCGCATTGGTCGGCGGGCCGTCGATGCGAAACGGGCCGTTGGGCAGGCGCGCCGGGTAACGCGGGTCGGGCTTGCCAGCGGGCCAGAACACCGGTGGCAGGTGCGGCAGCGGCTTGCCGTCATGATCGAGCTGGGTGGTTTGTTCTGCTGTTGCGTTGGCGATGCCGTTGGCGCCGGGGAAGAGGCCGTACATGTTGTCAAAGCTGTGGTTCTCGGCGTAGATCACCACGATGTTCGATATTTGCGACAAATCGGGTTTCACCCAGGGCGGCGTCCAGCCCGGAGGCAGCAGGCTCTGGCCCGCGCAGGCGGCGAGCGTGCATGCAAGGGCGCAGGCGACCAGAATTCTGCGTGTCTTCATTGAAGTTCCCCCTCCCGCCCTTTTGCGTTTTTGGGAAGGCTGGCGCAGTCGCTCAGTGCAGCCAGCCCTCACCGCCGTAAATGGTTTTAAGCACGTCATCCGAGAGGCCGGCCGCGCCGCCGTCGTAGACCACCTTGCCGCCGGACATGCCGATGATGCGGTCGGCAAAGCGCCGCGCCAGTTCGACGTCGTGCATGTTCACCACCACCGGGATCGCGTGCTTGCCGCAAATGTCGCGCATCAGTTCCATGATCTCGACCGAGGTCTTGGGGTCGAGCGAGGAGGTCGGCTCGTCGGCGAGCAGCAGCTTGGGTGCCTGCATGATGGCGCGCGCAATGCCCACGCGCTGGCGCTGGCCTCCCGAGAGGCTGTCGGCGCGCTGGTTGGCAAAGCCTGCGAGGCCCACTGTTTCGAGCAATTCGAACGCGCGTGCGATGTCTTCAGGCGCAAACTTGCGCAGCCAGGCCTTGAGCGGCGAGATATAACCGAGACGCCCGCACAACAGGTTTTCCATCACCGTCAGACGTTCCACGAGGTTGTATTCCTGAAACACCATGCCGATTTGCCGGCGCGACAGGCGTAGTGCGCCGCGGTCGAGCTTCACGAGGTTCGTGCCCTCGAACAGGATTTCTCCTGCGGTGGGTTCTACCAGGCGGTTGATACAGCGGATCAGCGTCGACTTGCCGGTGCCCGAGGGCCCGATGATGGCCGTGATGCCCTCACCCGAAAAATCCAGCGAAATGTCGCGCAGCACCGGCTTGCCGGCGGCGTACTCTTTGCACAGGTGGCGTATCGACAGTGCGGCGCTCATGGGTGGGCGGTCATCCTTAAATTCGGTTGCGATGCATTGTGCCAGCAGGCCTATTTTTTTGCGGCTGCCTCGGCCTTCGCTTTTTCTTTCTCAAACGCCGCGCGGTTAAACGACTGCCCGCTTTGTTCGGCCACTTTGCGTATCACTTCCCAGTCACGCTTGAAGTCTATGGGCAGCCAGCGGTCGGCGCCCTGGAAGCCCTTGACCATGTCAGGGGTGTATTTGAAGTTGTAGGTGCAATCGCGCAGTTTTTGCTGCAGCGCCGGTGCGAGGTCATGGGCCATGGACAGGCCGCCTGGCGGGAAGTCGCGCGAGCGCCAGATGATGCGAAAGTCCTCCATCTTGACCATGCCGCGCTCTGCCATGCGCACGAGGATATCGTGGGCGATTGGCGCGGCATCGTAGTCGCCGCTCGCCACGCCGGCGACCGAGTTCTCGTGCTTGCCCGAGTAGAGCACCTTGTAGTCCTTGTCCGGTGTCAGGCCTTCTGCGGGAAAGAGCGCGCGCGGCGCGAGATTGCCCGAGTTCGACGAGGGCGCGGTGTGTGCGACTTTCTTGCCCTTGAGGTCGGCGAGTTTTTGCAGCGCGCTGTCTTTTTTGACGATGACCCACAATTGGTAACCCTGCGGGCCCTTGGCATCGCCGCGTATGCCAAATGGAATCGCGCCGGCGACATTGACCGCAAAGGCCGTGTCGCCCGAGGACATCGTGCCGATGTGCATGCGGCCCGAGCGCATCGCCTCAATGGCTGCGGCGCTCGAATAGACGTCGTAAAAACGCAACTTCTTGCCGGTGCACTGTGCCAGGTGCTCGACAAAAGGCGTCATCAGTTTATTGAATACCGCCGGGTCATCAAGCGGCGAGTTGGTGAAAAACAGTGTGTCCGGATCCTTCAGGCGCCGCGCGTCCCGTGGGGCGTCCGCCAGCAGGTCGCCGTTCTCGTCGCAGAACGGTGTGTCAAGATCACCGCGCGATTTGCAGGCCTCCTGGGCCTGCGCCGCAGTAACGGCAAGCACAAAAGCAAAGGCCAGCATGAGGGTATGCAGCATGCCGGCCTTCACGGTCTGTGCCTTGGTGATGCGGGCTGCTTACTTCTTCGCCGCCGCGGCCTTGGCGCGCGCTTCTTCCTCGCGCTTGGATTCCTTTTCGTAGCCGGCGCGGTTGAATTTTTCGCCGCCCGCCTCGGACACCTGGCGCACCACTTCCCAGTCTTTCTTGAAAGTCACCGGGAAAAAGCGGTCGGCGCCGTCAAACGCTTTTTGCATTTCGGCCGGGAAACGGTAGTCGTAAAAGCACTTGAGCATCTTGTCGCGGAAGACCGGCTCCAGGTCATGCGCGTAGGCGAAGGACGAGGTCGGGAATTTCTGGCTGCGGTAAATGACCCGGAAGTTCTCTTCCTTGATCTGGCCGCGCTCTCCCATGCGGTGGTACACGTCGGAGGCCACCGCCGCGCCGTCGTAATCACCCGAGTTCACGCCCAGGATGGACTGGTCGTGCTTGCCCGAGAACAGGATGCTGTAGTCCTTGCCCGGGGCGAGACCTTCCTTGGGGAACAAGGCCATCGGTGCCATGTGGCCGGAGTTTGATGAGGGCGAGGTGTGGGCGAACTTCTTTCCCTTTAGGTCGGAGAGCTTCTGGTAGGGGCTGTCTTTCTTGACGATCACCAGCAGGTTGTAGCCCTGGAAT
>CAITSH010000502.1 GCA_903895005.1 uncultured Pseudomonadota bacterium
GGAGGACCCACCATGAAAACAACGCTGCTGAAACTTGTTGCGGTCGCCGCACTCGGCCTGGGCCTGGGCCTGGGCTTTACCGGGTCTGCGCTGGCACAGTCGTTCCCGAACAAACCCATTCGCCTAATCGTACCCTTCCCGCCCGGCGGGCCGGCTGATGTGCTGGCTCGTGTGCTGGCGCAAAAAATGAGTGAAGGCTTTGGGCAGCAAGTAATCGTCGACAACCGCCCCGGCGGCAACACCATCATCGGCGCCGAACTCGCCGCCAAGGCGCCCGCTGACGGCTACACCATGCTGATGGCCATAGACTCGACGCTGACCATGAACCCGGCGCTCTACACCAAGCTGCCCTACGACCCGATCAAGGATTTCGAGCCTGTGTCGCTGATCGCAATCGTTCCTTCCATGCTTGTCGCCAACCTCAACGCCCCCTTCAACACCGTGCCGGAGCTTGTCGCCTATTCCAAGGCCAATCCCGGCAAGGTGATGTTCGGCTCGGGCACCATCGCCATGCAGCTGGCAGGCGAGCTGTTCAACAACATGACCGGTACCAAAATGCAAAACGTTCCCTACAAGGGTGGCAACACAACCATCACCGCACTGATGGGCGGCGAGGTTCCGGTGATATTCGAGGGTATCTCGACGGCACTGACAAACTGGAAAGCCGGTAAGGTGAAGGCATTGGGCGCCATGGGTGCCAAGCGCCTGCCGCAAGCCCCGGAGCTGGCAACAGTCGCCGAGTCTGGCGTGCCCGGCTACGAAGCCCAGGTCTGGCAGAGTGTGGTCGTGCCTGCCGGTACGCCCCGTGATGTCATCGCCAAACTGAACGCCGAAGTGGTACGCGTAATGCGCCTTCCGGACACGCGTGAGCGCCTTGCGGCCGCAGGCATTGAACCGGTTGGCGGTACCCCGGAAGAGCTGGGCAGCTTCGTAAGATCCGAGACGGCCAAGTGGGGCAAGATCATCAAAGAAATCGGCTTGAAAATCGAATAACAAATCGACTACCGATAAGAAAACCCAAGGAGAGACGACATGAACACCCTTTTACGCGCATGTTTCATCGCACTGCTGCTAAGCGCCCAGGCATGGTCACAGGGCGCCGCCAACTACCCCAACAAACCCATACGCATCATCGTTCCCTTCCCACCCGGAGGGCCATCGGACGTACAGGCACGACTGATCGGTCAGAAAATGTCCGAGGCGTGGAACCAGCAGGTGATCATCGACAACCGGCCTGGCGCCAACACCATCATCGGCGCCGAAGCGGTGGCCAAAGCCGCTCCAGACGGCTATACCCTGCTTGTAGCGATCGACTCGACCCTGGTCATGAACCAGACCCTGTACGCCAAGCTGCCCTACGATCCGATCCGTGATTTCGCGCCCATCACCACGACCGCCCTGTCGCACATCATCCTGGTGGCCGATGCAGCAACGGGGCCGAAGACGGTTCAGGATCTGCTGCAAATGGCCAAGGCCAACCCTGGTAAAGTCAACTTTGGCTCGGGCACGATCACCACACAACTGGGCGGTGAACTGCTCAAGCGTGCAGCCGGCGTGAACATGACCTACGTACCCTACAAGGGCAGCCCTGGTACAGTGCAAGGCCTGCTCTCCGGAGATGTCAATTTCATCCTCGATGGCGTGACGTCAAGCGGACCACACATCAAGAGCGGCAAGTTACGGGTGCTGGCCACCGCGGGAACGCGGACCATCAGCGCACTGCCCGATTTGCCCAAGGTCAGCGACCTGCCTGGAATGGCAGGCTTTGATGTCACCGTCTGGCTAGGCATGGTTGCGCCGGCAGGCACCCCGGCGGACATCGTTGCAAAGCTGAATACGGAAATCGTGCGTATTCTCGGCCTGCCCGATGTTAAAGAAAAATTCGTCGCCGCCGGCTTGGACCCTATTTCCAGCTCGCCGTCGGATTTTGCCGCCTACATCCGCAAGGAATCCGAACGCTGGGGCAAGGTCATCAAGGAAACCGGCATTCGTCTCGATTAACAGCGAGCCGCCCGCCAACTAAAAAAATCGAATCCGCCATGCCAACCCTCACCCCCGTTGAAGTCGGTACTGTATCGCGTACGTTTTTCGCCGCGCCGCTTTGGGTAGGCATGGAACACGGCTTTTTCCGCAACGAAGGCCTTGATGTCAGGCTTGGCATTTTTGGTAATGCCTCTCAGGTCGAGCCGCTGATATCGGGCGCCATGCACATCGCGCTTGCATCGCCAGAAGTTGTGCTGCAGAACGCCAGCCAGGGCGGGCCATTGCGTTTTATCGGCGGCAACGCCGGCAAGATGTCGCATTTTTTTATTGCGCAGCCCCGCTTCAAGCGTATCGAAGACCTGCGCGGGGCGACCATAGGCATACTCAATATGGTCGAGGGCACCTTCTTCCAGTTGCAGGAAATCATGGCACGCCACGGCCTGCATTACCCCGCTGACTACCACGTCAAGGAAACCGGCGGCGCACCGCCTCGCCACAAGGCCCTGGTCGAAGGCGGGATTGATGCCGGTTTGCAGTCGATTCCGTGGGTCTACATGGAAGAGGACGCCGGCTTTTCCAACCTGTGCGACGTGGCCGACTACGTGCCCGACTGGCAGTTCACCACGCTCAACGTCAGTCGCGAATGGGCGGCGAACAATCATGACACCGTGGTTGCCTTCCTGCGTGCGATGTTAAAGAGCACGGCCTGGATACTGCACAACCGTGCCGGCACCGCTGCGCTGGTCGAGCGCGAGATGCACATGTCACTGGCGCACGCCGAACGCGGCTGGGACTATTACACCAGCCACGGTGTGCTCTCCCCCGATTTGTCGCTGAATATTCGCGGTCTGGAAAAAGTCATCGGCACCCAGGTCGATGCCGGGTTGCTGCCACAGGGAAAACCGCCAGACACCACGCCGTTCATCGAACCCGGCTATCTGGCACAAGCCAGAGCGCGAATGGCATGATTTCACTACAATTGAACGCATATTTTCACACGAATTCGACCTATCTATTTCCACCAATTCATTCAATAAACCAACCGTAACGGAGCAAACATGAACGCCAAAGACCAGGTCGCGAAGGCCATTCTTCACGATACGCCGGTACCCGGCCCAGAGCAGACCGACATCTGGGGCAGCGACGCCATTGCCGCGATGCTGGGGGAGCTGGACATTCCCTACCTAGCACTAAACCCCGGCGCGAGCTATCGCGGCTTGCATGACAGCATTGTCAATTACATCGGCAACAAGAATCCGCAAATGCTGCTGTGCCTGCACGAAGAATCTGCAGTGTCCATAGCGCAGGGCTATGCCAAGGCCTCCGACAAGATGATGGGCTGCGTGCTGCACTCCAACGTCGGCCTGATGCACGCTTCGATGTCGATTTTCAACGCCTGGTGCGATCGCATCCCGATGCTGATCCTCGGCGCCACCGGTCCTTGGGATGCCGCCAAGCGCCGTCCCTGGATTGACTGGATCCACACCGTATCCGACCAAGGCGCGATCATCCGCGACTACACCAAGTGGGACAACCAGCCAGCGTCCGTGCCCGCTACGTTCGAAGCCCTGTTGCGCGCCGTGCAAATCGCCGACACCGCGCCCAAGGGACCGACCTACGTCAACCTCGACGCCGCGATCCAGGAATCCAAGATTGGTCCGCTGCCCAAGCTGCCTGACGCGAGCCGCTTTCGCGCGCCAGCGCCGGTGCTGCCCGCCCCCGAATTGCTCGAACAGGCCGCCAAGTTGCTCTCAGGCGCGAAGAACCCTGTCATCCTGATGGGTCGCGCCACGCGCAGCGAGGCCGGCTGGAAACAGCGCGTCGCGCTCGCCGAAAAACTCCAGGCCAAGGTCCTCACCGACCTGAAAATGCCCGCAGTGTTCCCGACAGACCACCCGCTCCATCCGGTGGCACCCGGCGTGTTCTTCTCTCCCGCCGCCTGCAAACTGCTGCGCGAGGCCGACGTGGTGCTGGCCCTGGACTGGTATGACGTCGCCGGTGCGCTCAAGCAGGCCTATGGAGCCGAGCCCATCACAGCCAAGGTCATCAATGTCTCGCCAGACCAGCTGGTACATCGCGGCTGGAGCATGGACTACCAGGCCCTGCCGCCGGTTGATGTGTACATGCTGTGCGAGACCGACCCGGTCGTGCCACTGCTCACCGCCGCAGTCACTGCGCGGGCGGCCGCCACACCACAAGCGCGCGCTGAATTACCGCCGCTGGACAACACCGTGGTATCCATCCGCGGCCTTGCTGAAGCGGTCAACGCCGCAACCGAGGGCATGGATGTCTGCTTCACCCAACTGCCCCTGGGCTGGAACGGCGAATACCGCCACTTCAAGCACCCAATGGAGTACATCGGCCTCAACGGCGGCGGCGGCATCGGCGCGGGTCCTGGCATCACCGTGGGCGCCGCGCTGGCGCTCAAGGGCAGCGGACGCGTCCCAATCGGTGTTCTCGGTGACGGCGATTTCCTGATGGGCGTCACGGCGCTGTGGACCGCCGCCCACTACGAAGTCCCAGTGCTGATCATTGTCGCCAACAACCGTTCGTTCTATAACGATGAAGTACACCAGGAACGTGTCGCCAAGGAACGTTCGCGCCCGGTCGAGAACAAATGGATCGGCCAGAAGATCAACGATCCGGACATTGACCTCGCGATGATGGCGCGCGCCCAGGGCGCTGAAGGCATCGGCCCCGTGACCAAAGCTGAGGATGTCGCCGGAGCGATCAAGCAGGGTCTCGCCGCAGTCAAGGCGGGCAAGGTCTGCGTCATCGACATGCGCGTGTTGCCCGGATACGACACCAACATGAGCGGGTCCCAGGCCAGCCAGAAACGCTGAGGAACGCCATGCCCGCCGGGACACCGGCGGTTTGTGACACACCCCGGAAATACCCGCCTGGCGCGGGTTTCCGGGGAATTTTCGAATTTAAGTTCGACGCGCGACGGGTCCCAGAACCCGCGGGCATCACAAGGAGAAGATATGTTCACACGTCGCAGTTTTGTGGCCTCGGCACTCGCCGCGCTCACCCTCCCCCTTTCGAGGGCCTGGGCCCAAGCCTGGCCCAGTCGCCCGATAAAATTTGTCGTACCGCTCACACCAGGCGGTGCCAACGACTATCTTGCGCGCCTGTTTTCGGAACGCCTGCAAGCGGTACTCGGCCAGCCCGTAGTGGTCGAAAATAAACCCGGCGTGGGCGGAAACATCGGAACCGAATACGTGGCAAAGCAGCCCGCGGACGGATATACGCTGCTGATCTCGTCGAACACCCATGTCATAAACGTCAATTTTTTCAGCAAGCTGCCCTACGATCCGATCAAGGATTTCGAGGCGGTGTCCATGGTGGGCAGCATCCCGTTTGTGATGACAGTCAACGCCAGCACCCCGGTGACCACCCTGAAGGAATTCATCGCCATGGCCAAGGCGAAGCCCGGAACCGTTACCTACGGCACCGCTGGCATCGGGACACCGCACCACCTTGCCTCGGAACAACTGAGGGGACTTGCCGGCATCGACATGACGCACGTTCCTTACAAAGGTGCGGCGGGGATCGTCCCCGCCCTGCTGGCCAACGAAATCACGGTGACCATTGGCGCGATCAACTCCCTGCTACCGCACATCCGCAGCGGCAAGCTGCGTCCCATTGCCGTGGCCGCCAGTACGCGCACCGCGATTCTTCCAGATGTGCCTACACTCGCCGAAGCCGGCCCTTTCCCGGGTCTGAGCATGGATGTGTGGTTTGCCGTGCTCGCGCCCGCCGGGACGCCACGCGCAATCATCGAACGCTACAATGCGGAGATCAACAAGATGGTCCGCGACCCGCAGGTGGTCAAGGATAAACTCACCCCCGTGGGCATCGAGCCTCTAGGAACTACGCCGGAACGTTGTATGGAAATCATGAAGGCCGACCTAGCAAAGTTCATCAAGGTTGCCAAGGACGCCAATATCAAGCCGGAATAGGTTCTCGCCCGCCTCAAAAGCGGGCGTGCGCCGACAAAAGATGGAGAACGCAATGGAGCCCATGGCAATTCGACGCAGCCAAATTCTTCGCAATGCCAATGGCAAATCCGCACTGCTCATGCTTGCGGCGAGTCTCTGCCTAGGGGTGCTGCCGGCCGGAGCGGCGACCATTCAGGTTGATTGCGACGCCGGAAACACCATCACCAGCGTACTCTCAGGCGTCAAACCCGGCGATACCGTACTAGTGAGCGGAACCTGCCGGGAACATGTCAATATCGCGCCCGAAATCACGCGGGTCATTTTTGACGGCCAGAAAAAGGCCGTCATCCAGCATCCTGGCGGACCGGCGGCATCACCACACGCCGTGTACGTGCGGGCCAAGGAAATAATCATCAAGGGCTTCACTGTAACGGGCGGTCAGGACGGCATCCACCTCTCTGGCCCCGCTTCCGCGGTACTCGATGGCAACCTAGTTACAAAAAACAGCGGTCGCGGGATTCACATCGACAAGGGTGCCATAGCTCGAATCCTGAACTCCACGGTCGAGTACAGCGGCGGAATCGGCATTGACATCACCGGCGCCTCCTACGCCTATATCGGCGTGTTCATTCCAAGGGTTCCTGCACTCTCGCCCAACATCGTGCGCAACAACGGCGGGCCCGGAATCAACATCGAACGCACCGCTGGCGCGTGGATTGTCGGTAATACCATCAGCAACAACAAGGAAAGCGGCATCGCGGTACATCGCAACGCACAGGCCGATGTCATCGGTAACATGATCAATGCCAACGGTGGCGACGCCATCACGGCAAGCTTCAGCGGCGGCGTCAACCTGCTGAGTGAACCGCGACGCGACGGTCCCAACCAGACCGCGGCCGCACAGGCCAACGGCGGATTTGCCATTCGCTGCGGGGTCGGCGGCTATGTCGACGGCCCCCTTGGCAGCCTGGCCGGCGCGAAGGGCGCGAAGCTGATCGATAGCGGCTGCGTCGATCGCGTAAGCGGCCCCTGAAATCGTACTTCGCTCGCACTGCACTCCTTAAGACGAAAACGAACAGGAAGAACGTGTCTGCGCGGTTTTTCGTATGACAAAACAGCGCAAGACATTCGCAATCGCACTCACCTCGATACTGGCCGCCTGTGCAAATCCTCCCGCGTCGATTACGCCCCCACCGCTCGCCGGAACGGCCTGGCAGCTTCACGCCATCCAGTCGATGAACGACTCCCAAGGTAAGACGCGCATTGCCGATCCGATGCGTTTCATCATTCGTTTCGACACCCCAAACCGGGTAAGCCTGCGACTCGACTGTAACCGCGCCTCGGGGACCTTTACGGCCAAACCGGTTGCCAACGGCAGCTGCTAGCTGACGTTCGGACCGCTTGCAGCACCGTGCGCGCCGTCGCGTCTTGACGAACGCATTGCCCGCGAACTTCCTTTTGTACGCAGTTACCTGCTCAAGGAGGCCAAGCTCTTCATGTAACTCATGGCTGATGGAGGCATCTACGAATGGCGTTTGCAACCCGATTAATCACTCTGGGGCTGCTCCTTCTGGTCGCGCCTGCGTAAGCCGCATCCGACTCCGATCGGACCGTCAAGCCAATTCGGATGGCCGAAGGCGGGCATTCGGCCAACATCAAGGGCATCATCAAAGGGTATGCCTATGTCGACTATCAGCTGCGCGCGGGCGCAGGTCAAAGACTTATGGTCGGCATGCAGCCGGCCAACAGGTCCAATTATTTCAATGTCCTGCCGCCCAATTCGCGGGATGAAGCCATGTTTGCCGCGGGCGCCGGCGAGAGTCACATCGACGGGCTGCTGCCGGATGATGGACTCTACACGGTACGGGTCTACTTGATGCGCGCGGCAGCGCGACACAACGAAACTAGCAACTACAGCCTGTCGATCGAATTAGGCGGGACGCCGCTGCGGGCCCTTCCGGCGAAATCCGATGCCCTTATTACAGGCACCCGCTACCACGCCAGTGCGAAGATACGGTGCGAACCACCCTATGCGACGGTGCGCGAGTGTGACGCATGGGTGGTCCGCCGCGGCATTGATGGCAC
>CAITSH010000503.1 GCA_903895005.1 uncultured Pseudomonadota bacterium
GCGCGAACCCAACGTGCAGGTCGCGCCTCGCTGGAAGTCCCTACTTCCTCGTGATGTTCTGGAGCGGGAGAAGAGTCTCGAACTCTCGACCTCAACCTTGGCAAGGTTGCGCTCTACCAACTGAGCTACTCCCGCATTTCAGCCCGAGATTATATCGGTTAAGCGCGAGCCGGTCAATCCTACCTGCGCCTATCCTGTGCAAGGGCTTGCGGCAAAGCCAACTTCAGGTAATAACCCATGGAAACCAGAGTCAGAACTCCGGCCAGCCACAGCAGCCAACCGCCAACTACCTTGGGATTGAAAATGCCGATAGGATCAAAATAAAGCAGCATGGGGATCGCAATCATTTGGGACGCTGTTTTTATTTTTCCGAGAAAATTCACCGCGACACTCTTGGATGCGCCGATCTGAGCCATCCACTCTCGTAGCGCGGATATTGTGATCTCCCGCCCGATGATGATGACCGCGACAATCGCGCTGGCCCGGTCTATCTCAACCAGCATGATCAACGCCGCGGCCACCATCAATTTATCAGCCACCGGATCAAGAAACGCACCGAAGGCCGATAGTTGGTTCAATCGGCGCGCCAGCCAGCCGTCCAGCCAGTCGGTGATCGCCGCGGCGGTAAACAACACCGTCGCCCAAAGGTTTTTTTCGTGCAGTGTGAGCCAATGCTCGGGTAGGTAAAAAATGCCGATGAACATGGGAATGGCGAGGATTCGTGTCCAAGTCAGCAAGTTCGGAAGGGTAAGCATTAGTGCAATTCACCGTATATTTTTTCCGCGAGCTTGCGGCTGATTCCCTCAACCTTTGCCAGATCGTCGATGGTCGCGTCAATCACACCCTTCAGCCCACCGAAGCTGGCCAGCAAATGCTGGCGGCGCTTGGCGCCGATCCCGCCAATGCTCTCGAGGCTCGAGGTAACGCGCGCCTTGCCCCGCCGGGCCCGGTGGCCTGTGATCGCAAATCGATGTGCCTCATCGCGAATCTGCTGAATCAAGTGCAGGCCGGGATTGTCCGCCGGCAAATGAACCACTTGTTCTGTATCCGCCAAAATAAGTTCCTCCATCCCTGCCTTGCGCTCCGGCCCTTTCGCAACCCCGACGAGATGAAGTTCTGAAAGCCCGAGTTCAGCCATGATCGCCCGTCCCGCGCTGATTTGTCCCTTGCCGCCATCAAGCAGTATCAAGTCGGGCATCACGCCTTCCTCCCTTGAGATCTTTTCGTAGCGGCGCATTAATACAGAGCGCATCGCCGCGTAATCATCACCCGGGGTAATTCCCTCGATGTTGTATCGGCGGTATTCGTTGCGCCGCAAGTCCATCCGATCATATACGACACAGGATGCGACGGTCGCCTCCCCCTGCGTATGACTTATGTCAAAGCATTCGATACGTTTCACCGTTTCAGGCAACAATAACGCCTCCCTCAAGGCAAGCAGGCGCTTTTCCTGATTTCCCTGTTCTCGCAATTTATGGCCGAGCGCGAGTTCGGCGTTTTGCTGGGCCATTTCGGACCAGACACGCCGCTCACCGTGGGGCCTCAAGACTACCTGTACCCGCCGCCCTGCGTGCTCGGACAGCATGGTCGCAATCTCCAAAGCGTCCAGGCTCTCCTCGCCCAGAATGACCAGTGCGGGTATGGGTTGCAGGAGGTAGTGCTGGTTGAGGAACGCAAGCACCACATCCGGCGTTGTCTGATCCTGGGCGTTTTGCGGGAAAAAACTCTTGTCGCCTACCTGCCTGCCCCCGCGCAGCATGACGAGGTTGACACAGACGGCCCCAGGCTTTATCGCGCATGCGATCACGTCGGCATCAAGGGCACGGCCGCTGTCAATGTACTGCTTTGCCTTTACGGTTGCCAACGATTGAATCTGGTCCCGGAATACCGCGGCTTGCTCAAAATGCAGATGCTCCGCAGCCTCTGACATTCGCCCGGCCAGGTCCGCCATCACGTCGTCGGTGCGGCCATCCATTAACATCTGCGCCCGCGCGGTATCCGCCGCGTATGCACTAGCCTCGATTAATCCTACGCACGGCGCTGAACAACGGCGGATTTGATGCAAGAGACAGGGCCGCGATCTGTTGGCAAACACCGAGTCTTCGCAGGTCCTTAGACGGAAAATCTTTTGCAGCAACTGGATGCTGTCACGCACGGCGTTGCTGTCTGGAAAGGGCCCGAAGTAGCGGTTGGATTTATCGAGGGTACCGCGATGAAATCCCAACCTCGGAAAATCGCCGCCTGAGATCATCAAATAGGGATAGGACTTGTCATCGCGAAAAAGAATATTGTACCGCGGCGAAAGCGATTTGATGAGGTTGTTTTCGAGGATCAACGCCTCAGCCTCGGAGCGCGTCACGGTGGTTTCCATCGAAGCCACCTGCGAGAGCATGATTTGAATGCGGGGACTGTGCGCGGTTTTCTGAAAGTACGATGACACGCGTTTTTTCAGGTCACGCGCCTTGCCGACGTAAAGCACGTCTCCTCCGGCCCCGAGCATACGATACACCCCGGGCAGATTGGGGAGTCCGCCGATCAGCGTCGCGCTATCGAATTCCGCTCTATCCTTCTCCCGCCTATCGATCACCGCGCGTCCTTCAGCCGCGACCGAGGTATTTTGCGATATCCGAAAAAACCTGGTGAAACATCGCCTCGGTCAGTCGTTTCGTGTTCGTATTATATCGGCTGCAATGGTAGCTATCGTGCAGGTTCACCCTTCCCGGGAGCGTCGTTATCCCGGGAAGATGATGGATCGCACCGTGGCGGAAGGCAAAATCCCTCGCACGCAGGCCAAGCGCCTCGAGCACAGCCTGATGCGCGATGGTGCCAAGCGCGAGAATGGATTTGGGCGGGTGCTCCGCCAATTCGGCTGTTAGATAACGGTTGCACTGCCTTATCTCGCGCAATTCCGGCTTATTCTGCGGCGGCAGGCATTTAACGGCGTTGGTGATGCGACACGCCGTCAATTTCAATCCGTCCTTGGGATCAGCGGATCCACTGTGGTTCGCGTAGCCAAATTTATGCAGGGTCTGATAGAGCAGAATCCCCGCGTAATCGCCTGTAAAAGGCCGCCCTGTGCGATTGGCCCCGTGCATGCCGGGCGCGAGCCCGACAATCAGGAGATCAGCTACCGGGTCTCCAAATGCCGGAACGGGCAGCGCGTAATAACCTGGCTCGCTGGCGCGAACTTCATCGAGAAAGGCCGCCAATCTGGGGCAGGCGCGGCAGGCGGAATCAAAGGACTTTGTCATGGTAAACGGTGGCAAATCCTAACACGCGGGTCCGCCTTGAGGCGGTAAAATGAGTCTTCCAAACCGCCACGCGTTAATCCCTTCGAAACCCATGCACGTTCATGACCTGACCCCCTGGCAACACCGGCATGTTTTTGACCGCGGCAATGCCGCGGCGATGCATAACACCTGGCGGGTCGCAGCGCTGACGGCCATCATGATGGTTGGCGAGATTGTCGCAGGATGGCTTTTCAATTCAATGGCGTTGCTTGCCGACGGCTGGCACATGAGTACGCACGCCCTTGCCATCGGACTGACCGGTTTAGCCTACTACCTGTCGAGGCGACTCGCCAACGACGAGCGGTTTGCGTTCGGAACCTGGAAAATCGAGATCCTCAGCAGTTACACAAGCGCGCTGCTTCTCGGAGTGGTGGCCCTGGCCATGATTGTTGAATCATGTTCCCGGCTGCTACAGCCTGTGAATATCAGCTTCGATCAGGCGCTTTGGGTCGCCGTCGGCGGGCTCCTTGTCAACCTCATTTCGGCTTGGCTGCTCGCCGCGCCATCAGCGTCGGGGCATTCCCAGCATCACCACGGTCACGGACACGGTCACGTGCACGATGATCTAAACCTCAAGGCTGCTTACATTCACGTTGTCGCCGATGCATTCACCTCGGTTCTGGCCATTGTTGCGCTGCTGGCTGGAAAATATGCAGGGTGGTCCTGGCTTGATCCACTGATGGGGGTCATCGGCGCGGGCGTGATTCTTGTTTGGGCGTACCGGCTCATATCCGCATCATCAAGCGTGCTGCTCGACCGGGAAATGGACCATCCGGTTGTCGACGAAATCCGACTGGCAATCGAAAGTGACGGTGATGCGAAACTAACGGATGTCCACGTTTGGCGCGTCGGACGGAATCATTACGCTTGCATCGTTTCACTCGTCGCCGACAAGCCCCTGCTTCCGGATGCTTACCGGGAAAGGCTTCAGGAACATCACGAGTTGGTGCACATTTCGGTTGAGGTCAACCCGTGCGGGGGTGCCGCGGCTACGAGCCGATAAGGGCGCCTTCAGGGTCAAAATAGCGTCCGAAGGACAACTTAGCCTTTTGGTAATCAGGGTTACTCGCGAGTTGCGCGCAATGTCTGCCCCGTAGCAACTGCGCCCGTCCTTGATCCACTGCGACCGGACCAAGCCCCTGGAGAAGTTCCTGTGCGGATGCGGGGGCGTTACAGACGAGCACCATATCGCACCCTGCGCGCAGCGCCGCCTCACCGCGCTGCACTATTCCACCCGCGACACTGGCCCCCTCCATCGACAGGTCATCGCTGAAAATAAGCCCGTCAAATCCGAGCTTCCCCCGGAGCACATCCTGCAACCATTTGCGCGAAAACCCGGCGGGCTGATCGTCTACCGCGGGATAAATCACATGCGCGGGCATGACCCCTTTCAAACTGTGCAAACGCGCATACGGCACCAGATCGATTGATTCAATATCCGGAAAAGAGCGCTCGTCGACCGGGATGGCGACATGCGAATCCGCACGCACGAATCCGTGTCCAGGGAAATGCTTGCCGACGTTCCCCATTCCTGCTTTGGCAAGTCCGTCCATAAGCGCTTCGGCGAGCGTCGCAATCACCTTGGGATCGCGGGAAAAGGCCCGGTCTCCGATCACCCCGCTCTCCCCAAAATCAACATCGAGAACCGGGGTGAAGCTCAGATCCACCCCGAGCACCAACAACTCCGCCGCGAGAATGTATCCGGTGTCACGCGCAAGGCTTTCGCCTAGCGCCGCATCCATTTCCCAGATCGTCCCAAGGGTACGCATTGCCGGAATGCGCGTGAATC
Source organism: uncultured Pseudomonadota bacterium (assembly GCA_903895005.1). The sequence goes on from CAITSH010000503.1 coordinate 5,080, forward strand.
CATCACGGAAACGCTGCACCCTGCCACCCTCATGATCGACCGCGATGAGAAGCGATGGCGTGCGAATACTGCGAATGTCTGCAGTAAGCTTTGCAAGCTGCGTTGTAGACTCGAAGTTTCGCGAAAAAAGTATCACTGCCCCTACCAGCGGATGCGCCAAGGTGACGTGCTCCGCATCAGTCAGTGACAATCCGGCAACATCAAGCATCACAGGGCCCAAGGGCATCGGCTTCATGGAAAATCTACTCCTTCAAACCTGTTTCGATTGTTGAACATATCGTCAATTCAATGCGAATCCATCGCGTTCATGGAGATATATGGCTGGAAACCCGCGCCATGCGGCCGTTTCAAGGCATCCACTAGCGTGGATGGTCGAGCCCCTCCAGAATCACAAAAGCACTGGCGAGGGTAAGTTCATCGGTGAGACTGACATGCGCATGGACGATACCGCGTTGGCGCATAAGTTCTTCCAGAGGCGCTGAAAAGAGCAACAATGGCTTACCTGATACGGCGTTGTCGACGCTGACGTTGTGCCAGTTGACCGGAAAGTGAATGCCGGTGCCCATTGCCTTTGAAAAAGCCTCTTTTGCCGCGAAACGCTTGGCGAGCCACGCCGCGGGCTTCCTGTGCCTGCGAAAGCGTTCGAGTTCATGTGCAACCAGAATTCGCTCCGCAAATCGGTCACCGAATCGGGACAACGCCTTTTCGATCCGATGAATCTCTACCAGATCCGTGCCGATTCCGAGGATCACGCATTCCCCGTGCGTATTGCCGCCAGATACAACTTGACGGTCTCTGCCAAGCCAAACTCCAGAGCATCGGAGATCAGCGCGTGTCCTATCGAAACTTCAAGTACGGCGGGAATGGCCCTTAGGAATGTAGGAATATTCTGCAGATTCAGGTCGTGTCCCGCATTCACCCCGAGACCGACTTGTGAGGCTGCGAATGCGGTCGCGACATACCCTTCGAGGGTTTGGCCGCCCACCTCCGAACCCAAAGTACTCGCGTAAGGCTCTGTATAAAGTTCCACACGGTCTGCGCCCAACGCCTTCGCTATCGGCATCGCATCAGGATCCGGGTCCATGAACAGGCTCACGCGCGATCCAAGCGCACGCAATTCTGCGATGACCGGCCGCAAACGTTCTCCGTCCCGCTTCAAATCCCAGCCATGGTCCGAGGTAATCGCGCCAGACTCGTCAGGAACCAGCGTGCATTGCTGCGGACGCACCGCTCGGACAAACTCGACCAGCCCGTGGAACGGATTTCCTTCAATGTTGAATTCCGCCTTCGGCCAGGCCTTTAGAAACCGGGCCAGATCGCTGACATCATGTTCGCGAATGTGCCGCCCATCAGGACGCGGATGAACGGTAATCCCCTGCGCTCCAGCCGCAAGTGCGATTCCGGCGGCCTTTACGACATTGGGAAGATCCAGCGTGCGCGTATTACGAACGAGCGCAACCTTGTTGAGATTGACGCTTAGGGCGGTCTTGGTCATGAGGGCTAGCTCAATTTATAGTTCTTGAAGATCACGGAAGATCTGCCGGCTGTTTAACGACTGGCGTCCGAGCCGATGGTTAATCAGCACGCGCATCAGCGTCTTGCTGTGCTGCTGGACGGCGCTATCACGATAGTCGTCACGCGCGATCGCCAGAAGAGCACCGCCGGGAAGAACCGGTCCCGAGGGCTGGCGCGTCCCGACCTCGATAACGCCGCGTTCAGGCTCGTACGTATACAGCCGATCAGCGTCGACGCTCGCACCACTGCCACTCTCCCGTTCCAACTCAAGCGCATAACCAAGTTCCTTTAGCATCCGCTTCTCGAAACCGCGCAGAATCGGGGCAGAATCGGGCTCGACCGCGAGGCGATGGAGGGCAGTTTCGTAGCTGTCATACAACTGCTCGTGAGCATCTTCCCTGGGCAGCAATTTGATCATCAGCTCGTTGAGATAGAAACCGCATAGCAAGGCATCGCCGGATAACATAGGCTGGCCTCCCTGCCATTCTGCACTGTGCAGGCTACGCACCTCGCCCTTACCAGACCAGGCGACCAACAGGGGTTGAAAGGCAAGCAGGCTGCCGCGCATCACGGAACGGGGGCGACGCGCCCCGCGCGCAACCACAACGATCCTACCGTGTGTGCGGGTGAACACCTCGACCAGAAGACTGGTCTCTCGATAGGGGTAACTGTGCAGCACGAATGCGCGCTGCTGGACCTGGCGCGGTTTGTCCACGCTCATGCGCCCGTCATAGGTTCCCAAGCCCCAGCGTCCGGAGGGAGCGCTCATCATCCGTCCAGCCGGGCTTGACCTTCACCCAAACCTGAAGAAAAACTTTTCCGCCAAAGAGTCTTTCCATGTCGAGCCGTGCGGCGGTTGCAATCTCCTTGAGCTTTGCACCTTTTTGCCCGATTACCATCGCCTTGTGCGAATCCTTGTCCACGATGATTGCCGCATGAATCCGGCGCATCTGCCCCTCTTCTTCAAATTTTTCAATCGTCACACTGCTGCCGTAGGGAAGCTCATCCCCGGTCAGGCGAAACAATTTTTCACGCAACAACTCAGCGGCAAGAAAACGCTCGCTACGGTCGGTAAGATCATCAGCGGCGTAAATCGCCCCCCGCTCGGGAAGATGCGCGCGCAACGTTTTGAGCAACTCCTCGATATTCTTGCCCAGGCGCGCACTGACAGGCACAAGTTCCGCACGCGGACACAATTCACCCACGGTTTTAAGAAAATCAAGCAAGGGGCCGTTCCCTGCGAGTTTGTCGATCTTGTTGATGGCGA